>NZ_JBEKYX010000029.1:0-39414 GCF_049510455.1 Occallatibacter sp. | reverse complement strand
GCCACGGTCATACGCGGCCAAAAACTTTCGCCGCAAATCATCATCGAAGGCTCGCGCCATAGCTTTTGCGTCGCCGGAGATTCGCCGACCATCAGTCTACACTATTCTTGAAAATGATCTAAAAGATTTTCCCATCTGCCGCCGGTTCCCTTTCGTCCTTCGTCCTTCGTCCCTCGTCCCTAAATTCTCACTAACTCGCGTTGCACCTCCCCTGTCACCCACGCCTTGTTCGACGCAGTCAGCATATCGATCTCACTCCGCACCCCAAACTCCGGAAGGTAAATTCCCGGCTCAACCGAGAAGCATGTATTCGGCAGAATCAGCCGCTCATCGTGCGTTTCAAGATTGTCCAGATGCGCTCCCGGCCCATGAATCTCCACCGCGATGTTGTGCCCCGTGCGATGCGTAAAATACTCGCCAAACCCGGCATTGCGAATCACCGCCCGCGCCGCATCGTCGCCTTCGAATCCATGAATCGTGCGCCCCTCCACAAACGCGGACTCAACCACAGCAATCGCCGCATCGCGCGCATCGCGAACAGTGGTAAAGACAAGCTGCTCACGCTCGCTCGGCTCACGGCCAATCACGCCTGTCCACGTGATGTCGTAAAAGATTGCCTCGGGCTTGTCCTGCTTGCCCCAGATGTCGATCAACAGAAAGTCGCCCTCACGGATCGGCGAGGACTTCTCCGCCGTCGGCTCATAATGCGAGTCCGAACTGTTGGCATTCACACTCACATTCGGGCCGTTCTCCCAGATCAGCCCCTCGCGCCGCATCCCCTCGCTCAGCCACTGCACCATGTCGAACTCGGTAAACGATTCGGGCTTGCCGCCAGCCGGCCTCAGCCTGCGCCCAATCTCTTTCCAACCCTCCGCCAGCACCGCATCAATCGCTTTTTGCGCCGCCGCATGAGTGGTTTTCTGCTCCTCGCTCAGCACAGCCTCAAACTCGCTCACCAGGTTCGCGGAGCTGAATATCTCCTTACCAATCGAACGCAGGAACTCCACCGTCCCCGCATCCGCCATAGAGACGTACATAATCGCGTTGTTCGGAGAGTACTGCATGGCAAGCTTCGTCGCACCGGAAAGCATCGCCTCCAATCCAGCGGCCAGCTCCTGCCAGCTTGAATACAGTGTCTTGCTGCCCGGCAGCGAATCCAACCGCAACTGCTCAATGCGATGCACCAGCTTGTGCGGCTCGCCCTGCGCCGGCACAAAGTAATACCACCGTCGCGTGATGTGCGCCTTCGGGTCCAGCCCCAGAATCCGCTCGCCAATCGGATCGCGATGATGATGATCGTAAAAAAGCCAGCCGCTGTAACCGGCGTCGCGCAGAGCCGCCTGAATTGCCGTTAAGTTCATAGCGAAATTTTAGCCCGGCAGAGCGGGTAGGTGCATTCGTGTTGACAGCATACTTAGACATCTATATAAAGACATCTGAGTATGGCTAAATCAAAAACAGATTCCCTGCAAGGCTCGCTCGATCTGCTCGTGCTGAAGATTCTTTCGCGCAGGCCGCGTCTGCACGGCTACGCAATCATGGCCGCCATCGCGGATATATCCGCGGAAGTGCTGCGCGCTGAAGAAGGCTCGCTCTACCCCGCGCTTTACCGCATGGAAGAAGCCGGCTGGATTCGCGCCGAGTGGATCAAAAAAGAAAACAACCGCCGCGCGCGTATCTACGAGCTCACAGCGGCAGGAAAAAAGCAGCTTGGCGCGGAAGAATCGCGCTGGGCGGCTATCAGCACAGCCATCAATCGCGTGTTACAGGAGGCGTGAAATGTCGCTCTGGTCGCGAATCGGAAATGTCTTTCGCGGAGACAAGGTGAACCGCGAAATCCAGGAAGAATTCGAAGCGCACATGGAAGAAGCCATCGCTGCAGGCCGCGATCCGCAAGAAGCACGCCGCGCCTTTGGCTCCCTGATGCAACAGCGCGAAACAAGCCATACCATCCGGGTCGCAGCATGGTTCGAAAACTTCCTGCAGGACACCGCCTACGGCATCCGCTCCATGCTGCGCAGCAAGGCGCTCACGGCAGTTGCGCTGCTCTCGCTCGCGCTCGGTATCGGCGCGAACACTGCCATCTTCACCTTGCTCGATGCGGTGCTGCTCCGCGAGCTGCCTGTAAAAGAGCCCCGGAAGCTGGTGATGCTGGGAGGCGAGCAATGGCTCGGCATCAGCGATGCATATGCAATTACGGCACTCTACTCGTATCCGTTTTACCGCGAGTTCCAGAAACAGAACTCAGTTTTTTCGGATACCGCTGCAATCTTCAGCCTCACAAATTACGTGCACGGCTTTATCGGCAGCGAGACGTCTTCCGTGCCAATGAAGGTACAGCTCGTCTCCGGCACATACTTCTCCACGCTTGGTGTAGAAGCCACGATGGGCCGTACACTGACCAATGCCGATGACAACTCCGAGGGCAATCATCCCGTAGCGGTCATCAGCGATGCCTGGTGGAAGCGCGCGCTGGGCAATAAGCCAGCCGTGCTGGGACACACACTCAAGCTGGGCAACACGGTTTTCACCATCGTGGGCATAGCGCCGGAGGAATTTTTCGGGACATCCGTAGGTGAAGCGCCAGATATATGGGTTCCGCTCTCGATGATCCAGTCCGTGCCGCCGCATTATCGTGGATACACCGAGAATTTCTCCGAATCGCTGTGGATCATTGGGCGGATGAAGCCCGGCGTTACACAAGAGCAGGCAAGAGCGAACGCCGATGTGCTCTTTCGGCAGATTCTGCTTAGCTTTACCGACAGAAAGCCCACCCAACGCGAGCTGGTCGACCTGAACAATACGCACATGCGGCTGACGCCTATGGCGACGGGCATTTCATATCTGCGCAGGCAGTTTTCCCAGCCCCTGAAGCTGCTGATGGGTATTGTGGCACTGGTGCTGCTGATTGCCTGCACGAACATTGCGAACCTGCTGCTGGCGCGCGCGACGGCAAGAGCCCGCGAGTTGGCTGTAAGGCAGGCGCTTGGAGCGCGGCGAGGCCGCATCATTCGCCAACTGCTGACGGAAAGCCTGATTCTGGCGCTCGCGGGTGGCGCACTGGGGATTGCCTTTGCGATGGGCGCAAGCCGGCTGCTGCTGCGGATGGTTTCGGATGGCCCGGAGACGGTTCCGCTGCACGTGGGGCTGAATGCGACAGTACTGCTGTTCACACTGGCCATCACAATCACAACGGCACTGCTCTTCGGAACCATCCCGGCCTTCCGCGCCACGCGCCTGCAATTGACAGAGACGCTGAAGGAAGGACGCGGCATGGTAAAGGGCGGAACTAGAAATCTGCTTGCCCGAACCATGGTCGTTCTGCAGGTTGCGCTTTCACTGATGCTTGTGGTGGGCGCGGGCCTTTTTCTGCGCAGTCTCATCAATCTGACGAACGTAGATACGGGATTTAACCGCGAGAATGTTCTGCGGATGGAGATTGATGAGAGCTCCGTGGGCTACAAGGAAGACGAGCACCGGCTCATGGCGCTGCTCCGGGAAATTGAGGACAAGGTGAGTACGCTGCCGGGCGTGCGTGCAGTCAGTTTTTCCAGCTTTGTATTTCACGAGGGAAGCTGGAATGGATGGGTAACCGTGCCGGGGATGCCGGTGAGTTACGACGTGAATGTGAAACATAACATGATCGGCAGCGGATACTTTGCCGCGATGCAGATTCCCCTGGTGGCGGGACGGCTGTTCGGGCCGCAGGACACGGCGAACGCGCCGCATGTGGCGGTCATCAGCGAGCACATGGCGAAGACGCTGTTTCCTGCAGGCTTGCCTATCGGCAAGAGCTACCGGATGGGCGGAGCGAACAGTCCACTGGTCCAGGTGGTTGGCATCGTGAAGGATGTGAAGTTCGACACATTGGATGAAGGCCCGGAGACTCTGGATTACGTTCCCTACACGCAACATCCGCAGTATCTGGGTGACTTCAGCGTTCGGTATACGGGCAATTTTCAAGGCGTTGCCGATGCGGTGCAGAAGACAATCCATTCCATCGATCGCCGTCTGCCGATTATCGATGTGACGACGCTGGACGAGCAGGTCGCGCGGTCAGTGACGGATCAGCGCGTCGTGGCACAGCTCTCCATCTTCTTCGGTCTGCTGGCAGTCTTTCTCTCCTGCATCGGCATCTACGGCCTGATGTCGTACATCGTCAGCCAGCGAACCAACGAAATCGGCATCCGCATGGCGCTCGGCGCGCCGCAATCCAATGTACGCTGGCTGGTGCTGCGTGAAATCGCCATCATGGTGTTCATCGGTATCGCCATCGGTGTACCGGCCACGCTTGCAGGCGGACAACTGGTATCGCACATGCTCTTCGGGCTAAAGGACAAGGACCCGTTAAGCATCGCCCTTGCCGTGTGCGTGCTGCTGGTCGTCGGGCTGATCGCAGGCTACTTCCCAGCGCGGCGCGCCTCAAGAGTAGACCCGATGGTGGCGCTGCGCTACGAGTAGCAGCTATAAAGAAATACGCCTTCACATGAAGCAATCCATGCGAAGGCGTAATCGTTCTGAAACGAAAAGACCTACAGCGCAGCCAGCGCCGTAGCTTGATCCGGATTAAGCCCTGCGTACTTTGTGATGCCTACCATCGTGAACACCTTGGTGAAGTGCGCCGAAAGGCCAAAGGCCGCCACTTTCTGTCCGGCATTCGAGGCCTCGATCAGCAGTTGGATCACCAGCGCAATGCCGCTCGAATTAATGTAATCCACCTTGGTGAAGTCCAGCAGGATCAGCTTGACGGTCTCTTTCGAGAGAGCTTGATACGCGCCAAGAACGGCTTCCTTGGAGGTGCTGGCAATATCGCCCTCAAAGCGGAGTACGCTGACCGGATGGCCTGCGGAGGAAGAAATCTGTTCAACTTTCGACTTGGTTTCGGTCTGCACGATCAATATCTCCGTATAAGAACTTTACTCGTTTGGCGGGTCCAGCCGTACTACCAGGCGCACGTAGCTGCTCTTTCCGTTTGCGCCTGCCACCCACTCGGCCTCATCCACCAGGGCTTGAATCAAAAACATCCCCATGCCGCGCGGGTCTTCTTCGCCGTGAATCTTCTTGTCAATGTCCGGTCTGGGAGGCAAAGTCTTCATCCCCCGGCCATCGTCAATCACCTTGATTTCGAGCGCATCCTCGCCGGCATTGAGCAGCACGCCCACCTGCAGGCCATCGTTCAGCTTGTTGCCGTGCTCAATGGCATTGATGCACGCCTCGGCAATAGCGGTTTTGAGGTCCTCAATGCGCTCCTGGCGAAAGCCCATCAGCTTGGCAACGGAGGCGGCGGTACTCATGGCCACTTTCTCGTAGCCGAGCCGCGACGGCAAGCGAACTTCAACGCACGTTGACTTTCCGCTCAAGCTGCTATCTCCCCAACGCGCTCGGAGCCTTCCGTACAAGGCTCACCGATGCGCGAGAGCACCAATGCTGTCATATCGTCCGATTGCGGCCCACCTTGACAAAAATCTTCAATCGCCTGCCACAGTGTATCGAGAATAGCATCGGCGCTCTGCGGTTGGCATCGGGAAAAATTGTCCACAAGTTGCTCTGAGCCAAACTCTTCATCGCCGCAGAAGGCTTCCGTAAGCCCGTCCGTATAAAGCAACAGGCGCGAACCCGGCGGAAAGGCGCAGGTTTCAGAGGAATAGCTCATGCCGGGCAGCAGCCCCAGCGGCGTACCTACTGCGTCAAACTGACACAGCGTGCCGTCCGGCTGCAGTACATAACCAGGATTATGGCCTGCATTCACCGCCTCCAGTTCGCCGGTCCTGGGGTCGAAACGCGTAAAAATTGCGGTCACATAGCGGCGGCGCGTCTCGTCGCCCTCTTCCCAGTGGCTCTGGTTCATCCGCGTGGCAATCTCAGCGAGCGGCAGGCCAAGTGTGGCGGCAGCCCGAAAAGCGGAACGGAAGCTCACCGACACAATCGCCGAAGCCAGCCCTTTGCCGGCCACATCCGCCACCACCAGCAGAACTGTCCCGTCCGGCATTTCGACAATGTCCAGATAGTCGCCGCCCACCTCGTAGCAGGTCTTCGATTTGAAGCCCAGTGAGTAGCCCGAAATATCCGGCAGACGCTGCGGCAGCAGCGAGCGCTGAATGTTGCGCGCCGCATCCAGATCCTGCTGCACGCGGGCAAACTCCACATTGCGCTTGTGGTTGCGCGCGTTTTCCAGCGCAACAGAGGCCTGCAGCGTCAGCCCCTCCAGAAAGTCCGATTCGTACAGCGTCAGCGTGCGCCCATCCGGCGGCATCACCACCAGTTCAGCCATGCGCTGGCCGTCGCGGTCGTACAAAGGAAAGCGTTGCGCCGTGCCAGCCTCCGCGTCCACGCCGCCGTAGGTCAGGTCATGGCTCAATTCCGGCCCTTTGAAGGTCGCGCCGGCCATTTCCAGCTCGCGCACAACCAGCCGCAGCACAGACTTCAGCACATCCTCTTCGTGAATCGTGGCGTGAACTTGCCGCGAAGCCTCCAGCAGCGCCTGAAGCCGCGCCACCTGCTGCTGCAGGTCAATCGTCTGATCCGTAAGCTGGACCTCAGCCCCCATGCGCTCTCCTGTGGAATTTCAATGTATCACGGGGCCTAATCCGGTGCGTAGCCACCTGCTCCTATGGGTCTATACTTCTGGCATTTCTCAACAACTCAGATTTCACGGAGCAAGCAAATGAGTCCCCGCGAATTTCGTACAGCAGATAGTTACGAGTCGGAATCAATTACTCGAAACATGATCAAAGATTTTCTGGAAGCAAAAGGATTCTGTAGCGTTGTTGACGACCGACATCCTCATGGACCATCAGAATCTCAAACCATTCATGCCGTCACACCGGCTGGGAAGCGGCTCGCAGCTAGGGTCAAGCTTTGTTGGCGCCGAAGAGATGAAAAGACGTACTCCGCCGCGCAACTCCTCGCATCTGTCAAAAACAACGACTGGGAAGGTACTTTAGAGAGCTTTGTTAATCGTTTGGTCCAGTCTGGTGCTACACACATGCTCTTCATTCAGAGAGACGACAATAAAATCAGCTCCGCCGCCCTCGTTCCGTTAAATGGCCTTCTGACAATTTGGTGCAGTCAGCGCGACATAAGCAATCAGCTCATCACTCAAGGGAAAATGGGACGGCGCAAAAAGAATCATGCAATGAACGGCTCCAGTCCAACAATATGGCTGGCGGACGAAATAGCTCCATCCGTCACTTCCGCGTTGTGGGATTTTCCTGAAGTTATAGATATAGCAAAGCTGACAGATATATCCCCGAAACAAACCGTCCAGGAAGTGGCCGATGATACGTTTGAAGACTTGCCTGGATTGGATATTTCGCTCATCGGAACTGATGGAGCGATAAGGACTGTCGCTGAACGATCCTATGTCAAACGCGATCCGCGAGTTCGTGCAGCGGTGCTAAAAAGGGCAAACGGCTCTTGTGAGCGACCTGGATGCGGCAATTCACGCCAATTCGCAGCTTTTCTAGATGTTCATCACATTTTTGGCATTGAGAAAAGTGATAGGCCGTGGACATGCGTTGCCATCTGTCCGAATTGTCATCGTGAGGCCCATTTTTCGCCACTTTATGAGCAGATTAACGATGAGTTGTTGGAGGTAGCTCAAGGACATGCATTAATGTAAATTGTCCCGCTCAAGATTCAGAGCGACTCCCTTGAAGGGCGATTCTGCAAACAGTTGCGCCAGATTCTTTCTGCCCGCGCGCTTGCACGCCGCGCTCTCGCGTGCCGCCTCTTCCAACAGGGATGCTGCATAAGAAGGCACATCCATACTGCGCGCGGCGGCCTGCGCGGCAAGCGTCGCCTGCGTTTCGGCACTCAGTTCGACTTCAATCGTCATGGCGAAAGGCCCTCCTGCAGTTCATTATCGACAGATGAGGGTGTAAAGTCGAAGTTCATCTTGCTGACCCATCGGTTCGGCAGAATCAGCAACAGTTCCCCAAAGAAATGGCTCCCCGCGCCGCGGGCGCAGTTGCTGCATGCAATGCTTTATCCTTCATTTCGATGCGTCAAACTCTCTCCGTCGCCATGATCGCCATGAATGAGGAGGCAAATCTGCCCCAAACGCTCGAAAGCGTCAAGTGGGCCGATGAAATCATCCTCGTCGATTCAGGATCGCGGGACCGCACTCTCGAAATCGCAGAATCCTACGGCGCAAAGACCACCTATCACGCCTTTGACGGCCACGGCGAACAGAAGAATGTCGCGCTCGATCTCTGCACCCAGAACTGGATACTGCTGCTCGATGCCGATGAGGAGCTCACACCCGATCTGCAGAAGGAAATCCTGCAGACCCTGGCCGCCGAGCCGCCCTTCACCGCTTACTGGATTCCGCGCCTCAACCTCATCCTTGGCCGATGGATGCGCCACGGCGGTTTTTATCCCGACCACAAGCTGCGTCTCTTCAAGCGCGGCACGGCGCGGCTCAGTGAAGGCGTAGGCCCGCACTCCACTCCACAGCACGATGAGCGCCAGTGGGGTCGCAAAGGCACGCTCAAATGCGACATGCTGCACTACGCCTACCCCAACCTCACCGTCTATCTCGAGCACATGAACCGCTATAGCTCAGAGATCGCCATACTGCTGGCAGCACGCGGTCGCAACAGCCGCTCGCTCTTCGCCTTCGTCTGGAACGCGCTCCTGAATCCCATCGCCACCTTCCTTTACAACTACATCTTCCGCCTCGGTTTTCTCGATGGCCGCGAGGGCCTGCTACTTCACGTCAATCACTCGGTCTACATTCACTGGAAGTTCATCAAAGCCTGGTGGATTGCAAGAGACAGGGATCAGGAAACAGAAGTCAGGGGTCAGTAGAGCCGTGCGCGAGTTCGATGTCATCGTTCTCGGCGCAGGCGCGGCGGGCCTCGTATGCGCCTCGGTCGCAGGCCAGCGCGGGCGGCGCGTAGCACTCCTCGAACACAACACGCAGCCGGGCCGCAAGATCCTCATCTCCGGCGGCGGACGCTGCAACTTCACCAACATCCACACCGCACCCGACCGCTATCTCTCCGCCAACCCGCACTTCGTAAAATCCGCGCTCGCGCTCTACCTGCCCGCGCATTTTCTTGAGCTCGTCGAGCGCTACGGCATCGCCTGGCATGAGAAAACCCTCGGCCAGCTCTTCTGCGATCACTCCTCGCGGCAGATTCTCGACATGCTGCTCACCGAATGCAATCGCGGCAAGGTAGAACTGATCCTGAACGCCCGCAGCATCGCCGTTGAACGCGACTCAACAGGCTTTTGCATCGCATCGTCGCTTGGCGAATTCCATTCCGGCGCGCTCATTGTCGCCACCGGTGGCCTGTCCATCCCAAAACTCGGCGCAACGAGCTTCGCCTACGATCTCGCCCGCCAATTCGGACTGCGTATCGTCACTCCGCGCCCCGCGCTCGTCCCGCTCCTGCTCAGTGGCGAAGAAGCAAACTGGACCGCACTCTCAGGCGTCTCCACAGAAGTCATTGCATGGACCGAAGCCCCATCCAACAAACCCAACCGCCAACCCCCGCCGCGCTTCCGCGAGAAGATGCTCGTCACGCATCGCGGCCTAAGCGGTCCCGCCATCCTGCAGGCTTCGTCGTATTGGCAGCCCGGCGAGCCGGTCTATATCGACCTCGCCCCGCAGCTCGCAAAAGATGGCTGCCTTCTGGCTCCACTCCTGGAAAAGAACGCCCGCCGCGACCCGCAAACTTTCCGCCAGGCTCTGCGCAACGCACTCCCTCTACGCCTCGCCAATCACCTTGCAGAGGCCGCCGCACCCGCAGGCTGGACCAATGTTGCCATCGAAACCACGGAACGAGAGTTAAGGCGCTACGCCTTCCACCCCACCGGCACCGAAGGCTACGAGAAGGCTGAAGTCACCGCCGGCGGCATCGACACCCGCGATCTGCACGCCCGCACCATGGAATCGCGCACCACCCCCGGCCTCTATTTCATCGGCGAAGCCGTAGACGTCACCGGCCACCTCGGCGGCTTCAACTTCCAGTGGGCCTGGGCCTCAGCCGTCGCCGCAGCCAACGCAGTTTGAATGGTTGAAAAGCTGGATTTAGTCGTTCAATCGACTGAGAAATAGTTGGATCGCCACAGAACTTTGCTCTGGCTCTCGCTGAAGGATCAGGTGCGGACCATCGATATGCACAGTTGTGATTGCAGGCGCATATCTTCTGATGATTTCAACGCTGGATGGCCAGACCAAACGATCTTTTGCAGCCTGTAAATAAGTCATCGGAACGGTAATTTCTGCGAGCTTTTCGCGCACGTCACAAGTAAGAACCGTTCTCATTCTTTCCGCAAGCACATGCCCCGGCACTGACTCAACCGCCTTCTTCACTCGACCGGTCAACTCATTCGAAGCACCTTCGCCAATGAGAAAACTTCGAATCACCCACTCAGGCACAGGCATGAGAAAAATCTGCCGAGCTAGAACCGCAATTAAAGGCCTAATCAAACCACTCACTGGGCTCGCAGCAAATCCCGCACATAAGACAAGACCAGCCAAATGATCCGGGTGAGTCGCTGCAAGATGAATTGCAAGCGGCGAAGAGAAGGACTCGGCAACTAAAACGTATAGCTTATCTTTAGGCAGCGCATCGCGCACGATCGGCAAGAGCTCTTCATAACTCTGCGCACCCGTCCCTGAATAGGAAACAATAATCACATCCATCCCCGGTGGCAATGCGGCAATCAAATCCCGGAACAGTTCTCCCGTGCCATCGAGTCCAGGCAAAAGCACAAGTTTGGAAATGGAAACAGCCATGGGCGATGAACCCATAGTAAGCCCATAAGTCACGTCAGAAATCTAAGCGATCCCCAGCGCCTTATAAACCTCTTGCACCGAATGCGTGAGCGCATACCTGCGCTGATAGCACTCGATACCCCGCGCCTGCATCGCAGCATGCTCCTCCGGCGTCATAGCGTTGAAGCGCTCAATCAGCCGAATCGTTCCATCGAGCGTATCCGGCTCCATCAGGCATGCATTGTCAGAGGCAATATCCGGCGCGATATTGATTTTGTCCGATACCAGCGGAATGATCCCCGCAGCCAGCGCATCCGCCACGGCAATCCCAAAATTCTCCTGGTGCGAAGGCAGAATGAAAGCCTCCGCCCCATACAGCGCCCCCCACTTCGTGTTGCCGCGGATCGATCCCGTCCAATGAATCCGGTCCAACACTCCCAGCCGCGCAGCAAGCACATCCAGCTCAGGCCGCCAGCCAGTCTCATCATGACCAGCCATCACCAGGTGCATCTCCGGCGGAGCCGCGCGCGCAAAAGCCTCGAAAAGCAGATCGCAGCCCTTTTTGGGATGAATGCGGCTCAGATAAACCATGTAAGGATGACCCTGCACTGCCGGAAAAGCCGCCAGAAACTCCTGCTTCATCTGCTGCGGATCGCCCTCCGGCGGTCCCATCGTCCCGTATGGAATCACTACTCGCCGAAAATCGCGAAACGGAAATCCCTCGCCGGCAATGCGCTTCTCTTCCTCGCTGGTAAAGAGAACAGCATCGGCCATGTTGAGGTTTTTTGCTTCAAACATCAGCCAGTAAGCCAGCTTCTTCAGATGCTTCAGGGGATAACGGCTCTTGAAATACGGGTCCAGCATTCCATGCGAAAACACCACATAAGGCCGCTTGCCATGCACAGCCTTGCGAACCGCAACCGCATGATATTGCCAGATGCCATTCACGATCACGCCGTCAAAGCGGTGAATGTTCGCATTCAGCCAAGGCTCCAGCTTCGGCGTGTAGTGATAATTCAGCCAGCTCAGGCTCGTCGGCCCCAGCGCATGCACCTCCACGCCGGGAATACGCGCAAAATCATCCGTCGGCAGATCGGTGGTCGCCACCTCCACCTCATTGCCGGCCCGCTTATGCGCAGCGCAAAACATGCGCACGGAGTCCGGCGGCCCGCCAAAGACCGGATTCAGACTGCGGATTACATGCAGCAGGCGCATCGGTAGCTTGCTCCTCGCGGACCGGCTTGAGCGTGAATTTGGAATTGAACAGACATGCCCAGCGATTTTCCGCGGCGGAAAACGAATCCAGTCTCACATGCAATGCTCTAGGGGTGTATGGCCTGAGTTTAGTTAGAAAAACACTACGGCTTCACAATCGATTATATCCGATGAGATTTTTAGAGCCGCCTACACTAGCTCTGCGGCGCGGCCTGCGGATAACCCTGCTGCGGCGGCGGCTGTTGCGCCGGTTGCTGTTGCGGCGGCGGTGGGAAACCCTCCGGCGGAGCAATCGGCTTCTTCGGCGGCGTCAGCACAAAACCCTTTCGCACCAGCGCAAATCCCTCTTGCGGAAGCTCCGCTTGCAGAAGTTCGTTCTTCGGCCCGGCAAATATCTCCGTCCGCTCACCTGAAACCGTTGCCGTCAAATGTTGCACCTGGATCGGCTTGCCATCCAGCGTTCCCTGCTCCGGCGCGTATGTCGCCACTTCCACAAGAGCCGCCGAGCCTGCCTTCTTGGGAATCACCGCCCACAGGCCGCGGCCCTGCCGTGTCACGTTGAGCGCCAGCAGCGTCTCGAGCGCTCCAGGGTCGAAATCCGCCATGAAAACCGCTCCGGGATGCGCATCCAGCCGCGTCGTCGATGCCCGGCCATTCGCCGAAATGTTCAGCAGAAGCTGCGTCGTATCCGGTTTGGCAACAATGTTCACCGCCGTGCCATTCACCGTACCGCTTACCAGCACATGGGTCAGCCGGTTGCTCTTGTCCAGCCGCTCGGTTTTCGAGAGAGCATAATCCAGCCCCTGCATCGAAATCCGCACCAGCGACTCCGAGCTGTAGCCGGCAGGCGTCGCGGTAAACGCGTAGCTGGCCGTGCCCACGGTCTTACCGTTCTGGCTCACCGTAAAGCTGGCCGACTGGGCCAAAGCTGCAAGGGAACCAAGGACAATCAGGCCCGCATAGATCAATGTGGCGCGCAAAAGCTTCATCGTATGTATAGACACGGAATCCGCAACAGGGTTGCGGATTCCAGGGGGCTAAAGGGACTTGGGGGACTAAGGGCCTATGCGGCTGCGTCTAATCGGCTAGTCCCTTAGTCCCGCCGAGTCCCGTAGTCCCTGTTTTCTAGCTCTTCGCCTTGGCGAAGCGGTTATTCACTTCCGGCCAGTTCACCACGTTCCACCACGCGGCCAGGTAATCGGCCCTGCGGTTCTGGTACTTCAGGTAGTAGGCGTGTTCCCACACATCGTTGCCCAGAATCGGATACAGCCCTTGCGAGAGCGGGGAGTCCTGGTTCGGCGTCGTCACAATCGTCAGCTTGCCGTCCTTGAACACCAGCCAGCCCCACCCGGAACCGAACTGCTTGGTCGCCGCCTCATTGAAGCTCTTCTTGAATGCCTCAAAGCTGCCGAAATCCTTCGCGATCTGCTCGCCGATCGCGCCCGTCGGCTCGCCGCCCACGCCGTCTCCAGCCGCAGCCATCAGCGTCCAGAACATCGAGTGATTCGAGTGGCCGCCGCCATTGTTACGAACCACTCCGCGAATATCTTCCGGAATCGCATTCAGGTCCGCCAGCAGCTCATCCACCTTCTTCGAGCCCAGCTCAGGGTGCTTCTCAATCGCGCCATTCAGGTTGGTCACATACGCCTGATGGTGCTTGTCATGATGAAACTTCATCGTTTCGGCATCAATGTGGGGCTCCAGAGCCGCATAGTCATAAGGGAGCGGGGGCAATTCGTAAGCCATCGTTTAATTCTCCTCAATTGAAGATTGTAGCGGGCCGGTTCAGGCGGAAAACAGACCGGGAATCGTTGGAAACGTTAAATTCGTTTCAATACCGCACGGCCACTTGGATGCGAACAAGCTACGGAAGGGTGCGCAGACTGCAAATACTCCACCGCAAACGCGAGGTCCATAATAATCCCGATTGCCGTCAGGTGGAACAAAACGGGAACTATCTTCGGCAGTTATGGAACTTTAACGCTCGCAAAACCATCCATAGCGATACGATAGAATTCGTTTTCGGACTCAGCTTTCTCTTTTTATATGAGTGATCAGCCCCTATATCGATGGCTTTCGCAGCAGGGCGAGGCATTTGGCGAGCCCGGCCTGCCTCCGCGCTGGACCTCCAGCGTCAAGGACGCCGTAGGCACCGCCTACTCCGCCTCCAGCCGCATGTGGTTCACCTGCTCCCACGGTGTCGTGAACGAGGTTTATCACCCCACCATCGACAAGCCGCAGATCCGCGACTTCGAGTTCATGGTCACCGACGGCGAATCCTTTGCACATGAGGAAAAACGCGATCTCATCTCCAAATTCGAGTACATCGATCCCGAAGCGCTCGGCGTCCGCTATATCAACTACGATCCCGATGGCCGTTACACCCTCATCAAAGAGATCATCTGCGACCCGCACCACTCGGTCCTGCTGATCAATGTCCGCATTCATGGCCATCCTGACCTCCTCCCCCGCCTCAAGGTCTACGCCCTGCTCGCCCCGCATCTGGACGGCGGCGGCGCGCATAACTATGGCCGCGCCGTGGATGTGGCCGGCTACAAAATGCTGCTCGCATGGCGCAATGGCTGGTCGCTCGCGATGGGAGCCACCTGCGGTTTTTCGCGTGTAAGCTGCGGTTTCGTCGGCGCAAGCGACGGCTGGCGCGACCTCAAAGATAACTACCAGATGGACTGGGAGTTCGGCTCGGCCTCCAACGGCAACATCGCGCTCTTCGGAGAGCTCGACATGTCGCATGCGGGCGAGGACGGGACGCGCGGATTCACGCTCGCCATCGGCGTCGGCAATACCATCCACACCTCGCTGCAAAAGACCCTCAACTCGCTGGTCAAGCCTTATGAGCAGAACCAGAAGCGCTTCATCGAGCAGTGGAAGCGCGTGGCCAACCCCGAATGGCTCGGCGAAAAAGCCCAGGACGGCGGACGGCTCATGCGCGCCAGCCATAACGTTCTGCTCGCGCATGAGGACAAGACCTACTCCGGCGCATTTGTCGCCTCCGCGTCCATTCCGTGGGGCCAGGCCAAGGGGGACGACGACCTCGGCGGCTATCACCTGGTCTGGACCCGCGACATGGTCCAGACGGCCACCGCCATGATCGCCTGCGGCCGTGCTGAAACCGCGCGCCGCGCTCTCGTTTACCTGGCCTGCACGCAGGAGCCGGACGGCGGCTTTGCGCAGAACTTCTGGGTCGATGGCCGGCCTTACTGGTATGGCATGCAGCTCGATGAGGTCGCCTTTCCCGTCATCCTTTCCTGGCGGCTCTGGAAAGCCGATGGCCTCGGCGAGCTCAACGTCGTCCCCTTTGTCGAGCGCGCCACCGGCTTCCTCATTCGCCACGCACCCATCACGCAGCAGGAGCGATGGGAAGAAAACTCCGGCTACTCGCCTTCGACGCTCGCCTCCGTCATCTCCGGGCTCATCTGCGCCAGCGAAATTCTGCGCGCGCACGATTCCAACGAGATGGCCGCCTTCGTCGAGGAGTACGCCGACTGGCTCGAAGGACATCTCGAAGACTGGACCGTCACGAATGACGGCGTCGTGCACCCCGAGGTCAAACGGCATTACATGCGCATTCGCCCGCCGGAAACCGGGCCTGCCTACGACGGCCCCTCCGCCGGAACCGAGCGCATTCACATCAATAACCGCCCTCCCGGCACGCCGGACGACTTTGCAGCACGCGAAATCGTGGATGGCGGCTTCCTTGAGCTGGTCCGATACGGCGTTCGCAGGGCCGACGATCCGCTCATCGTAGACAGCGTGAAAGTCATCGATCTCGCGCTCAAGCGCGATCTGCCGCAAGGCCCCGGCTGGATTCGTTACAACTGGGACGGCTACGGCAACGGCGCAGGCGGCGCGCCCTTTACCGGCTACGGACAGGGCCGCGTCTGGCCGCTGCTCACCGGCGAGCGAGCGCACTACGAGCTAGCCCTCGGCAACGACATCACCGACCTTATTCGCACCTACGAAAAGTTCGCCACGCCCGGCCAGATGATGCCTGAGCAGGTCTGGGACGAGGCTGACATTCCCGGCCGCGGCCTGCATTTCGGCAATCCGGCGGGCGCAGCCACGCCCCTCGTCTGGGCGCACGCCGAATACCTCAAGCTGCTCCGCTCGGCCCGCGATGGCCAGGTCTTTGACCGCGTAGACCCGGTCTACGAGCGCTATTGCACGGAAAAGGGCCTTCGGCCGCGCCGAAATCTTGAGATTTTTACCTTCCAGCGGCCCATTCAGCGCATCCGATCGACAGACACGCTTCGGATCATCGACGCCGATCGATTTGAGATCAGGTGGTCCATCGACGACTGGAAGACGGTAAAGATCGCAAGCAGCCCCAGCGCATCCAGCGCTGGCTTCTGGTTCGACATTCCCGCCCCGGCTCTGGGTCAACCCAGCTCATCCGGCAAAATCTCCTGGACCCTGCACTGGACGGACTCTGGTAAGTGGCTTGGATACAATGTGGATATACAGATTGACTCTACGAACCCACCCGATTGAGCCGTTGAAAGCGCATAAACCTGCGGACGCGGCGGACTCCCCGACGAAAGGATTTAGAACCAGATGACCACTACCCCTGTCACTCCCTCTTCTACCGATCTCGATCAGCTTTCGATCAATACGCTCCGGCTTCTCGCCGTCGATGCCGTACAAAAGGCCAACAGCGGCCACCCCGGCGCGCCCCTCGGCTGCGCCCCCATCGCCTACCTGCTCTTCCACAAGCTCATGAAGCACAATCCGGCCAACGCCAGGTGGGCAGACCGCGATCGCTTCGTTCTCTCGAACGGCCACGCCTCGGCGCTCCTTTATTCCGTGCTGCACCTCTCCGGTTACAAGCTCACGCTGGACGATCTGAAGTCCTTCCGCCAATGGGACTCGATCACCCCCGGTCACCCCGAATCGACGGACACCGAAGGCGTCGAAGTCACCACCGGCCCGCTTGGCCAGGGCATCGCCATGTCCGTCGGCCTTGCCGTTGCGGAAAAGCACCTCGCCGCGGTCTACAACAAGCCCGGCCACGAAATCGTCGATCACTACACCTACTCGCTCTGCGGCGATGGCGACCTGATGGAAGGCATCTCGCATGAAGCCGCCTCGCTCGCCGGCACTCTCGGTCTCGGCAAGCTTATCTGGCTCTACGACGACAACCTCATCTCCCTCGACGGTCCCACCGAGCTCAGCTACACCGAAGACGTCCTCAAGCGCTTCGACGCATACCACTGGCATGTGCAGATCGTCGAAGACGGCAACGACCTTGAAGGAATTGAAGCCGCCATCAAAGCCGCCAAGGCCGAAACCAGGAAGCCCTCCTTCATCGCCGTCCGCACCGTCATCGGCTACGGCAGCCCCAAGGCCGGCACCAATGCCGTTCACGGCGAGGCTCTCGGCCCGGACAACGTCAAGGCCACCAAGAAGTTCTTCGGCTTCCCTGAAGACCAGAGCTTTTACGTCCCCGAAGAAGCCGCCAAAAACTGGGCGCAGGCCGGCGTCAAGGGCGCAGTAGAAGAAGGCGATTGGAACAAGCTCTTTGAAGCCTATGCGAAGGAATTTCCCGAGCTAGCCGCACAGTTCAAGCGCACCTTCGCCGGTGAGCGCAAGGCCGGCTTCGAGAAGGCCATCCCCACCTTCCCCGTCGAGAAGAAAGTCGCCACCCGCAACGCCGGCCAGGTGGTCATGAACGCCATCGCCAACGATGTGCCGGAGCTCTTCGGTGGCGCTGCCGATCTCACCGCCTCCACCAGGACCATCTTCAAGCCCGGCGCAAACTTCCACGTCGATCCCGCGGGCCGCAATGTCTTCTTCGGCGTCCGCGAGTTCGCCATGTGCGCCGCGGTCAACGGCATGGCCAAGCACGGCGGTCTCATTCCCTTCGGCTCCACCTTCTTCACCTTCTCCGATTACGCCAAATCCGCTCTCCGCATGGCCGCGCTGATGAAGTCGCATTCGCTCTTCATCTTCACGCATGACTCCATCGGCCTCGGCGAAGACGGTCCCACGCACCAGCCCATCGAGCAGCTCACCATGCTGCGCGCCATCCCGCACCTCACGGACTACCGCCCCGCCGACGCGAATGAAACCGCCGCCGCGTGGCGCCTGGCCATTGAGCGCAACGAGCCTGCCTTCATGGCCCTCAGCCGCCAGGACCTGCCCGTCATCGACACCGCCAAAATCGATGTCTACACCGGCGTCAGCAAGGGCGCTTACATCCTCGAAGACGCAGCCAACCCGAAAGTCATCCTCATCGGCACCGGCTCCGAGGTCTGGTTCTGCGTCGAAGCAAAGAAGCTGCTTGAAGCCGAAGGCATTGCCGCCCGCGTCGTCAGCTTCCCCTCATGGGAGCACTTTGAAGCGCAATCCGCCGAATACAAGGCCTCTGTCCTGCCAGCCGATGTCCCCAAGCTGGCCGTCGAAGCCGGCTCGCCCATCGCATGGTGGAAGTGGGTAGGCTCAACCGGAGATGTACTCGGCCTCGACCGCTTCGGCGCTTCGGCCCCCGGCCCCATCGTCTACAAGGAACTCGGCTTCACGCCGGAAAACGTCGCAGCAAAGGCAAAGAAGCTGATCAAGTAGTAAGAACAGAGATCAGGTTTCAGAGGTCAGGGATCAGAAAAACGCTCGACACGTCATCAAAACTGACCCCTGATCCCTGAAACCTGATCCCTGACTCCGAAGGAGTCCTATGAAGCTCGTCATCGCCGCCGACCACGCAGGCTTCCCTCTTAAAGAGGATGTGCGCGCCTATCTCGAAACGAAAGGCCATGAAGTCGTCGATCTCGGCGCATTCAACGGGAATGAGCCGGACGATTATCCTGACTTCGCCGAAAAAGTAGGCGAGGCCATTCTCGCCGGTGTCAGCAAAAAAGGCATCCTCATCTGCGGCTCCGGCGTAGGCGTCTGCGTTGCCGCCAACAAAATTCCCGGCATCCGCGCCGGCATGTGCCATGACACTTACTCCGCGCATCAGGGCGTGGAACACGACGATATGAACGTAGTTGTCTTCGGCGCGCGCATCATCGGCTCCGCCCTCGCATACGAACTGGCCGACAGCTTCCTCGCCGCCAAATTCATCTCCAACGAAGAGCGCTTCACCCGCCGCTATAACAAGGTTCTGGCCATTGAGGCCAAATACCAATGCGGAGACGGCTCCGCCAGCAAAGCATAATCTGTGGGTGCCCCTGGTCCCTCGCATTTGGGGACCAGGGATACCACCCCATTCAGTTGTAGATTTTCTAACAAGGCACTCCTTCAGCCGTTCCGAAAAGATCGCAAAAAGATTTGGGCTTAAGCCCTGACAAAAATGCAGTCTCAACCGGCTTCCCCGCCAGCCCGAATGATAGGTGCCATGCTTCCTTTCGACGTCATACTCTTCGATGTTGGCGGAGTCCTGCTCACCAATGGCTGGGACCACAAGGAACGCGCGTCCGTAATTAAGAAGTTCGATCTCGATCTTGCCGCCTTCGAAGCCCGCCACCCCGAAGCAAACGAAGCCTGGGAAAAAGACGAGATCAACGCGGAGCAGTATCTCAATCAGACTGTCTTCTATGAGCCGCGCAGCTTCACGCACGATAATTTCCTCAACGCCATCTTCGCTCAATCTGTTGTGCTCGAAGATTCTGCACTTCCCGTGCTCCAGGATCTCTCCGCCACGCAGAATTACCTTATAGGCTCGCTCAACAATGAGGCCCGCGAGCCCAACGACTACCGCTTCGCACAATTCGACCTGCGCAAGCATTTTGAAATCGCTCTCAGCTCCTGTTACGTTGGTCTGCGCAAGCCACATCCGGAGATTTACAAGCGCGCCATCGATATTCTTGGGCTATCCCCAGAGCGCATACTCTTTATTGACGACCGGCAGGGTAACGTAGACGCTGCCGCCAACTCCGGCCTCCAGGCAATTCGCTTCACCGGCGAGCAGGATCTTCGCCGTCAGCTCAAGGAACTCAACGTTCTCTGACATACACGTAAAAGGGAGAAGACTATGCAACTCGGTTTAATCGGTCTTGGAAAGATGGGCGGCAACATGGCGGAGCGCCTCCGCCTCGGCGGCCACCAGGTCATCGGCTTCGACTTCAGCAAGGAAGCCGTCGATAAGCTCACCGCATCAGGTAACGTCGGCGTGACCTCGCTTGAAGAGCTTACCCGGAAGTTCACCGGCCGCAAGGCCATCTGGATCATGGTTCCCTCCGGCCAGCCGGTCGATGACACCATCGCCGAGCTCATCCCGCATCTCGCGCCCGGCGACATCCTCATCGACGGCGGCAACTCCAACTACAAGGACTCGCAGCGCCGCCACAAGGAAGTCACCGCCCAGGGCTTCCAGTTCGTTGATGTAGGCACCTCCGGCGGCGTCTGGGGACTCAAAGAGGGCTACTCCCTCATGTTCGGCGGCGACAAGGAGCCGGTCGAATACCTCACGCCCATCTTTGAAACCCTCGCTCCTTCAAAGGACACAGGCTGGGGCCACATGGGTCCCGCCGGCTCAGGCCACTTCGTCAAGATGGTCCACAACGGCATCGAATACGGCATGATGCAGGCCTTCGCTGAAGGCTTTGCCATCTTTGAAGCCAAGAAGGAATTCAATCTCGACCTGGCCCAGATTGCTGAAGTCTGGCGCTACGGCTCCGTCGTCCGCTCCTGGCTGCTCGATCTCACCGCCGACGCCCTCAAGCACAACCCCAAGCTCGAAGGCCTCGAGCCCTACGTCGCCGACTCCGGTGAAGGCCGCTGGACAGTCTTTGAGGCCATCGACCTCAACGTCTCCGCGCCCATCATCACCGAATCGCTCATCCGCCGCATCCGCTCGCGCGAGGAAAACAACTTCACCGACCGCGCGCTCTCCATCATGCGTAACGCCTTCGGCGGCCACGCCGTGAAGAAAGACTAACTACAGAGATCAGAACTCAGGGATCAGAGATCAGAAATGCCGTCCGGCACATTGCGGAAATATTGAACTGCCGTGCTCAGTTCAGGATGATGCAACTGATCTCTGATCTCTGAAAACTGATCTCTTCTTCGATCGGAGATCGAGAAATGTCTACCACCGTACAAATGAGCGTGAATCCTTCCGACCTGCCCCAGGGGCACGACGCCGCGGAAAAAATTCCCGGCCCCGGCATCATGGTCATCTTTGGCGCCTCCGGTGACCTCACCAAGCGCAAGCTGCTCCCGGCACTTTTTCATCTGGAGCAATCCAACCTCCTGCCCAAAGACTTCGCCATCGTCGGCGTGGCCCGCCGTCCCCTCGGCAACGAGTTCGCCGAAGACATGAAGGATGGCATCCTCAAATTCGGCTCTGTCGACGCCACCGACCCCAAGCTCGAAGCCTTCGTCAACAAAATCAGCTACCACGCGCTGCAGTTTGACGACGCCTCCGGCTATCCCGGTCTCAAGGACGCCCTCGACAAGCTCGCCGCCGAAAAGAAGATCGGCCCCGACCGTCTTTACTACCTCGCCACCGCCCCCGAATACTTCGCGCCCATCATTGAAAACCTCGGTACCAGTGGCATGGCGCATCCTGAGCAGGGCAAGATCGGCGTCGTCATTGAAAAGCCCTTCGGCCACGACCTCGATTCCGCCCGCGAGCTCAACCGCCAGGTCAACGCCGTCTTTCCCGAAAGCCAGGTCTTCCGTATCGATCACTACCTGGGCAAGGAAACCGTCCAGAACGTGCTGGCCTTCCGCTTCGCCAACGGCATCTTTGAGCCGGTGTGGAACCGCAACTTCATCGACAACATCCAGATCACCGCAGCCGAAGACATCGGCATCGAAGGCCGCGGCCCGTTTTATGAAAAAGCCGGCGCACTCCGCGACATCATCCAGAACCACATGATGGAAGTGCTCGGCTTCGTCACCATGGAGCCGCCTTCGAGCTTCGAGGCAGAAGCAGTCCGCCGTGAAAAGGTCAAAGTCTGGCAGGCCATTCCCAACATTCCCATCCAAAACGCCGTCCGCGGCCAGTACGGCCCTGGCGTAGTTGGCGGCCAAAAGGTCATCGGCTACCGGGAAGAGGAGCGCGTCAACCCCGAGTCCGGCACGGAAACCTTCGCCGCCGTGAAGCTCGAAATCGAAAACTGGCGCTGGGCAGGTGTTCCGTTCTACCTCCGCGCCGGCAAGCGCATGAAGAAGCGCGCCACCGAAATCACCATCCAGTTCAAGCAGCCTCCGCTGCTCATCTTTAACCGGATGCAATCTTCAAGCGCCCCCTGCCCGGAGATTCAGCCCAACATCATCTCCATCCGCATCCAGCCGGACGACGGCATCGCTCTGCGCTTCGGAACAAAGGTTCCCAACACGCCCGGCATGACCGTCTGCCCCGTCAACATGGACTTCAGCTACGCCCAGGCCTTCGGCAAGCAGAGCGCCAACGGCTACGAGCGTCTGTTACTCGACGCCATGCTCGGCGACCAGACCCTCTTCTCCCATCGCGATGGCGTGGAGATCAACTGGGCGCACTACACGCCCATCCTTCAGGCATGGGCGGCCAAGAAACCCGAAGTCTTCCCCAACTACTTCGCCGGCTCCTGGGGCCCCGACTGCGCCGACCGTCTGCTGGAAAAAGACAACCGCAAATGGAAAAACTCCCTAGGCAAACCCGAGTAAAGCAGGGAAGAGGGACAAGGGAACAGGGAGTAGAAACACCAAGGGCCGCATCGCCAACCGATGCGGCCCTTGCTCTGGTCAATTAGCATCAGATGTACTAGAGTGATTGCAAAAATGCTAACGAGAAAACCAATGCGCGCTAAAGGACAGGACATTCGCACCCTGCCCACATATACGATCCCGGAGGCCGCTGCTTTTCTCGCCGTCAACTCGAGAACACTCTTTTCATGGTATGAGGGAGATGAGCCTATCTTGAAAGCCAGTGGGCTCGCCGGCTCCGTCCATTTACTTTCTTACAGCGATTTAGAAGAGGCTTATCGCGTATTTATTTTGCGGGAAAAGCATCATATCTCTTTGCAGTTTCTTCGGATCTCAATGCGCAATGCCCGAAGAATATTTCGGTCTCAGCACCCGCTACAACGAGTAGACGCTGTTCAGAAATGCTTAGATGATTTGGTTTACAACCAAGCTGCCCGGGGCGACCGGCCAAGGACCGTTACATCTATTGGACTGAATCCTGGCCAACAGTTCGTTCAAGAAGTAGTCGATCTCTACGCAGAGCGAATCGAGGCCGGAGAATTTATATTTCCCTGGCGATATGCTGCAGAGGATCACAGTAGCCGCCCTGTATCGATTAACTCGAATATCATGTCCGGGCGACTTGTGGTGTTCGGCACAAGAATCCCGGTTAGCACGATTGTCGGCATGAAGCGTTCTGGGAAAAGCATTGAAGAAATAGCCAATGATTTCAGTCTTGATGTCGATACCATTGAAAAGGCAATAATTCACCTTGGTGTACGTCAAAAAGCGGCGTGAAGAATGCGTTTTATTTCTCGACGAAGGCTTCTCAGCCGAGTCAGTCGCAGTACGCCTTAGAACCGCTGGGTTCACAGTGCAGCGATTTCCTGAGTGGTTTCGAGATGAGAACAATCAAACACGTAGGAATGTACTCGATCCTGAGATCATTCGTTTTTGCCACAAAAACGGGTGGTTACTCGTGACGCGCGATCACGAAATGAAAAACTTACATCGAGAAGAAATACGGAAATCTGAGGTCGCCATATTGGCAACCGCGCACAACAGTGCAGAAGATCAAGATGAGTGGGTAGCTGCGCTCATCAATTTGAAGAGCCGGATTTTGCGTGAGTTTCGTAAACATGAGCGGCCATGGTTTGCCACTTTTAGTCGTTCGGCGGTTCTCACGATTACCAAAATCAAATAATCGGTTATCTTCTACGCAAGATGCCCATATAATCATGGCATCTTGCCAAGGAGGCCTCATGGCCCAAGCTGCCGAACTTCAAACCCGACGCGAACCAGCCATGTTCTACCGCCGCATCGAACGCAAACTCGGCATCGCGCCGCTGCATTCGGACCGCGACCTCGCCCGTCTGGTAGACGAACGCCTCCCGCTCGCCTCCGTCGAATCGCTCTCGAATAACGGCATCAGCGATGAGGAAATCTACAACTTCATCGTTCCCCGTCGCACTCTAGCCCATCGCAAAACCCGCCATGAATCCCTCACCCACGATGAATCCGACCGCGCCATCCGCATAGCCCGCATCACATCGCTAGCCGAAGAGGTCTTTGCCGACGACGCCAAGGCATCCCGCTGGCTCCGCAAGCCAAAGGTTCGATTTGAAGACCGTAGTCCACTCGAAATGCTTCGCACAGAAGCCGGCGCGCGCCTCGTGGAAGAGATGCTTCTGCAGCTCGACTACGGCTTCGCAGCGTGATCCTCTGGCGGGTCAGTAACTATCGCACACTCGACGGCGCAGGCGGCCTCTACGTCTCCGGCCGCTGGCACACAAAAGGCCATCCGGTCTTCTACTGCGCCCTCAACCCGTCCACGTCACTGCTTGAAACACTCGTCCACATGGAGATCGACGCCGAAGACCGCCCCGATCATTTCCAGGTCCTGCGAATCGAAGGACCGGATTCGCTCTCCCTCGAAAAAATCAAAGCCGAATCGCTTCCGCCAAACTGGGCCACTGACATGCCGGCCACTCAATCCATCGGAGATCAGTGGCTAACAGAAAGACGCTCCTTGCTACTACAAGTCCCAAGCGTGCTCGTCCCGGAAACTTGGAACATGCTGGTCAACCCGCTCCATCCCCAAGCCAATCGTCTGAAGATCACGCGAACCTACGACCACGCCTTCGACACTCGCCTTTTCTAGCCTCTGTCGCACTCAAAAAGCCTCAGGCCAACGACGCATCTTCACCAAAAACAGCCGGATCACTAGTACTAGGCCGCCCCGTCTCCACATGCCCCGCAAACCGCCGCAGAAAAGTCGGCGATTCCGCAGTCGTGACAGAAATATCGAACCAGTTGTTACTCGCGGTCAGCGACCAGTGATCTTCCGTAAAGCCGCCGGGCTTGAGAGGGTAACTATGCGGAGCCTCGGACTTCGCATACGCGTTGGTCACGATCAGCGTGCAGGGAGCCGCGCCCAGGTTGGCAATCGTAAGGTGGACATCGCCGGTCTGGTGATCGTAGCGGAGGAGCAGTTCCGGATTGGGCTGAGCTTTGACGCCGGCATTATCCTCCGCATCGCGAGAGGCCGGAGCAACAACAACTCCGCGAAAGTGGCTGAAGAAGCCATTCGGGCCGTGGAATGAGATGTCGTAATCGGGCTCCGTCCTTGGCTGTTTAGGATGCATGTCGGAACCTATATCGGAGATTAGCCAGTAGTCCGAAAGAGTTTGCTCACCCGAAATGGAATAGCGGCGCGGGACATCAAAAGGGATTCGGTTGTTGCGGGCATAAACGGCAACTCCCGCTTTGCCTTCGTTGCGAAATTCAATCCAGACCTTACCCTCCGCCGCCTCAATGCGGCTGCGCATCGTCAGCGAGTAAGGCAGAGCGCGAGCGGGTCGCGTACCCGGCTCCTGCTTCGGCATAGCCTGCACTTCAGGCACGCTGTAAGGCTGCTTTGCAGAGGCCAGAACCGCAGGCACCGCAATCGGCATAACGGCAACCTTGGCAGTCGCAGCAAAATCGAAGGCAGAAGTGAGGTCTCCGCAAATCGCCCGCCGCCATTGGTTGATGTTCGGCTCGGGAATGTCAAACCGCGCCTCAAGAAATTGCAGCACCGAAGTGTGGTCGAAGAGCTGCGAGCAGACATAGCCGCCGGTTGACCAAGGAGAAACCACAAGCATAGGCACGCGAGGGCCAAGTCCGATCGGTTGCAGACCCCCAGGATCGGTGCCCGGCACTAAAGGACGGCGGTCATGCGGAAAATTATCCATGTTGATGAACTCGTCCTCCATGGCTTCGAGCAGATCGTCGGAGACCAGTCCCAGCGCGTTCTGCCGCTGCATTTGTCCCATCACGGCAGGCGGCATCGGCGGAACAATATGGTCAAACAGCCCATCATTTTCGTCGTAGTTGATCAGGAAGACGGTCTTGCTCCACACCTCCGGGTTGGCGGTCAGCGCTTCCAGCACAGCGTTTACATAAAACGCCCCATCACGCGGCGAGGCCTCCGGATGTTCGGAATACTTGTAAGGAGCCACCACCCAGCTCACCTGCGCAAGCTTGCCGCTGACGCAGTCTTCGCGAAAACCAATCAACGACCGGTCCGTCACGCCCTTCTGTACCAGCGGCCCATGCGGGTCCGCACCCTCATCCACCTGGTACTGCGCAAAAAATTCAAGCGAGTTATCCGTGTAGTTATCGGTCGGGTCGCCCGCAATGCCCGTCCCGCCTTGATACAGCTTCCAGCTAACGCCGGCCTTTTCCAGCCGCTCGGGATAAGTAGTCCACGTAAAGCCATTCACAATGTGCCGTTCGCCAAAGCCAGGGCCGTTCGGCTTCTTGCTCAGCTTCCCCGCCGCATCCATCGTGCCTGACCAGAGGTAAATGCGATTGGGCGCAGTGTTCGCATGAACCGAGCAGTGATAGGCATCGCAAATCGTAAAGGCGTCCGCCAGCGCGTAGTGAAAAGCAACGTCTTCGCGCTGAAGATAGCCCATAGTCAGTACGTCCTGCTTCTGGGTAACCCACTGGTCATGGTGGCCATGATTCCAGGCCTGGTGTCCGCTGCTCCAGCCGTGGTCCGTGCCGGCCTGAAATTCCGTGGTGAGCTTGGGATTGAGGTAGAACGGCAGAACGTGTTCGGCGCTCGGGTGCAGGCCGCGGTCTTTGTAGTGGTTGGTCTTGACAGAGGCGGTCGGCTGGTACCAGATGGGCTTGCCGCCGGGCAGGCGCGCGGGACGCGGATCGCTGAAGCCACGAACTCCGCGCATCGTCCCGAAGTAGTGGTCGAAGGAGCGGTTCTCCTGCATGAGGATGACCACGTGCCCGACATCTTTGATGGTCCCGGTGGCGCGATTAGCGGGAATGGCCAGAGCTTTGCGAATGCTGGCAGGAATCATTGCTGCGCCGGCAGCGGTAGCGGCAAGACGCAGGAAATCGCGGCGAGTAGCCATGAGTAGGTGGGCTCCTTGGGATACCGTGGGTTCGTTCAGATCAATCTGGGCGAGTATATCGAGGGAATGTTGCAGGAAAGTTTAAGAGAAAATCTCAACGATTTGCCAACGCGCGCTATCGCGCTACATACGCGCCGGATCGATCAGCGCAATCTGCAGATTCACATCCAGCAGAAACCACGGTGCTCCTCAGTGCAGTTCTTCCCGCAATTGACGAACAAGCTCCGAAGTCACCCGCGGCGCTTCCGGCCTCACCGCCAACAGCGGAACGCCATTCCGAATCTTCAGGCCAGTTTCCGCTGGCCGCATGGCATGCCGCGCCAGGGAAGAAATGATCTCCCCTACGCTCTTTCGTTCCATGACCGCCAGTTTTTTAGCGGCTGCCAATACATCGTCATCAATCGCAAGCGTAATTCGCATCCGGCCCCTCATCATGCATCAATCATCAGGTGCTTTACTGCCGCGTCACCTTCACAAACACACCCTCCGGCAACTCCCCCTCCAGCAGATGCACCACGCCATTCTTCACATACCCCTCAAACACTTGCTTCTCAAGTTTGGGGGGCGCAGCAGGCAGCTTCCCATAAGGACGCACCACAACGCCCTGATCCCTGTTCCCTGATCCCTGTTCCCTGTTTTTCCCCATGCCCTTGTCCATCGCCTCATTCGCCAGCTTGTCGGCTTCTTTATTCCCGCCGCGCAGCGTATGCCCAATCTCAAATTTTTCCAGCTTCCGCGTCAACGCGCGAGCCTCCTCCCAAAGCGGCCTCAGCACCGGACTCCCCACTTTATAGCGACCCTTCATCTGATTCACCATCAGTTCGGAGTCAGAAACCACCTTCACCCGCGAGTGCCCATGCTCCAGCGCCCACTTCAGCACCCCCAGCAGCCCCGAGTATTCGGCATAATTGTTCGTCTGCATGCCCAAAAACTCGCTCAACCGCGCCAGCACCCGGCCCTGAGCATCCTCAATCACCGCGCCATATCCCGCCGGCCCGGGATTTCCCCTCGACCCGCCGTCACAGTGCGCCGTAATCAAGCCTGAACCTGGGCCGCCAGCCTGCGCCGACCCACCGTCAAAAAGATTTCCATTAGTCATCCCTCCCAGTGTATCCACGCCACCAGTCCCTTAGTCTCGCCCCTCGTCCTTCGTCATTCATCCCTATTCTGCTCACCAACTCACGAATCGCCCGTCCATCTAACCGCAGCGGTTTACCCGGTTTCACCTCCCCTCAACACTTCAGGAGAGATTTTTCGAGGCAAAACAATGGCTACGGAAGCGCTTCCATACCCCGATTCACCGGCAAACCCCACAGCACCCTTGCCTTGGCATACTGCTTTGGGCGTACAATCCCCCACAGGTATGACTGCGACCCGCGCCATCGGCGGACCCAAAAGCGCAACCGAGCGCCTCGCCTCCCGTGCGCCTGAGATCGAGCTGATCCGCGCCGCGCAGGCCGGCTCCCGCACCGCCTTTGACGCGCTCGTCCGTCAATACGAAAACCAGGTCCTCCGCCTCGCGCTCCACCTGACCGGCAGCGAGCATGACGCAGAAGACATCTATCAGGAAGCATTCCTCAAGGCGTACCGTTACATCGGCAACTTCCGCTTTGAGTGCTCCTTTTACACCTGGATTTACCGCATCGTCACCAATCTCTGCCTCGATCAGCTCCGCCGCCGCAAGACGCGCCGCGAAGATCAGGCCGTCATCCTCGACCACTCCGGCGACGAAATCGACATTCTCGCTTCGGTCTCCGATGACCGCTCTTTTTCCAACCCCGCGCGCGAGCTCGACCGCAAGTTTCTCGGACTCCGCATTCAAGATGCGCTCTCCAAGCTCACACCCCGCGAGCGCATGGTTTTTGAACTCAAGCACTACCAGGGTCTCCGCCTGCGCACCATCGGAGAAATGCTTTCTACCACCGAAGAAACCGCTAAAAACACATTATTCCGTGCGACAAAGAAACTCCGATCGCAACTGGCGGGCCTCCGGTAGCACTATTTGTTTCAAACCCCCGTGTTGTTCTTTTGAGGCATAAGGACGTACCCCATGAATTGCGAATTGGCGCACGAGCAAATCGTGATGGCCGAATACGGTGAGCTGTCTGACGACGCAGCCCACGAGCTCTCTCGGCATCTGGCCATCTGCCCCGAATGCGGCCACGAGCGCGAAACCTTACGCGCCATCAAGCTGCTGGCAGACGCGCATCCCACCGCTGAGCCCGATGCGAATATCATGGCTCGCTCCCGTCTGCGCCTCGAAGAAGCTCTCGACACCCTGCCGCCGCGCCGCTGGTATGAGCGTCTCGCGCGCTACACGGGCAATAGCTTCGCCCGCCTTCAGTCGGCGCCCCTGGCGGCCGCTCTCATGCTCGTCATCGGCGGAGCAGCCGGCACTCTCGGCGGCTATTACGTCTCGCAGAGCCACGTAGCCAAAGCCGGTGAAGCCGCACAGAATCAGGCCGGAGCACAGGCCGTCGTAGAGGCCGCCGCCCCCGCCGTCGCCGGCGAAATCGCCAGCATCTCCCGCATCGAGCGTGAGCCCAACTCCGAGCAGGTCGAAGTCAGCTACAAGCAGATCGTTCCGCGCCAGTTTTCCGGCTCACTCGATGATTCCAAGATCCGCCACTTTCTCACCCTGGCCGCCGTCCGCGCTGCCGCCTCCGGGGAAGACGATGGCTCCGTCGACCTCGTTGTTGCCGAGTGCCGCGCAGGCCACGGCTGCCGCGCCTCCGGCCTCAGCGATGCCCTGCTCATGGTACTCCGCTACGGCCGCAGCCCGCAGATGCGCCGCAAAGCCCTCGCCGGTCTCGCGCCCTATGTCGCGGACGATCTCGAAGTCCGCAACGCCGTTCTCGAAGCGGTCCTCTACGACTCCGACGTAGACATCCGCGCCGACGCCATCCACTCGCTCACTTCCGTCGAAGCCGACACCAGCGTCCGCCAGGTGCTCCACAACGTCGCCGGCTCCGACCCCAACCCGCAGATTCGTATCATCTCCCGCCAGGCTCTAAGCCAGGCCCCGGAGATTCAGTAAATAGGAGATTCAACAGTTAAGTCTCGGCTTGATTTGTATCAGGGCACGACTTTAAGTCGTGTGGAACATGGGCAAGTAAAAGTTTTGGGCTTTCGTTCTGTAACAGATTCTCAAGTTTAGACACTACCATTTAACCGCACCACCCCATAAGCCGCGCCAGAACGTCTAAAGAGAGCGCACCGGGGAGCACTCGGGGGAATTAGACATGCAGCACTTTTCGAGGCCCTGTCATCTCGGCAATCTGTTCTCCGGCTCGCTCCCGATAGCCGCCATTGCGCTCATTGCAGCCGCCGCGGCCATCGCGCCGTCACGCGCCTCGGCACAGGATCAGACCCTCCACGAGCTCCTGGACCGCCTGCACATGACCTCGCACGCCGCCACGCCCGGCTACCTCGGCGTCCTCGTCACAGACGTTGATAACGAGTCCTTCACCCGCCTGCGCCTCACTGAAAAGCGCGGCGCCGTCATCACCAATATCGATCATGACGCTCCCGCCGGCGGCCAGAAAGGCCTCCGCATCAATGACGTTGTGCTCTCCATCAACGGCCAGAACATTGAAAGCGCCACCCAATTCAACTCCACCCTGCATGAAGTGCCTTCGGGCCGCTGGGTCAGCCTCGTCATCATGCGTGAGGGAAATCAGGAAACTCTCTCCGTTCTGCTCGTGGATCGCCGCATCATGGAGCGCGACGTCTGGAACAAGCTCAATGCCCGTGAAGATTCCGGCGGCGGCAGCGGCCCCAACGGCAGTCTGAATATCCTCTCCGGTGCCAGTGGCGGCGGCGACGTGCCCCCCACCGGCGGCTTCCACGTACCCTTCTTCGGCAGCGAGCTGAAAGTCGGCGCAGTTGTCGAGCCGCTCACCCAGCAAATGTCCGATTACCTCGGCATCCCCTCCGGCCTGCTGGTCAAGCAGATAACCCGCCACACTGAAGCCGAATCCGCCGGCCTGCACGAGTACGACATCATCCTCCGCGTCGGCCCGGAAGCCATCAAAACCACCGCCGACTGGGACCGTACCCTCAAAGCCAACCAGGGCAAACAGGTCCAGCTAGCCATCCTAAGAGACAGCCGCCAGCAAACCCTAACCCTCCAGGTGGACAACAAACGCCATAAGTAGGTTTTCTGCTTCCGTCGGAACTGGATTCTTTCGCAGGCTCACTTCTGCTGGAGTTATCGTGTGCGGCTGTGCTGATTAAGATATTTATCTTGTGTCAATTGCGGATGATTACACAGTTTCCGGCGAAATCTTTATGCGATCTTCATTTCAAAACTGTGCAGTTTGCCGGCTTTCATTCTCGCTCCCTAAATGCGAGGGACCGGGCACCTGGACCGGCTTTGTAGATAGCCCGAAAGCTGAAACCCGGAGAAAACCGGTAATACCCGCAGAAACGGAAAAATGAATGTAACACGTTTCATTAGTCTAAACCCTTATTTATTTGATGTTTAAGGCATGATGGTTACCAATGCCCCAAAGTTTTTTGAATTTTAGCCAGAAAAGCGAACGGCCCGAATCCGGTGGGATTCGGGCCGTTGTTTTTCTACCTGTAATAAGTATGACAGATCGCGAGAAATAATGTGCAAACTGCGCAAAGCTTTTTGCGATTTAGAATCAATGAGTTACAAAATAATGTTGGATTTGGGGCTTGACAAGATTTTTTCCACAGGGGACCGAGTTGGGACTGGAGGAAGCCTACACCATCAAAACCACCGCCGACTGGGACCGCACTCTCAAAGCCAACCAGGGCAAACAGGTCCAGCTAGCCATCCTCCGCGACAGCCGCCAACAAACCCTAACCCTCCAAGTAGACAGCAAACACCACAAATAGAGGTATTTGCGGACGGGGCAATTTAATTTGTCCAGGTTTCAGCGCAAAATATCTCTATGGCAACGGGTCAAACTGAAATTCCGGGCGTTTCCCCTGCCCTTATGGCGCAGCTTGAAGAGCGCACGCAGACAGGAGCGCCCCGTGAGCCAGGTAATTACTGACGCCATTGACCGCTACATAGATAAGCAGGAGTGGGAGCGTCTGCACGCCTATGGCAAAGCTCAGGGGCACAGAAGCTCGGCTATACCGAAGACGACGTGGAACGCCTCATCGCCGAAGTACGGCAAGAGTACAGTGAGTGTCCAAGTCGCGGCGGACACTACGCCTATATCTCCGTCTTCAATGCCTAAGAATCCCCTACCCGCCGAAATCGATTAGGATGTTTGATCTGTTCAAGGACTTTCTTCTTTTTCCCACTAAGGAACCACTCTAGGCAAGTGCTCAGGTCGTCAGTCCATACCTCGTCCGGTTCGAGAGAGACAGGCTGGTGAATTTCAATTAAATCAGGAGCATTCAATCGCTCTAAAAGCCATGTACCAACTGTAAATCGGAACTCAGTCCACCGCTTAGTTGCAGGTTGCATATTAACTGCGAGAATGTCGAATGCGCCGAATGGGTAAGGGCGAGTAGCAATGGGGGGAACCATTTCGGGATCCGGGAGCGCCGACTGTACATTATCTTGTTTACGTAATCTCCGCTGACCGGTCCTCGTTTTCTGAACTTCAACGTCGTAATAAATTTGCTCGTAGTGCCGTGCGTGGAAACGCTTCGGTAGTCCTCGTTCGAGCCGTTGCAACTTGACTTGAATACTGACCCTTTTTCCATCACGCTCTAAGAGGCAATCATACGGCCAGTCACCCGCAGGAGTTTGTACGGAAGTCCAGCCCCTGCGTAATACAGAGGGTATGATGTTGGTTTCAAAAAAGTATTCTGCAAGCAGTCCGCGAATACCACGCCTCGACAAATCGCTGGCACGATAAATGGAACTCAATATGTCGTCGCCGTCAATCTCCCATTCCATCTCGAGCGGATGGGGAGGAAACAATCCTTGGCTTCTCAGTCCATCGAGAATCGCTTTGCGTCTTTGTAGTACGGATCCGTCGCTATTGTCATTGTTCTTTTTTGGTGTTTCGCTCATTTGAAGGTCGTCCCGCCTGCTCAGGCACAAAGTTCACAATTTCGGTTCGGTTCAGTAGCGCCTTTCCGCCGATTCTCAGCACTTGAAAGCGCCCCTTCTTGATCAGTCGAGAAATGGCCTGCCTCGTGACGCCGCGTAATCGGGCGGCTTCCGCTTGTGAAACCCAATCCGCACCGTTATGAAAATGGGTTGACAATGTAAACCTATTTCTGTTACCGTTTGAATCATCGAAGACGTATTATGACTACAACCGTGTCATCAAAACCGCAACTCGCACAAATCGACAATCGTATCCAGTCTGTCGCATCGCAGAACGGACATCGCATCTCACTGCCATCAGACCATCCGGCTTCACTTGTCAATCAAGACCCGTATTTCACGTCAAGGCTGGGTGCGGCTTACTGCGGCGACTCGCTCGATTTATTGCGAGCGCTCCCATCCGAAAGCATTAATTTGGTCGTAACTTCGCCTCCATACGCTTTGCATTTTAAGAAAGAATACGGCAACGAGCATAAGGACCGATATGTCGAATGGTTTCTGCCATTCGCAAAAGAGATTCTGCGTATTCTGACTGATGACGGAAGCTTCGTCTTAAACATTGGAGGAAGCTACAACAAGGGGACGCCGACTAGATCGATCTATCACTTTAAACTGATGATCGCTTTAGTTGAAGAAATAGGATTTCATCTTGCACAGGAGTGTTTTTGGCATAACCCTGCCAAGATGCCGGTTCCTGCCGAATGGGTTACTGTTCGCCGTGTGAGGGTTCGTGATTCTGTCGAATATGTCTGGTGGTTTTCCAAGACACCGCATCCAAAATCGTCGAATCTCAATGTACTTAAGGAATACAGCGAGGACATGATTCGTTTGAATCGGAACGGAGTCCGTGGAACCGTAAGGCCATCAGGGCACGTGATCCGAAACTCGTTTGACAAGATAAGTGCCGGCGGTTCGATTCCGTCAAATGTGACCGAGGCCGAGTTCGATATCCCGGAAAACATGCTGAAGATGGGGAATAACGCGGCAAATGACGCATATACCAAACGTTGCAAGGAAGAGGGAATCAAAATTCATCCTGCGCGGTTTCCTGCGTTGCTTCCGAAGTTCTTCATTAAGTTACTCACAGATCCCAATGACGTGGTCTTGGATCCGTTCGCTGGTTCATTGACTGCCGGAGCTGTTTGTGAAGAGCTGGATCGTAGATGGATTGCTGGAGAAGCGGTTGAAGAATATCTGAAAGCAGGTATTTTTCGTTTTGAAGAATACTCCACAAATCCAAAACTCTTTTAAGACGCCTCCAGCCCCTTTTCCCTTGCACCCTTTTCCACCCCAAAATCCTCTAAAATAGACAAGATGCCCAAGTTCCGCCGAGACACGGTCCGTGGTCGCGCCATCCGCGCCGCTCGCAAAGCCCGCGAGTACGCAATGGTCGCACGCGCCCTCGCCTCGACCTCGCACCCGGTCCTCGTCCAGATCGTTCCCGCGCGCTTCTGCAATCTCTCCTGCACCTACTGCAACGAGTTCGACAAAGTCTCCCCGCCCGTGCCCACAGACGAGATGCTCCGCCGCATCGACCATCTCGGCCGCCTCGGCACCGCCATGATCGGCATCTCCGGCGGCGAGCCCCTCACGCATCCCGATCTCGATCTCATCATCGCGCGCATGCGCAAAACCGGCGCCATCGCCGGCATGATCACCAACGGCTATCTGCTCAACGCCGAGCGCATCGAGCGCCTCAACCGCGCCGGCCTCGACCACATGCAGATCTCCATCGACAACATCAACCCCGATGAAGTCTCGAAAAAGTCCCTCAAAGTCCTCGACAAAAAGCTGCAAATGCTCGCCGAGCACGCCGAGTTCCACGTCAACATCAACTCCGTCGTCGGCGGCGGCTTCAAGGACCCCAATGACGCACTCGTCATCGGCAAGCGCGCCCTGGAGCTCGGCTTTGAGTCCACCATCGGCATCATTCACGACGGCGACGGCCAGCTCAAGCCGCTCGCCGAAGCTGACGCGCAGGTCTATTTCGCGATGCAGAACCGCAAAAAGACCAACTACGCGCAGTTCGATCACTTCCAGGAATCCATCGTCAAGGGCCTGCCCAACGACTGGCGCTGCCGCGCCGGCTCGCGCTACCTCTACATCTGCGAAGACGGCCTTGTGCACTATTGCAGTCAGCAGCGCGGCTACCCCGGCGTCCCTCTGGCCAACTACACCACCGCCGACGTCAAGCGCGAATTCCTCACCGCCAAGAGCTGCTCACCCAACTGCACCATTGGCTGCGTCCATCGCATCAGCCACATCGACCACTGGCGCGCCCCGCAGACCAGCGAAATCTCACCAGGCCACGGCGGCCTCGTGCAAATCAGCCATTAAACACAAAGGGCGCATCCAGTGGATGCGCCCTCGTTCTTTCTGTCACCTGTCTTACTTAACGCCCTTCGTATCTTCCAGCGCCTGATCAATCAATTGGTACAGCTTCGAGCGATCCACCACCTCGACAAACGGCGCCCCCTTCGAGTGCGAAGTCGCCACCCAGATCGTCGGCGTATGCTCAATCCCAATCCGCTGCCCCAGCGCATAATCTTCCTTCACCGCCGCGGCCAGCTTGCCCATCGGGTCCACCGCAAACGGAAGCGCCAGCCCATGCTCCTTTGCAAACTGCTGCGTAAACGCCGTCATCCGCGCCGGGTCCTCGCCAAAGCTCGGCTGGTTGGCAAAGATCGCATCGCGATACGCATCGCCCGTCTTCTTGCCACCCTTATCGTCGAACCACCGCGCATTCACCGCCGCCTGAAAACTCCACTGGTGCATTGGCAGCGGAAAATCATGCCGAACCCACGGAATCTTGTACTTGTCCGCAGCGTCCTTCAAAATCGGGTTCGCGCGCGCGCAGTCCGGGCACTGCATATCTTCAAACTCGATGATCGCCACCTTCGCACCAGCCGGCGGCTTCAGCGCGGAAGGATCGTGAACCTGCGTGGTAGGCGGCGGCCCAAACTGCGCCCGCGCCGGAGGCGCAAACACAAACAGCCCCGCGGGCACAGCCGCCAGCAGAGCAGCAAAAGCAACAGCGCCAACGCGGCGCGCAAAAAATCGTGAACTCGTCAAAGAAATCCCAAGCATGAGTATTGGACGGCTCCTGGCCTTATTTTAGCGTCATGATTCTCGAAACCCCACCCGCTGACTTGAGTTTTCAGCCATTCGGAGGATACAGCCCATCATTGCGCTCTCGCCGGCGCGCCTCTACCCACTTCCGCCACTTCCAGTCGGCAAAGACGCTCCCCGCAATCACGACAGCCACGACAATGATCAAAATCAGTTTCATAAGAGAGATCGGAGATCGGCGTTCAGAGATCGGTCAAGCCGCAACACAAAAGAAAAATGCCCAATAGCAATCTCTGAGCCTTCCACTCCCGCAGCAGTCAACGCGGATTTTACGGAACCCTGATCTCTGAACCCTGATCTCTTATCACCGGCCAATCACAATCACGCGGAAGCTATCAGGCAGCACCGGCGGCCTTGGCCGCGGATTCTCCGCCGTCGCCGCAGGAGCCGTGCCAAAGTCCGCCGTCACTGTATACACGCGATCCGAAGCCGGATCATAAGCCATCGTGCGCGCGCGTTTCTCAGTAGTCAGCGTCTGCACTGTCTTCAGACTCGCCGCATCCACCACATTCAGCACACCCTCCCCGCAGGAGGCAAACGCCAGCTTGTGCTTCGCCGAAAAGCCCGCGGCATCCGGCCCGTCCCCAATCGCCGGCGTAGCCAGCACCTTGCCGGTCTTTACATCAATAACGCTCATCGTCTTGTCGCACACGGCAAAAAGCTTCCCGCCCTCGCGATCGATCGCCAGCCCGCTCGGCCCTTCGCAACCAGCAGGCCAGGTCGCGGTAACGGTCTTCGTCTTCGCGTCAATCTTCACAATCTCGCTCTTGTCCTCAATGTTGTCGTAGATAAAGCCCTTGCCGTCAGCCGCGGGAAACTCCGGCTTGCCACCCAGCGCCACCGTCGCCACAACCTTCTGCGTCGCCGTGTCAATCACCGTCGCATCCTTGCTCCGTCCGTTAAAGGCCCACACTGTCTTCGTCACGGGCTCAAAGAGAATCGCATCCGGCCCCGTCCCCGCGGGAATTGTCGTCACAGTCGCCAGCGTCGTGCGGTCAAATACCACTACCTGGTTCGCCGCGCCCGCATCCGAGATGTACCCATACTTCCCCGCATCGTCAAACGCCACGCCATGCGTCCCATGCAGCCCCGCAATCGAGCCCACAACCTTGCCCGTCGCCGTATCCACCGCATCCACCCTCGCGCCGCGCGTAATGTACAACCGGTGCGTCGCCGGATCGACACTCAGGTAATCCCATCCGCCCTCGCCGCCCAGCTTCCAGGTATTCAGAACCTTGTACGGCCCCTCGGCAGACACCAGCGCCGGTGCCGCAAATACAGCAGTTAGAGCAACTCCAGCCAGTACAAGCCGGAATACGGAAAAAGAAAAAACCATTCGCATCGGATCTCCTGAGAATACGAACGCAGAATATCATCCGCAGTTGAAGCCAATCTAAAATCGCGCCCCATACGTTAATCTCATAGCTGTAGCTCCCGGATCCCAACCGTGCGCATCGTCCTCTCGAACATAGGTACCTACGGCGACATTCATCCCCTCATCGCCATCGCACTCGAGCTCAAGCGCCGGGGCCACACGCCTGTCATGGCGCTGCCCAACGTCTACCGCCCAAAAATCGAGCCCCTCGGCATCGAATTCCATCCCATCCGTCCCGACATCGACCCCGCCGATACGCGTCTCGTCGCCATGGTCTACGACGTAAAGAAGGGCACCGAAACCGGCCTGCGCGAATTCCTCTTTCCCTCCCTGCGCGAAACCTACGCCGACCTTCTCGACGCCGCCACCAACCCCATCCGCGCCGACCTGCTTCTCCTCGGCGAGCTCAACTACGCCGGTCCCCTCGTCGCTGAAATCACCGGCATTCCCTGGGCCAGCTACGTCCTCGCGCCGCTCTCTTTTTTCTCCGCCTTCGATCCACCCGTGCTGCCCATGTATCCGCGGCTCGCCCGCGCTGACCGCACCATCCCCGGCATGGGCCGCGCCATTCGTCGCCTCGCCCGCCTCGTCAGCCGCAAGTGGCCGCAGCCCATCTACGACCTCCGTCGCGAACTCGGCCTGCCGCGCGGCCCCAACCCGCTCTTTGACGCCAAGCACTCTCCCTATCTCGTCCTCGCGCTCTTCTCGCACCTCCTCGGCCACGAGCAGCGCGACTGGCCGCCCAAAACCCTCATCGCCGGCTTCTGTTTTTACGACGCTGAGAACGGCGACGCCAGCCTCCCAGCACACCTCAAGCAGTTCCTCGCATCAGGCCCCGCACCGCTCGTCTTCACTCTCGGTTCCGCTGCCGTCCTCGCCGCCGGCCGCTTCTATGAGTACTCCGCCCGCGCCGCAATCAAAGTTGGCATGCGCGCCGTCCTGCTCATCGGTAATGACGAGCGCAATCGCCCCCGCAACCCTCTGCCGGAATCCATCTGCGTCGCGCAATACGCGCCCTACTCTCAGCTCTTCCCCCACGCCGCGCTCATCATCCATCAGGGCGGCGTCGGAACCACCGCGCAGTGCCTCAAAGCCGGCAAGCCGCAGCTCATCATGCCCTACTCGCATGACCAGCCCGACAACGCCCGCCGCATGCGCCGCCTCAAAGTCGCCCGCACCATCTTCCGCAAGGACTACACACCCGTCCGCGTCGCCCGCAAAATCCGCTCCATACTGGAAAAGCCGCTCTACGCCCGCCGCGCCGCATCCATCCCCGCCCGCCTCGCCCACGAAGACGGCATCAAAACCGCCTGCGACGCCCTCGAACAGCTCTGCGCTAAGACCCGCCGGAAATAGTACTTCCGCCCATTCGCTAACCCAAATGTCATCCTGATTCTTCTCGCTGAATTTGCTCTGATTGCGGCGCTGTGTGCTCCTGTGTCTTCCTTCAATCCAGAAAGAAGGACTTTCTCGAAACGACGGGCATTTACTCTTCTCAAACCGCTCGCCGCGACCCGCGGAAAAACTTGTCAAGAGGCAAAAACAAAACTATTTTCTAACCCGCTTATTCTAAAGACACAAAAACTTCGTCCACTTTGCACATAATTAAGTGTCTTTATGCGTTAATAGAAATAGCTCGAAAAATTTCATCCAACCGAAGGCCCCGCCACTGCGGGGCCTTTGTGCTTTTAGTTCAGGCACAGAAGGAGATCATCATGTCCTCACCATAGGACCCTCTTCGCTTTCTCTTCGCCAACTTACCAACTCGCTAACACGCGAAGCGCGGCGAACCCGCTAAAGGAACAAGACCCAATGTTTAAGGCATCTCCAGAAGCGCAGTTTTGCGCCCCAGGACATCGAAGAAGTGATCCCTATAAATCCC
>NZ_JBEKYX010000028.1:0-41844 GCF_049510455.1 Occallatibacter sp. | reverse complement strand
CACCACCGCCAGCGGCTGCTCGCGATCGGTACGCATCGTCGGCACAGAGGCCAACAGGCTTCGTGTGTATTCATGCCGCGGCCGGGTGAGAACCTCATTCACCGGCCCGGTCTCAACAATCTCTCCATGGCACATGACGGCTACGCGGCTCGCTACCTGGCCTACCACGGCCAGATCATGCGAAATGAAAAGCATTGCCAGCCCATGTTCTTGCTGCAGCTCTCGTAGAAGCGCCAGAATCTGCGCCTGCCATACCGCCGTTCTGCCTCAGGAATCGCCACAGCCTCAAGCGCCTCAAGGGCGCGTCGCTTGGCTTCGCGACCGCTCCAACCGGCTGAATGTGCCGCTGCACATTCGGCCACCTGCGCTCCTATACTCATGACCGGATTCAGCGCCGTCATCGGCTCCTGAAAGATCATGGCAATCTCGCGCCCGCGCAGTTTTCTGAGTGCGCTGGCCGGCTCGTCAAGCAGATTTACACTGCCATCTGCCCCTTGCCACGCAACTTCACCCGTCACCTGCGCCGTTTTCGGAAGCAATCCCATCACGGCCAACGAAGTCGCGCTCTTGCCCGATCCGGACTCGCCTACCAGGCCCAATACCTCGCCCTCGCTGATCTCGAAGTCGATCCCGCGGACGGCCGCCGGAGACGAGTCAGCCGCTCCAAATCGGATTCTCAGATCGCGCACAGTGAGGAGTGCAGTCATGCTGTCATCCTAGCCGATGCGAACCAGCACCGATGCGATCGGATGCGCCCCTGAGACTCAACTTGTTGATGACTGCGCAATAGAGCCCGTGGTAGCTTCATGGAGGCAACGCCCGAGAGCTTTCGGACATCTGCTGCGGTCTGTATCGCACGACTTTTGACAACGCAACTTTGTTTAGAAAGAGGAGTTTGACCAGCTATGAAGATCAAGATGTTTGGTGCTGCTCTGCTCGCACTTTCCCTCGCCTTGGCCGGCGCATCTGCCGCTCATGGGCTGCAGGGACCGCCTCCACCGAATCCGTATGGCCCGCCTCCACCGCTTCGGCCGGGATGGGATAACGCTCCGGGAAGCTACAGAGACGACATCCAGCGCCGCGCTTACCAGGAAGGTATCCACGGCGCCCGCAAAGACCGTGAGAACGGTCGCAGGCCAAACGTCAACAATCGCGACGAATACATGCGCAAAACGGCCTTCCCCGTTCCTCCGAATATGCTTGGCTCCTACCGCCGGGCCTTCGCTGCCGGCTACAACCACGGCGTGCAGATCTTCTACGGCCCTCGCCGCTACTAATCTTTTTTTGATCGAGAGCAACGCCCGCAGCCAGACCGGTGCGGGCGTTGCTCTTTCGCACCGCTGCCGGTGCAAACAAGCGCCTCTTCTAAAGACGGCGTAAGGAACCGCGTTTTTGCCGTTTTATGGCATCCAGACATCGTGGTAGGCTCTGGGCAGATGACTACGCGGCGCACAATCCGGCGCACCTCCATCAAGGTGCAACTGCGCATCAATCACATGGATGTGTGCTGCGGTCCGCCGTTCTTCTTCCTTCCCTCTCTTTAGGAGACGTGGCCGGTCACTTGATCTTCCGGCGGGCGTTTCTCCACCCAGGCAGACAAATTTGTTCGCGAATCCCGTGTCCGGGCATAGCGTACGTGTCTGCAAAGCACGGAAACCGAAAGCATGTGAGCCCTGACCGACAGCAGCGGCATCGGCGTATTTTCAGCCAGCCTCAGTCACAACGCTGCAGGGAGCCGCCTACGCATCTCGGTTTCCATCACAGGTCATCAGGGCCAGGGGAGCAGCATCCATGGTGGAGTCCAGCGTTCTTTGCAGTGAAGTTCTACCCGGCGGGGCCACGTGGTCCCATGTGCTCAAGCGAGGCACCGCGCTGCGCATCACCGATCTTGAAGGCGGCACAAATGTGGCAGCGTATTTCCTCAACTTTGAGCTGCCCGCCGAGCGCTTCAATCTGCCTGACACGCTGAAGGCGCAGCACACCGCGCGTCTTACCAAGGGCCACGTGCTCTACTCCGACATGGGTCGCATTCTCTGCTCGATTACCGACGACACGGCAGGCTGGCACGATCCGCTGGCTGGCCTCTCAAACTCAGCGCTGGTCGAAAAAAAATACGGCAAGCTCACCTACCAGCAGGCGCGCAATGACTGGCATCAGAATGCGCGTGACGGCATGACTATCGAGCTGGGCAAGTACGGCATGGGCCCACGCGATCTGCATGCGACAGTAAATTTCTTCAGCAAGGTCGCGGTGGATGAGGCTGGCAACATGCACTTTGCGCCGGGCAACTCGCCTGCCGGAAGTTACGTGGAGCTGCGCGCGGAGATGAACACGCTGCTGATTCTGAACACATGCCCGCATCCGCTGGACCCGGAGCCAAAGTACGCGCCCAAACCAGTCGAGCTGAGCATCAGCCGTGTTCCACCCCCGCGCGCCGATGACCCATGCCGCACGCAATGCCGCGAAAACGCGCGCGGATTTCTGCTCACCGAGTTTTATTTTCTCTAGCGCTACATGGGATAAGAAAGAAATTGAAAAAATTAGCAACACCAATCTGGGAGCGGCATGTTCAATAAGGTTCTGGTTGCCAATCGCGGCGTCATCGCCTGCCGCATCATCCGCACGATGCGCAAAATGGGCATTGCCTCAGTGGCAGTCTATTCGGAGGCCGACCGCGATGCGCGCCACGTGCTGGATGCGGATGAGGCGGTGCTTGTAGGGCCCGGTGCGCCTGCGCAGAGCTACCTCGCCGTTGAAAAAATTCTCGCTGCAGCCGAACAGACAGGCGCGCAGGCTGTGCATCCCGGTTACGGCTTCCTCAGCGAGAACATTGAGTTCGCCCGTGCCTGCGCCTTGTGCAACATTGCCTTCATCGGCCCGCGAGTCCCGCAGATTGAGGCCTTTGCGCTCAAGCACACCGCTCGCGCCATTGCCCAGCAGTGCGGCGTTCCACTGCTCCCTGGCACCGGCGTGCTCAGCGGCGTGGAAGAGGCGCTTCTGGAAGCAGATAAGCTCGGCTTCCCCGTCATGCTTAAAAGCTCGGCGGGCGGGGGCGGCATCGGCATGCGCGTCTGCCACGCGCCGGATCAGCTCCGCGATGCGTATGAGAGCGTTGTCCGCCTCAGCCAGAACAGCTTTCGCGACGGCAGCGTCTTTCTGGAAAAATTCGTTGCCCGCGCCAAGCACGTCGAGGCGCAGATCTTCGGCGATGGCAAAGGCGGCGTTCTTGCGCTCGGCCTGCGCGATTGCTCCGCGCAGCGCCGCAATCAGAAGGTCATTGAAGAAACGCCCGTCCCCGGCCTCGATCCGCAGATCTCCGAGGCCATTCGCAGTTCCGCCATTCTGCTCGGCCAGGCCGTAAACTACGCCAACGCCGGCACCGTTGAGTTTCTTTACGATGCCGACACAAGCGCTTATTACTTTCTCGAAGTCAACACACGCCTCCAGGTGGAGCACGGCGTCACCGAGCAGGTCACGGGCCTCGATCTGGTCGAGATGATGGTTCTTGAAGCCGCAGGTGAACTGCCGGCATTCGATACCTTCGCCAGTACGCCGACAGGCTGCTCCATGGAAGCCCGCGTCTACGCTGAAGACCCGGCAAAGAACTTTCAGCCTGCACCGGGCAAGCTCTCGAAGGTCAGCTTTCCAACAAACGCTCGCATCGAAACCTGGGTTGAGAACGGAACCGAGATCACGCCCTTCTACGATCCGATGATCGCCAAAATCATCGTTACGGGTGCGGATCGTGAAGATGCGGTGAGCAAACTGCAAGCGGCACTGGCGCAAACCGAGATCTACGGCATGGAGACGAACCTTCGCTATCTTCAGGCTGTCGTCGCGTCGAAAACATTCACCTCCGGCGCAATGACAACTGCGTTCCTGGCTGGTTTCCCTGTCACGCGAACAGCTTTTGAAGTGCTCGACGGCGGTATGCAGACCACGGTGCAGGATTTCCCCGGCCGCCTAGGCTACTGGCACGTCGGTGTTCCGCCTTCAGGGCCCATGGATGCGCTTGCTTTTCGCCTGGCCAATCGCCTCGTCGAAAACAACAAAGACGCAGCCGCTCTCGAAATGACCACAATGGGCGCGAAGCTGCGCTTCGATGCGGATGCCGTCGTCGCACTCACTGGCGCGGAGATGGGCGCAACACTTGATGGCGCGTCGGCGCCGATGTGGCAGGCATTTTCCGTCAAGGCAGGCTCTGTTCTGCGTATCGGTGCAGCCAAGGGCGCTGGCTCGCGCGCTTATCTCGCCATCGCAGGCGGCATTGACGCACCTGGCTTTCTCGGCAGCAAGGGCACCTTTATGCTCGGCGGCTTTGGTGGTCATGCTGGTCGCGCTTTACGCGCAGGAGACGTGGTTCATTTTTTACCCGCCGCATCAACCACAAAACTAACAGGCCTTGCGCCGGAGCAAAGGCTCCAGTACACGCGCGAGTGGGAGATTGGAGTTCTCTACGGGCCGCATGGTGAGCCCGAATTCTTCACTCCTGCCGACATCGACATGCTCTTCTCCACCGACTGGAAGGTCCATTATCAGTCGGATCGCACTGGCTTACGGCTCGTCGGACCAAAGCCTGAGTGGGCGCGCAAAGATGGCGGCGAAGCCGGCCTGCATCCCTCGAATATTCATGACAATGCATACGCCGTCGGCTCCATCGACTTCACCGGCGACATGCCCATTCTGCTTGGCCCGGATGGTCCAAGCCTTGGCGGCTTTGTCTGCCCGGCCATCATCGTGGAAGCCGAGCGCTGGAAGATGGGCCAGCTCAAGGCTGGCGATACCGTGCGCTTCCGCCGCATCACGCTCGCGCAGGCCGAAGCTATCGAGTCAGCCGTCGAGCATTTCATTGCCGCGCTGGAAGGCTCCGCTCCGCAACTGCCTTCTCCCGTCGCGCTTGAGCCTGCCATTCTTCGCACCATCGAAGCGCCGCAGCCCACTCTCGTTGCCCGTGCCGATGGCGACAAATATCTCCTCATCGAGTACGGTCCACGCCAACTCGATCTTGGCCTGCGATTTCGCGTGCACCTGCTCGAAGAGAAACTCCGCGCCGCAAATCTCAAAGGCATTCTCGACATAACCCCTGGCGTGCGCAGCCTGCAAATTCACTACGACAGCCGAAAGCTCCACCGCAAAGAGCTGCTGGATGCAATCGAGTCCTTTAATACAGCGCTACCTGAAAGCCCACAGATTGCTGTGCCTTCGCGCATCGTGCATCTGCCGCTCTCCTGGAACGATCCTGCCACGCAGCTTGCGCAGGCTAAGTACGGTCAGGCCGTGCGCCCCGATGCGCCCTGGCTGCCCGACAATATCGAGTTCATCCGCCGCATTAACGGCCTCGGCAGCATCGATGAAGTGCACCGCATCGTGCATGAAGCCAGTTATCTCGTCCTCGGCCTCGGCGATGTTTACCTCGGCGCACCTGTCGCAACACCAACAGACCCACGGCATCGTCTCGTCACCACCAAGTATAACCCTGCGCGCACCTGGACGCCGGAAAACGCCGTCGGCATCGGCGGCGCGTACATGTGCGTCTATGGCATGGAAGGTCCAGGCGGCTATCAGCTTGTGGGCCGCACTGTGCCGGTCTGGAACACGCATCGCATCACGCCTACCTTCACCCCAGGCACTCCGTGGTCTCTGCGCTTCTTCGACCAGATTCGCTTCTACCCCGTCACCACCGAAGAACTTACCGAGCTGCGTCGCGACATTCTCAACGGCCGCTTCAATCCGCGCATTGAAGAAACTGAATTCTCCCTCCCGGCCTACGAATCCTTCCTTGAATCGAATCGAGAAGGCATCGCAGCCTTCAACGAAACCAAAACCTCAGCGTTCCATGAGGAGCGCGAGCGCTGGCGCATGAACGGCCAGCTTGACTATGGCTCCGCGCTCGTCGATATGCCGGAATCGAACACTGACGAACTCACCGTGCCCGATGGCTGCGAAGCCGTCCACGCGCCCATGACCGCCTCTGTCTTCCAGGTGGCAGCAGAGCTCGGCCAGCGCGTAACCGCAGGGCAGCGTCTCGTCGTGCTCGACGCCATGAAGATCGAAATGGAGATCTCCGCGCCGGTCTCCGGTGTCGTTCAACAGCTTCTCTGCCAGCCCGGCCAGATGGTAAGTGCTGGCCAGCAACTCGCAATCGTTTGCTCGTCGTGTTGAGTCACGGCACAAGGGGATCGAATGGACATCAGCTCGCTTGAAAACGCCTATCGCACTGGAACGCTCACGCCAGGTGCAGAAGTCGCGCGAATTTACAACGCAATCGAGCGCACAGGCGAGCGTCCCGTCTGGATTTCCCTTTTCCCGCGCGAAGAGGCTCTAGCCCGCGCCCACACGCTTGAAGCCGATGAAGCCGCTCGCAAGCTTCCGCTATACGGAATCCCTTTTGCCGTCAAAGACAACTTCGACGTTGCAGGCATGGAGACAACCGCAGCCTGCCCCGCCTTCGCGCACAGGCCCGATAAAACCGCTACCATCGTGCAAAAGCTCACTGACGCAGGCGCAATCCTCATCGGCAAAACCAACATGGATCAGTTTGCCACCGGCCTCGTCGGCACGCGCACGCCTTATGGCATCTGCTCCAGCGTTTTCAACGCCGAACACATCTCCGGCGGTTCCAGCTCAGGCTCTGCCGTCGCCGTCGCAAGCGGTCTCGTCAGTTTTTCATTGGGCACAGACACAGCAGGCTCAGGTCGCGTCCCCGCTGCATTCAACAATCTCGTGGGCCTCAAGCCCACGCGCGGCCTGCTCAGTACAAACGGTCTGCTTCCGGCATGCCGTACGCTCGATTGCGCCACCATCTTTGCCGAAACCTGCGCCGATGCCTCGCGCGTCTTCGCAGTCGTGCGCGGATTCGATGCCGAGGATGCGTATTCGCGCACACCGCGTCCCGGCGAAGGCGCAACACCGTGGAGCGCAGCGACCACAGAATCAGGCGGCGCTCTAAGCTCTGGCTTTCGCTTCGCCGTCCTCAACGCAGCGTCCCGCGAATTCTTCGGCGATGAAGCGTCTGCCGCGCAGTATGAGGCCGCAGTGTCCGCTCTCACCGCACTCAGTGGCACGCCCGTCGAATTCGACTACGCACACTTCCGCGATGCAGCTAGCCTTCTTTACAAAGGTCCCTGGGTTGCCGAGCGTCTCGCCGCTCTCAAAGACTTCTTCGCAGGAGATCCTAAGACAGTAGATCCGACTGTCGGCAGCATCATCCGCGGCGCGGCAAAATACACCGCCGTTGAAGCCTTTAACGCTGCTTACGCGCTTGAATCTCTGCGCCGCCAAACCGCCGGCCTCTGGCAGCAGGCGGATTTTCTGCTTCTGCCCACCGCTGCCACGCATTACACCGTCGAGCAGGTGAAGGCCGCGCCCATTGAGCTCAACACAAACCTCGGATACTACACCAACTTCGTGAATCTCCTCGACCTCGCAGCAGTCGCCATTCCTGCCGGATTCAAGACCAATAACCTTCCCTTCGGTGTCACGCTGGTAGGCCAGGCATTCACAGATGAGGGGCTTCTCCGCATCGCCGATCGCCTGCATCGCGCTCTCAGCAAAACTCTCGGCGGCAGCTCGCGCGACCTCGCCGCAACGCCACCTGCCGCAACAAATGCCGCTCCCAACGGCTGCATCTTGATGACCGTTGTCGGCGCGCATCTTACCGGTCAGCCGCTCAACTGGCAGCTTACTCAGCGCAAGGCGCGGCTCGTCCACTCCACGCGCACACACGGCGATTACCGCTTCTACGCGCTTGCCAACACCACTCCGCCCAAACCCGGACTTGTCTATTCACCAGGCTTCGGCGGCGAAGGCATAGAAGTGGAGGTATGGGCCATGCCGGAAGAGACCGTCGGCAGCTTCTTAAGTTTGATTCCGTCACCACTTGGCCTCGGCACGGTGTGCCTCGCTGACGGCTCTCTCGTCAAAGGCTTTCTCTGCGAGCCCGCAGGACTTGAAGGCGCAGAGGAAATCACACATCTCGGAGGATGGAGGAGGTACATCGCCACAAAAAGTTAACGCAGGGAGTTATCGTGAGGAACTAACGCCGCCCGTCGTCATCATCGTCGCCGCTACTCTTCTCCTCACTCTTTCCGCCATGCGGCTTCAGCTTGCCGGCAAGAGCCTTTTCCACCAGTACGTGGAAGTCGATATCGGCCGGGTCCTCGCCCACCTCATACCGCGCCAGCGGCTTGCCATCGCGGCCAATGAGGAACTTGGTGAAGCTCCAATGCAGCTCGCCGCCGGGCAGGCCCTCTTTGGGATCGGTGAGGAAGTGGTACAGCGGAACAGCATTCACGCCGGTCAGCGTGGCTGGCGCAAAGACGGTAAAGGTCACCTTGGCGGTGTCGAGATAGTACTTGCTGACAGCAGTTGTCTCCTTCAGCTCCTGTGCGCCGAACTCCGCCGAAGGAATGCCCAGAACGACGAGGCCCTTTGATTCGTAACTTTTCGCCAGATCGCTCAGCGCATCAATCTGGCTGTGATACACGGATTGGCTGGCAAGGTTCACAAGCAGCACCACCTTGCCCTTGTAAGCGGAAAGAGAAACAACTTTGCCGTCGAGTCCGACGAGCGAAAAGTCGTAAATGGTCTGCTTTGGCTTTTGTGGCTGTTTCTGCTCCGCAGGTTTTTGCTCCGGCGGCTTCTGAGCAAATGCTGCTAAAGCAGAGACGAGCAAAGTTGCAACCAGAAACACGGAAAGACGGCGCGAGATGGCTCGAAAGATCATGGAGTTGAAAACAATAGTCTCCTATGTGTGCATTATGCCGCCTGCGCGCTTCATTTTCGCTGTCTATCGCTCCGATTTTGGACGGCCATTCGTTTTTGTTTTAACTCGAACCCGCCGCAACAGGGCGGCACTACAAACGGACGTGACCCATGGACTTTGAACAGCTCAAAACCTTTCTGCATGTCTGCCGCCTCAAGAGCTTCTCCCGCGCCGCGGAAAAACTCGGCGTCACGCAGCCGGCCATCTCCGCGCAGATCCGCTCGCTTGAAAAAGAGGTGGGCGCGCGCCTCTTTGATCGCGATGGCGGCAAGGTCACCTTCACGGCAGCGGGCCGCTTGTTTGAGCCCTTCGCCGAGCACTGCCTCCAATGCCACAGCCACATCGTCATGGCTGTGAATGAGCTTTACCGCTCTGCCCGTGGAGAGGTTTCCGTCTCGGCCAGCGAGGCCACCAGCCTCTACATCCTGCCGCCGGTCTTCGCCGAGTACAAAAAACAGTACGCGCGCGTGAATCTCAGCATTGTGCGCGCCGAACACCTCCGCTCCATCGAGATGGTCGTCAACCGCGAAGTCGATTTTGCCATCGTCTCCACGCCCCTCAAAGACCCGCGCCTCGTCGTACAGTCCATCCATCGCGATGAGATCGTGCTCACCGTCTCACCCGCGCATCCGCTGGCCGCCCGTGGCACAATCAAGGTGGACGAGATGCTCCAGTTTCCCGTGCTGCTGCTCAAGCAGGGCCGCCAGCGCACGCTTCTCAACAACTTCTTTGAGAGCTTTGACGCGCAACCCCGCATCGCCATGGAAGTGGATTCGAGTGAGCTGCTTAAGCGCCTTATCGCCGCCGGGCTAGGCATGGGTTTCCTGCCCCGTGCCAATGTTCAGGACGATCTACATGGTGGCCTGCTTAAGGTAGTCAAAGTCGAAGGCATGAGGATCAACCGCGAACTGGCTCTCATCTTCCGCAAAGACCGGACGCTGACCCACGCCGCGCATGCTTTCCTTGAGCTCGCCACCAACAGCGCGGAACAGCTCTATCCTTCCCCGCGGGCCGCGAAGGCCGCCCGATAAAATCCTCCGCGCCGCCTCGGGCTCCGAATACCTGAAGCCATGAATTTCACAATGCTTATGCGGTATTTATACGTGCAGCGCTATCGTTTTATCCATCGCATAAATAAGTTGAATGAGCCTCGTGAACGCCCTGGCAGTGAAGTAAATTTGGGGTACAGTTCCTGAACTTTCGCCCCGTAGTTCTCGCTCGCAAGCTCATCAAGATAAAGACCATCTCAATAGCTAAAGGTGGAAGGATTTGTACAGGATTCTTTCAGGCAGTCGGTCTCTCTCCAGCGGCATTCTCGCCGCCGCGCTTCTCCCTGTTCTCGTCTTCGTCCTCTTTTGCGCGCCTGTGGCTTACGCCGCGCCACCCAGCTTCACCGTCGGATGGTCTGTGTACGCCGGGTGGAATCCCTACTACTACATGGCACGCTCCGGCATCCTCAAAAAGTGGGCCGACAAGTACGGCATCGTCATCAAGGTGCAACGCTTCGATTACGCCGCCTCGCTCGATGCCTTCGTAGCCAAAAATATTGACGCCTGCACCATGACCAACATGGAGGCGCTCGACATGCCGGCCGCCGCCGGCGTCGATTCTACCTCCATCATCATCGGAGACTACTCGAACGGCAACGACGCCGTGCTCGCGCGAAACAACCTGAGCCTGGCCCAGCTTCCCGGCAAGCCCATTCTGCTTGTGCAGAAGACCGTCTCCGAGTATCTGCTGGAGCGTGCGATGGTGATAAACGGTCTCGAAGGCCAGCTCTCAAAACTCAAGCTGCTCAACACCTCAGACTCGGATATCGTGGGCGCCTACCTGGGCAACAAAGGCAACCAGATCGCCGTTACGTGGAAGCCGCTCGTCTCGGAGATTCTCTCCCAGGACTCCGGAGTAAAGCCGCTCTTTGATTCCTCCAAAATTCCCGGCGAAATTCTCGATCTGCTCGTCGTTCGCAGTGAAGTGCTCAATCGCCCTGACGGCTCCGGCGTGAAGTTTGCCAAGGCCATCACTGGCGCATGGTACGAGACCGTGGCTCAGCTAACAGGCTCGGGGCCTGATAACGCAAAGGCCCTCACCGGCAGTGCCGCAGCTTCGAACGACACAGTTGCTTCCTATAAAGAGCAGCTCAAGACCACATATCTCTTCTCCTCATCGCAGTCCGCAACAAAGTTTGCTACAGACGCAGCGCTGAAGCAGAAGATGGACCTCGTCCGCCAGTTCTGCTTCCGTCATGCGCTGCTCGGCCAGAACATCAAGTCTGTTGACGACGTCGCGATTCTCTATACGGACGGCAGCGTGCAGGGCAAAAAGGATCGCGTCCGCCTCCGGATGGATTCCACGTATATGCAAATGGCAGCGCAGGGGAAGTTGTAAACGCATGAAAACGGCATTCCATCCGGCAGACCTCGCAGCCATCCAGGTGCGTCCTTCGCGCCTGTGGACGCAGTCGCTCGGATGGATTTTGTTTGCCGTCGGTATCGCGCTCTACGCGCAGTTCTCCATCGCGCGCCACAAGGAAAATCCGGAAGACCGCGTTGTGCCTTCCGCGCAGCAGCTCATTCAGGGCATCAAGTCCGCTGCCCTGGGAGCCCCGGAAGAAGACGACACAGTTGATGCCAACGCGCCGTTCATCGAACGTTTCAGCCACAGCATGTTGTGGAAGGACACTCTCTCAAGCGGCAAGCGCTTTCTCGTCGCGCTTGTGTTGCTCATCCCCGCCATCCTGATCGGCCTGCACATGGCCGTCTTTCCGTACTTTGGCGCGCTCTGCCTGCGCTTCGTCATTTTCTTTGACAAGATTGTTGCGCTATCGCTGCTTCCAATCCTGTTTATTGTCTTCGGCATCGAAGAATGGTCCAAGATTGCGCTCATGGTCATCGGCGTTGCGCCCACACTCATCCTCGATACCTTCAACATCGCGAAATCCGTGCCCCGCGAGCAGATCGTCAAGGCCTTCACGCTCAAATCCTCGAACCTCGACGTCGCCTATCGCATCGTGCTCAAGCAGGTGATGCCTCAGATCATCAACAGCGTGCGCCTTAACCTCAAGCCGCTCGCGCTCTTTCTTTTCGCCGGTGAAATGATCGCAGCCACGGACGGCCTTGCTTACCGCATCGCCCTCATGCGCCGCCACATGGGCATGGACATCATTCTTCCTTACGTCTTGTGGGTTGCACTTCTACTTTTTGTTGCCGACGCGCTCTTGCGCTTTACCAACCGGAGGCTACACCCGTGGTATCAGCCCCTCTAAAGCTCAATCCGGTCACCTTTAACCCGGCCGGGCTCGCCTCGGTCGCTGCCGAAGTGAGCGCTCCCGTCTGCGTCACAAATGCCTCTCGTGTTGAAATCTCCCTGCGTAAAGTTGGCGTCGCTTACTCCGCAGGAAAAGAAGGCACCAAGACTGTCCTCGCCAATATCGATCTTGAAATTCCAGCCGGCGAGTTTGTTGTTCTCCTCGGTGAAACGGGCTGCGGCAAGAGCACGCTGCTTCGCCTCATGCTCGGCCAGGAGTTTCCTACTTCAGGCGAAGTCATCGTGGACGGCAAGCCCGTCAAGCGCATCGATTCCCGCACCGGCTATGTGCCGCAAAAATACTCGCTCTTCCCGGACCGCACCGTGCTTGAAAATGTGATGTACGGCCCTGAGAATGCGCATGCCGGCCTGCTTGGCCGCCTCACTCCGTCTTTCTGGCGGTTCCGCTGCGAGCTACGCGAGGAAGCCATCCACTCGCTCACCCGCATGGGCCTGCGCCCGCAAGACATGAAGAAGTATCCGCATCAGCTCTCCGGCGGCATGCAGCAGCGTGTAGCCATAGCGCAGGCCCTGCTCATGAAGCCCCCGGTGCTGCTTCTCGATGAAGCCTTCAGCGCGCTCGACCCCTCTACGCGTTCCAGCCTGCAGGAGCTGCTGCATTCCATCTGGTCTGAATCGCGCCCCACCGTGGTTTTTGTCACGCACAACACTACGGAAGCACTACTCCTTGGAACTACTCTGATCGTGCTCGGGCGCCATCGCGACGATAATCCTGAGCAGAGTAATGTGCTAGTCGCAGAGAAGATTCCCACCGCACAGCTTCCGTTCGCGGAGCGTCGTCACAGCGCGGAGTTCCGCATGCAGCACGAGTTTCTTGAGAGGGTCGCCTTCGCGTCCTCCTCCGTGCATCGCGTAGAGCCGCAGTCACCGGCGCAGGAGGGCTGTCACGCATGAACCGCTTCGTTTATCTGAGCAGCGCGTGTATGACGATCGCCGGCATTGTCGTCGCCACGTCGGGAACCGTCTCTGCCGCTGGCCGTAATGACGACCCCAAGCCGGACCCCGCATCGAAGCAGTTCTACACCACGCGCGTCACGGACATTCTCACCAACAACTGTCTCGACTGCCATGACGAAACCGCGAAGGGCGGCCTTCGCCTTGACTCCTATGCGTCCATCCTCAAAGGCGGCAAAAGCGGCTCCCTGATTGTTCCCGGTGATCCAGATAAGAGCCTGCTCATTCAGGCCGTGCGCCGCTCAGGCGATCTCAAGATGCCCCCCAAGCGTTCGCTCGATCCCGCAGCCGTCGCCGATCTCGTCGCCTGGGTCAAAGCCGGAGCTAAAGGAGAAGATCCTGCTCCTGCCGCCGCAGCCCAAGCCGCGCAATCAGCACCTGCAACATCCCCGGCCGCAAGCGCCACGGCCCAGAACATGAATCCCGGTGGCGCTGTCGAATTCAAGCAGGTCGTAGTTCCCTCCGCGCACTCCACCGCCGCCGATGCAGACTTCTTCGAGAACAAAGTCCGTCCCATCCTCGCCAACAGTTGCTATGACTGCCACGATGAAACCGCCAAAGGCGGCCTGCGCGTAGACCAAAAGGCTGCATTCTTCAAGGGCGGCACACACGGCGCTCTCATCGTCCCAGGCGATCCCGACAAGAGCCTGCTGATCGTCGCCGTCCGTCAGTCCGGCGATCTAAAAATGCCCAAAGGCGGCAAGCTCTCTGATGCGGAGGTTGCCGTCCTCACGCAGTGGGTCAAAATGGGCGCGCCCTGGCCGGATACAGCGACAGTTACGGCAGGCAATCCAACCGCCAAGACTGGCCAGATCACGGAAGAGCAGCGCGGGTTCTGGTCCTTCCTGCCGCTCAAGCCCATCGCTCCGCCGCCCATCCCATCTTTCGGATCTGACAAGCGCTATGAGCACTGGCCACACACGCCCATCAACAACTTCGTCCTCGCAGGCATGCACACCGCCAGCCTTGAGCCAGCGCCTGAAGCCGACCGCCGCACGCTCATTCGCCGTGTTACTTTCGATCTCACCGGCCTGCCGCCCACGCAAGCCGAAGTTGACGCCTTTCTCAACGACAAATCGCCCAACGCATGGGAGAAGGTCGTTGATCGCCTGCTCGCTTCGCCGCGTTACGGCGAGCGCTGGGGCCGCCACTGGCTCGATATCGCGCGTTACGCCGAGGACGACGTTCGTGGCCTCGATCCCAAGGGCCGCGGCTTCATGCCCTTCCAGGGCGCATGGCGTTATCGCGATTGGGTGATCCAGTCCTTCAATGACGACGTGCCGTATGACAAATTCGTCACGCTCCAGCTCGCGGGAGATCTCGTCCCTTCAAAATCCGATACGGAACACAAAGCCAATCTCGTCGCTACCACATATCTCGGCGCCGGCCCGTGGGTCTGGGATCAGGCCGAGCCCATCCAGGGCCGCGCAGACGAGCGCAACGAGCGTGTCGATGCTGTTACCCGCGGGCTTCTCGGCCTCACCGTCGCCTGCGCCCGCTGCCACAATCACAAATACGATCCCATCGCCCAGCGCGACTACTACAAGATCGTCAGCATCTTCGCCAGCTCCACATACAAGGAGTATCCAGTCGAGTCTCCCGCCTCCGCCGAGGCCTTCGACAAGAAAAATCTTGAAGCCGCAAAGCTTCAAGGCGGCCTGCGCGAATACACCACCGCCCTCAGCAAACAACTCGCTGACGCGCTCTCCATCCAGTCAGCCGATTACATGACCGCTGCGTGGAGCGTCTCCGGCAAGCCCAGGAAGACTGTCGATCAGATCGCCTCGCAGAAGCAGCTCGATCCTGAACTCCTTCAGCGCTGGGTCGACTATCTCGCCAAAGATCATACCTATTCGTACCTGCAGGACTGGAAGGCGATGATTGCCTCGCCCACCAGCACGGAAGACCAGGCCCGCGTTCTCGCCGAAGCCTTCCAGAAAACCGTCGTCCGCGTCCATGCCAAAGCCGCGGAGATCGACGAGCAGAACGAGATCATCCGCGCCAAGAATGACGTACCAAAGCATCGCTATCTTGACGCCAAGCCAAGTGAGTTTGAAACCTTTGATCAGTTTTGCCCCGGCTGTGAACTGGAGCTGAAAGCACTGCCTACAGACGAGGCCAAACTCTACTCCGATCTCTTCGTCTCGCAGTCCGGCGATGAGGAAGAAAAATTCAAACCCGGCGTCATGCTCTTCACCGGCTGGGGCCTCAAGCGCCGCGTGGGTCCGCAGTTCCAGGCCTACATTGACGCGCAGCAGAAGAAGATCGGCGATCTGCAAAAGGAGCTCAAAGACTCCGGCTTCCCTTACGTCAACGGCATGTCAGACAAGCCACAGGCTATCGACGTCAAGCTCAATCTGCGCGGCAATCCTCACTCGCTCGGCGAAACCGTTCCACGCGGTTTTCTCACCGTCCTGCAGCCCGTCAATGCACAGCCTTACTCGCATGGCAGCGGGCGCCTCGACTTTGCGCATGACATTGCCACGCATCCGTTGTCGGATCGTGTCATCGTCAACCGCATCTGGAAGTGGCACTTCGGCACGGGCATTGTGAATACTCCCGACAACCTCGGCACGCAGGGCGACAAGCCATCCAATCCCGCGCTGCTTGAATATCTTGCCTCGGAGTTCGTCGCGCACGGCCGCTCCATCAAGTGGCTGCAGCGCCAGATTCTTCTCTCTGCTGTCTATCGCGAGAGCGCCGATGAAAGCCCCGAAGCGCGCGAGAAAGATCCCGCCAACCGCCTCTACTCCCACTTCACCCGCGCGCGGCTTGACGCTGAAGAAATCCGCGACGGCATCCTCTTCATCGCAGGCGATCTCGACCTGAAACAAGTCACCGGTCCATCCTCGGATTTCTCGGACTCAAACCTCCAGCGCACGGTCTTCTGTAAAGTCAGCCGCTTCCGGCTCAACAACTACCTGCTCGTCTTCGACTTTCCTAACCCAAGCTTCACTTCTGAGCAGCGCTTTTCCTCAAACGTTCCGCTCCAGCAGCTTTACTTTATGAACAATCCCTTCGTCTACGAACAGTCCGGCGTGCTGGCTGAACGCGTCCACACCGAATCGACCGACGAAGCGCGCATCGCCAAAGTCTACGAGTACATCTTCCAACGAAAGCCCTCGCAGCAAGAGCTGGACCTCGGCCTCAAATTTCTCAAAACCACGCCGGAGAAGCCCGGCTACGAAATTGCCGATAAGCCGATTACGGCATGGGATGAGTACACGCGCGCGTTGCTCAGCTCAAACGAATTTCAATTTGTGAACTGATACGAGATTCGGCGTGGGCAGCCGTATCGCCCGCCGCCGGGGAGAAGAAAATGATTCATCGCCCTTCAGGCCGCCCCATCACCCGACGCGACGCACTCCGCACCATGGGCTGCGGCTTCGGCTACCTCAGCCTGGCCAGCATGGTGGGCCAGTCGCTTGCGCGCGCTGCATCCGCCACGCCCACCGAGCGTGCCCCATGGATGATCACCGACAAGCCGAAGGCCAAGAACGTCATCTTCCTCTTCATGAACGGCGGTATGTCGCAGATTGATAGCTTCGACTACAAGCCTGCGCTTGAAAAGTACCACGGCCAGCCCATGCCCGGCGGCGATCTCGCCCATGAGCGCAAGACCGGCAACATCATGAAGTCGCCCTTTGCCTTTAAGAAGTATGGTCAAAGCGGCATCGAAGTCAGTGAAATCTTTCCGCATCTTGGCGAGTGCGTAGACGATATGTGCATCGTCAAAAGCGTCTACACCGAGATTCCCAATCACGAACCCGCGCTTGAAATGATGAACACCGGAGCGAACTTCTCCGGCCGGCCTTCCATGGGCGCATGGATCACCTACGGCCTCGGCTCGCTCAACCAGAACCTTCCCGGATTCGTCGTCCTTTGCCCTGACGTGCCCACTACAGTCGGCCCGCCGCTCTGGTCCTCGGCCTTTCTCTCGCCGGTACATCAGGGAACCTACGTCTCTGACGCCGTCGATAAGTCCGAATTCGATCCGCAGAAGCTCATCTCGAACATTCACAACGAGCGCTTCGATCTCAACGCGCAGCGCAAAGAACTCGACCTCGTCAAGCAGCTTAATCAGCTCAACATGGGCCAGTCGCAGGTTCACGATCCACAGCTCGAAGCCACCATCGGCTCCATGGAAACCGCGTATCGCATGCAGACCGAAGCGCCCGATGTCTTCGACGTCCGCAAGGAATCCGAAGCCACGCTCAAGCTCTATGGCGAAGGCTCAACCGCGCGCGGCTGCCTCACCGCTGCTCGCCTGATTGAGCGCGGCGTACGCATGGTGCAGGTCTACTACGCCAAGGGCGATCCCTGGGATCATCACTTCGACATCGAGATGCATCGCAAGACCGGCCACGACTCCGACCAACCCTTCGCCGCGCTCATCAAGGACCTCAAATCCCGTGGCCTCTACGACGAAACCATCATCGTTGCCGGCTCGGAGTTCGGTCGCACTCCTGTGGTCGAAGTTGGAAGCGGCTTCATGGGCGGCCAGACGCACAATGGCCGCGACCACAATCCGCACGGCTTCACCATGTGGATCGCCGGCGGTGGCTTCAAGCGCGGATTCACCTATGGCGCCACGGACGACTTCGGCTGGAAGGCCATCGAAAACCCTGTCCACGTCCACGACATTCACGCTACAATCCTGCATCAGCTCGGTATCGACCACCAGAAGCTCACCTATCACTACAGCGGACGCGACTATCGCCTCACCGATCTCTATGGCAATGTCGTCCACGACCTGATTGCATAAGCACACTGCAACGGCACGAGCCGCTCCATTCATTGGAGCGGCTTTGTTGTCTCAACGGAGGTTCACAATGAAGCGCTTCGAACTTTTTGCTCTACTATTTTTGATCGTTACTGCACCAATTGCAGCTCACGCCCAATTTCCTGAGCCTGATGGCGGCAATCTTGAGCACGGCGTTCTTCCGCGCCAGTGGCAGCCCGCCGGCCCGCACTGCATGGAGATTCCCGAGTGGCAGGTGCATGAATACAACCCGACGTTTTTCATCCTGCGCCAGTCCGGCTGTACTGACTACGAAAAGCCTTTCCTCTATCTCATCTTCGGACAAGACAAGGCCTTGCTCTTTGATACCGGCTCACGCAACGGCAACCTCGTTCCCACGCTCCAGCGCACCATCCACAACTGGCTTGAACGCAATCATCGTCAGAGCATCCCGCTGATCGTCACACATTCGCATTCGCATGAAGATCACACCTGGGGCGACCCTGCCGTGCAGGCAATGAACGACCCCGCCATCCCCGTCACCTTCGTCCCCGCCACAGTCGCATACGAAAAATCCTTCTATCAAATCACGGATGGTCCGGATGGAAAGGGAACTGATGCACACGGCCTCGTCGATCTCGGCTCGCGCGCCATCGATGTGATTCCCATTCCCGGCCACGACTCCGCCAGCATTGCGCTCTATGACCGCCGCACCGGCATCCTCCTCACCGGCGACAGCCTCTATCCAGGCCGCCTCTACATTCACTCAGTCACGGAATTCCAGACCAGCACCGAGCGTCTCATCCGCTTCACGGAAGGCAAGCCCATCGCGCACATCCTCGGTTGCCATATTGAAGAAACGCGCACACCGTTCCTTGATTACGCCATCGGCTCTATCTACCAGCCCGACGAACATTCACTAGAACTCTCAGTGGGCGCACTCCTTGAACTTGAAGACGGGCTCAAGTCTTTGAATGGTGTCTCGAAACATCTCGCGCTTCGTGATTTTTCTCTCTGGCCCGTCGCCGCGCGCAACTCCAGCATGAGCCCGCACACGCAAAAGACCTTCGAGCAGGTGCAGGCCGAGCAGCTCAAAAACAAATGGGATCAGCCGAAGTAGTTTTGCTCTGAAACAGCCTAAGCCAACGGCAAACGCACCGTGGCCCGTGCGCCCGCGTCATCCTCGCGGTTTACCAGCTCCACATCTCCGCGATGCCCGCGCGCAATCTGCTGTGCCAGCGCCAGCCCCACGCCGCTCCCCTTGGGCTTGGTGGTATAGAAGGGCACAAAGAGATTCTCCGCATTCGCAATCCCTTGTCCGCTGTCCTCAATCTCGATCCACACTGAATCATCCGCCGTGCGCCACGAAACCCGTACTGCCTGTTTGTTATTGCCCAGCGCGCTGTCCACCGCATTCGCCAGCAGGTTGATAAGCATCTGTTCCAGCTGATCCGGATCTACAAGCAGCGCCACCGCCGGGCCCGCTTCCAACTGCACTGCAAGCCTTTGCTCCAGCAGTACTACGCGTTCCAGCAGCGGCCCCAGCGCAACACGGCTTAACTTCGGCGGCGGAAGCTGCGCCAGTTGCCGGTAGGACTGCACAAAGCGATGCAGCGAATCGGCGCGGCTCTCCATCACACCCAGTCCACGCCGAAAATCCCGCTTCATGTCCTCTTCCGCCGCGAGTGAATCCACCCGCATCAAGAGGCTTCCGGCAATCGACTTGATCGGCGCCAGCGAATTCGACAGCTCATGTCCCAGCACGCGGATCAGCCGCTTCCACGCTGCCTGCTCCTCTTCCTGCAGAGGCACGCTCACATCGGCCAGCAGCAGTAGTGTATGCGGCGCACCCTCCTGGCGAAAGCCCGCTCTTCGCAGCAGCCAGCGCGCGGAACGGTTTCCGAATAAATGAATCGTCTGATCCGGCGCGTTCAACAGCTCATCCAGACCAAGCTCAGCCGCTGTGCGCCCAAAGCAGCGCGCATAGGGCCGGCCTAACAGCTCCGCGCCTGAAGCATTGATGAGCTGCAGCACATTATCGCGGTCAAACGCGAACAGCGGCGCATGCATCACTTCGAGAATTCGAGCCAATAGCGCCGTAGCTTCCAGTGACCGTACCCTCTGGCCCTGCAGCAGGTCGGCCAGCGCATTCACCTCGCCGGCCAGCTCGCCCAGCGGATCGTGCGAATTAGCGCCGCGCGCGCGAAAAGAGTAATCTCCCTCGCGAAGCGATGCAATCACATTCGTGAGTGTCTGTAACTGCCGCACCAGTGTGTCCACCAGCGCCGCTGCAACCAGTCCAAGGTAGGCCACAAGGCATCCCAGGATCAGCAGCGACTCCGAAATATCCAGCTTATCCTGTGCAACCAGGATGCCCGCAAACACAAGCGCAGGCAGCGCAAGCCACATGCAGAAAAGCCATACCCGGCCTATCGCCGAGTATGTTCTGCGGCTTCGCGGCTTACGCTCATATTCCATATTTCTCGATGCGGCGGTAGAGTGCGGCGCGGCTCAACCCCAGCGCGTCGGCGGCCTGTGAGATATTTCCGTCGCAGCGGCGAAGCACTCTTCGAATTAGTTGCGCCTCCATCTCCTCGATGCTCATCGTATCAACGCTTCCAGCCTGCGGACGCGAAGAAGCAATCGCGAGATTCGGCGGCTCAATCTGCTCTCCACGCGCCAGCAGAACTGCGCGCTCCACTGTATGCTCCAGCTCGCGCACATTGCCCGGCCATGCATACTGCATCATCGCCTGCATCGCCGCGGGCGCGAAATCCGTAATCTGCTTGCGATACCGCGTCCTGCTGCGCTCCAGAAAATGTGCCGCCAGCAGCGGAATATCCTCGCGCCGTTCGCGCAGCGCAGGCAAATGAATCTCCACCGTATTCAGTCGGAAGAGCAAATCCTCGCGAAAATTTCCTGCAACCGCCTCTTCGTGCAGATTCGCATTCGTCGCCGCCAGCACCCGTACATCCACACGCCGTGTCTGTGACGAGCCCACACGTTCCAGCTCGCCGGTCTCAAGAACCCTCAGCAGCTTTGCCTGCTGCCGCAGCGGAACGTTGGCAATCTCATCCAGAAACAGCGTGCCGTTGTTGGCCAGCTCAAACCGCCCGATGCGATCCGTGCGCGCATCCGTAAACGCACCCTTTACATGGCCAAATATCTCGCTCTCAAACGTTCCTTCCGGCAGTCCGCCCGCATTCACCGCCACCAGCGGCATCCGCGCGCGCAGCGATGCTGAATGCAACAGCTTCGCCACAATCTCCTTGCCGGTTCCATGTTCGCCCGTGATCAGAACATTTGCGTCCGACGGCCCCACCTGCGCAATCAGTTCCAGAACAAGCTGCATCGACGGCGCGGAGGCCACAAAATCCGGCATTCCTTCAGCGCGCAGCAGCCGATTCTCCAGCTCCAGTTGCCGAGCGCGCCGCAGCGCCTGATGCAGCTCCGCATGCACGCGAATCAGGCTCAGCAGCCGTTCGTTCTCCCATGGCTTCTGCACAAAATCCCGCGCTCCGCGCTTGATGCTCTCAACGGCCAGGTCGATATTTCCCCACGCCGTCATCACAATCACGGGCAGCCGCTTGTCGAACTCCTGAATCCGCGCCAGCAGATCCAGACCCTCCTTCCCGGAGGTCGTATCGCGCGTATAGTTCAGGTCCATCAGCAGCACATCGTAATCGCGCTCGCTCAGCGCCTCCATCACCAGCTCAGGCGACCGCACACAATGCACGGCAATTCCATGCGGAGCAAGCAGCAGCTCGACCGCTTCGAGAATATGCGGCTGATCGTCGGCAACCAGCACGCGAATCTTGTTCCCGTTAGTTGGAATGACTTGCCTCCACAGCGCTCGGTCTTACCTTGGCAATTGAAACACCGCACTGGTCAAGGATAGAGCGGCAGTGCGCTCCATCCCGAATATATGCAGCCAACGCACTACGGCGCATGCGTCACGACCCCCGCTTTTGCATCGTCAATCGAGACCCCTGTCCGATCCAGCGTCTCTCCGGTGGCGCGATCGATATCGACTCTTGCTTTCTCATATTGAGTCTGCGCTACGTAGAGCGCCGATTCGGCCACAGCCAGAGCACTTTCCGCAAGCAGCGTGTCAACGCTGGACTTCGCTCCAAGCTTCTGCTCCTCTGTCGTGATGTCAAAGGTCTTCTGCGCCAGGTCGCGGGCCTTTTGCGCCGCTACGATACGGCCCTGCGCCTGCTGCAGAGCGAACTGCGAGTTGCGTACATCGAAACGGATGGTCTTCTTCTGCTGCTCGTAAGAGATCTGGCTTTGGCGGAACGCAAGCTGAGCACGGAACTGGTCAGCCTTCTGAATACGGTTGCGAAGCGTAATGTTCAGTGTGAAGCCGACCTGGTATTCAGGCGCAGAGTAGTTGAAGGCGTCCTGCAGAACGCCGGGCGTGGTGCTGGAAAGGGTAGTCGTGCAATAACTAGGGCCTTGGTTGCAGTTCGGGTTCAGCGGGCCGCCATTTCCGGATCCGCCGAAAAATCCGTACGCATTGAGTTGAGGCAGCAGGCTGTTATTAATAGCTTTCAGGTTCTCCTGCGTGTTCTGCATGACGATCTGGTCCTGGGCGACATCGGTACGGTTCTTCTCGGCCTCGGCGATGAGATCGTCAATCGACTTGCTTTCGTTGGGATCAGTCGCGCCTTTGGTGTCCAGCGGAATCACGGACATTGCGTCGATGGTAGGATCATCGGCCTTGGTAAGCGCGTTTTTCAGGAAGAATTCCGCGGCTCGCAAGTTCGTCCGTGAAATCGTAAGGTTGCCTTCGGCGGCGGCCACGGCCGCCTGATCGGTCATCACCTGCATGGCAGGGATGGCCTTGAGCTCGAGTTGCTTCTGATCGTCGCTCAGGGTCTGGTTGGCGTAAGCAAGTGAGCGCTCCTTGATCTGTTCGTCTTCGTAAGCGTTGACCAGGTCCCAATAAATATCCTCGACTCCCGTAACGGTAGCGACAACCTGCGCCTTGAAGGCAAGGTCGGTAATTTGGAGGTTCTTCTTTGCAATGCGAATATAGCGCTCGTTGGTGCCGTAGCCAAGACCCGCCAGCAGCGGCTGCGCGATATAAGCCTGCCAGGTAAGCGTAATCGCAGGGTTCACGATTTGGAGCGGGCTGTTGATCGTCTGCCGCTGACCGGTGAGAGTCCACTGAAGTTCCGTACCAGTGGGAAAATATTCGGTGTACTGCGTGGTATAGCCAATCGTGTTCGTCTCGAGCAGAGGAACGCCCGCCACAATCGTATTCAGCTCCTGCGTCTTGGTGTGATCGACTAGGCCCTTGAAGGTGAGCACGGGATCGAAGGGATTCACGAATGTTCCTTCGCCCAGGGTGGATGTAACAATGCCGCCGGCTCCGGCTGCCCCGGCTCCGGATGAAACTGCTCCTCCTCCACCGGCAGAAGACCCTCCGACGGCTCCCAGCGGACTGGTGACGCCCGTGTTGGTGCCATTGACCACGCCGCCGGCCTTGGTGCGGGCAAGATCGGCCAGTGCTGTCGGCAGGTTATAGCGGAACGAAGCCAAATCAAGGTTGTCCTCAATTGCCAGCGCAATCGCATCATTCAGGGAGATATAGATCTTTCCTTCGCGGATGAGGGTCGCGAGGCGCGGCGAGTTGCTGAGGTCCAGCTCAGGCACAGTGCTGGGCCGGTAAGGCGCGATCGGGTTACGCGAATGTGGCATCTCGATGTGGAATGGTTTTGGCGGCGCGACTGCCTGCTGCTGCAACTGCTGCGCCTGTTGCGCCAGCGTTAGAGTCGCCGCGCCATTTGCCGCGGTAGAAGGCGCATCCGGCGCCGGCTGTGTCTGCTGCACCCCGGACTGCGCAGCTTGCGCCTGCTGAGGCATAGCCGCGAAAGCCTGATTCGCGCCAAGCAAAAGAACTGCCGCGATCGCCTGTAACCGCACAGCCGCAAAATTTTTCTTATGGGTATTCAAAATCATTCTTCCCTTCACTGGGCCTCCGTTGCGGCTGAAAGCACCTGTTCGTCGCGCGTAACCCATCCATCGCGGAGCTCCAGAATCCGTGAGCCATAGCGCGCGTTCTCATCCGAGTGCGTCACCTGCACAATCGTCGTGCCCTGCTTGTTCAGCTCACGGAAAAGCTCCATGATCTCCTTCGCCTGCGTCGAGTGCAGGTTCCCCGTCGGCTCATCGGCCAGCAGTAGCTGTGGCGCATGCACCACCGCGCGCGCAATACCCACCAACTGCTGCTGCCCGCCGGAAAGCTGGTTCGGATACAGATCCTTCTTCGCCACAATCTGAAAGCGGTCCAGAATCTCCGCCACCATTCCCGCGCGATCTTTCGTGGGCATATTTTTGTAGCTGAGCGGTAGGTCGATATTCTCCGCCACCGTCAGATCGTCCAGCAGGTGATAGCTCTGAAACACCATCCCGATCCGCTGCCGAGCCAGCTCCGCTCTCTGCTTGCGATTGAGCCGGTGTACCGGCATCTCGCCGAACCAGAACTCGCCCGTCCATCCGTCATCGAGCAGCGCCAGCACATTCAGCAGCGACGACTTTCCCGCGCCGGATGGTCCCATAATCGTGACAAACTCGCCCTCGCGGATCGTTAATCCGACTCGCCGCAGCACCCACGTCTCCGTGTGCCCCGTTTTGTAACTCCGCTCTACATTCTTCAGATCGATCATCTCTATCCTTACTCCCAAAAAACTCAAAGCTCTCTGTTGTCTTTCTTTACTCCGACCGCAAAGCCAGAATGGGGTCCACCGATGCGGCACGCCGCGCCGGCAGCCATGCCGCCACAAACGATGCCGCGCCCAGCACCACCGCAACCGTGGCAAATGTCAGTGCATCATGCGCTTTCACTCCGTAGATGTAGCTGGAAGCAAATCTCACCGCGAACCACGAAATGCCTGTTCCAGCAGCCAATCCGATACCCACCATCACCAGTGCACGCTTCATCACCAGCGCAAGAATGTTCCCCTGGGGCGCTCCCAGAGCAATCCGCACGCCAATCTCCCGTGTCCTCTGCGCCACAGTAAACGACAGCAACCCATACAAACCCACGGAAGCAATCATCAGCGCCAGCCCGGCAAACGCCTCCAGCAGATGCGCGATCAGTGTCTGCGAGCCAAACGAGTCTTCCACTGTCTCCCGCATCGTCTCCACGTTTGTGGTCGTCGCATCCGGTGCCACCTCATGCAGCGCCTTGTCGAACTGCGCGCGCAGAGAATCTCCCGGCACGGACGCGCGGATTGCTACCTCCATAAACGCGCGGGCAATGCTGTAAAACGGAGTTCCTGGCTCAATCTGTGCCAGGCTGACATAAACCTCCGGACGCGTTGTCTCCTTTACGTCGCCCTGCTTCACATCGCCAATCACTCCCACAATGTGCGCGTCGGTAAAACGCCCTTTTTCGCCCATGCCATAGACATGCCTAATCGGATCTTGCCCGGGCAGATACGTGTTCACAAACGCCTGGTTCACCACCACAACCGCAGGCGACGCTGTCGTATCGTCATTGGTGAAGAAGCGTCCGCGAACCATCGGAATGCCCAGCGTCTCCGCAAAGTCCGCTGAAGCCACACGTCCATCGGAAACATTTTCTCTTTCATGTCCTTCTGCTGGTTTGTGATGGTCAAGCGTGCCCGAGACCTTCACTGCAAACTCACCGCGCATCGGAACAACTGAGCTGAGCGCCACATCCGTCGCACCGGGAATTGCGCGCAGCCGCTCCAGCAGCGGCATATAGTGTGTCTGCACAATATTTGGCTCGTTGTCATGATTGCTGCGAAAATCCCAGGCTGGAGGATTCAGAATCACACCACCGGACAGGATATTCTCCTGTGAAAACCCAAGCGCAACATGACGCAGTGCATACACTGTGCGCAAAAACAATCCGGCGCCAACAAGAAACACCAGTGTCAGCGCAATCTGCGCCGCTACCAGTGCCTCGCGCGTGCGATTCTGCTGCGTTGTCGCAGTGCTGTTTGCGCCATGCAGCCGAGCCTGCACGCTGCGGCTGGAAGCCCAGCGCGCCGGAATCACGCCGACAATCACCGATGTAACAAGCGTCACCGCTGCCAGTCCGCAAATCAACCGCCAATCGAAATGGACTCCATTGAAAAGAAAAATATGAGTCTCAAGCTGATGCCGGAGCAGCCGAATCGCAGCCTGAGCGATGATCAGTCCTGTCAGCGAGCCAACTCCACTCAGTAGCAGGCTCTCTACCAGTGACTGCTGCACAAGCCTTCCGCGGCTCGCGCCCAGTGCAGAGCGAATGGCCTGCTCGCGGCTGTGTGAAACTGCGCGTGTCAACATCAGGCTCGCCACATTCAGGCACGCCAGCGCCCAGATGCCGATGGTCACTCCATACAAAAGAAGCAGCGGCTTGCGAATATCTTCCACCAGCGTCTGCTGGTAAGGCGTAACCTTGATGCGCGCAGGCGGACCTTCCCCGGCTGGCGTTTCCCTCGCAATCGCCGCCTGCGCAGGACTCAGCCGGGCCGCAAGCTGTGCCGCCGTCATGCCCTCCGGCAGCCGCGCATACATCGTGCCGTAAATCTGTTCTTCGCCCGCCATCGCACTTCGGTTCGCTGCGGTAAATGCCTGCGGAGACCATATCTGCATCGCATTGGCGCCAAAACTAAAGCTGAACCCCGGCGGCATGACGCCCACAATCGTGTAAGCATCGCCGCGGAACACAAGTGTCTTGCCCAGCACCTGAGGATCGGCGTTATAGAGCTTGCGCCACGCCGCATCGCTCAACACAATCACACGCTCCTTGCCCGGCACTTCTTCTTCCTCGCGAAACTCACGGCCCAGTGCCGGATGCACGCCAAGCATCGAAAACGTGCCAGCGGTCACAGAAACCTGCGCAACTTGGAACCGTCCGCCTGGGCCGGCCACGCTGATCATGCGGCCGCTGAGATCGGCGCCCATCTGAAGATGCGCCACATCGCGAAGCTGCAGCATATTCGCATAATTCAGAGACTCCCACTGCATCGGTGCCTGATCGAAATCGATCTGCACAACCCGGTCCGGCTGGAAGTACGGCAGCGGCCGCAGCAGAACTCCATTCAGCACGCTAAAGACGGCAATGTTCGCGCCCAGCCCCAGCGCCAATACAGCAATCGCCGTAAGCGGAAAGCCCGGCGATCTGCGCCATTGGCGCAGCGCATGGCGAACATCCTGCAAAATGGAATTCATCTCCATCTCTCCTTAAAGCAATCCACCCTACTCAGTCCTCAGCGCCCGCATCGGTTCTATCGCAGCCGCGCGCTGCGCAGGTAAGAGCGCTGCGAGCGCCACCATTACGGCTGTCACCGCCACCGCGCCCATCAGCGTCACCGGGTCCGCCGCCGTCACTTCAAACAACTGGCTCTTCAGCAGGCGCGCCAGCATCACCGTCGCGGGCAACGCAATCGCTGTCGCAATCGCTGCAATAATCACCATCTCGCGCAGCACCAGCGTAATAACGCTCCACCGCTGCGCGCCTAGCGCCAGCCGCACGCCAATCTCGCGCGTCCTTTGTTCTGTCGAATAAGCCAGCACCCCATACAGCCCAACCGCCGCCATTAGCAACGCCAGGGCAGAGAAACCTATGGCAAGATACGCCAGCGCCACTTCATGCGAAGCGATCTGGTCCATCTGCTCTTCCATGGTTCGCAGTCCATCCACCACCAGCGCCGCATCCAGAGCATGAATCGTCTGCCGCACAGCGCTCTCAGTCCTCTTCGGATCGCCCGTCGTCCGCAGATACACCTCCACGCCATTCGGGTGCTCATCCTCGAAATATGGCTCATATACCGCGGAATTCAGCGACGTCCGCAGATCGTAGTGCTTTGAGTCTCCAACCACGCCGACAATCGTCTCCCAGCCATCCTTGCTCGGATCGCCACTCGTAATCTGCCGCCCAATCGCATTCTGCGGTGTCCCATAAAACTTCTTCGCCATCGTCAGGTTCACTACTGCCACCTTGAGCTGGCCCACGCGGTCAGCATCCGTAAACTCGCGGCCCACCAGCAGCGGGTGCTTGATCGTGACAAAGTATCCCGGCGTAACCCGTGCCGACTCCATGGTCATGTTTTCATCCGGGCCCGGCTTGTATCCCTGCACTAAATAGCCATTTCCCTCGCCATCGCCCGACAATTCAGGGTCCGTCGTCGCCGCCACCGAAATCACTCCCGGTATCCGCCGCAAGGAATCAATCGAATCCTGCACGCTGCGAGCCACATGGCTGTCCGTGTAACCGGACGAGCCGGGGTCCAGTGAAAACTCCACCAGGTGATCCGTCGCAAAGCCCACATTTGTTTGCCGCAGATTTTCCAGCGTTCGCACAAACAATCCCGCGCCGCCCAGCAGCATCACGCTCAGCGCAATCTGCACGCCCACGGCAATCTTCCGGAAGCGCTGCGAATTCTTCGTGGCAGTTCCAGAATTCTGCCGGAGCGTTGCCGCAAGATTCGGCTTGAGGAAGTACAGCACGGGCGCAATGCTGAACAGCAAACTCGCTACCATCGCAACGGCAAGCGTAAAGAGCAGAATCCGCGCATCAATGTGCGAAGAGTAAGGCTCTGAACCCGGATCGGCATTCGTAATCAGCCGCACCAGCACATGGGCCACCGTAGGCGCCAGCAGCAGTCCCGCTATCGCGCCCACCAGGCCAATCAGTCCGCCTTCTATCAGCAACTGCGCGGCAATCCGTCCGCGCTTTGCGCCAAGCGCATAACGCATGGCCATCTCGCGTGCCCGTGCAGAAGCCCTGAGCAGCAGCAGCGTAGCCACATTGATCGCGCACATCGCCACCAGAAGCCCCGCCATGCTCATCAGCACAACCAGCGGCGTATGCAAATCCCCGCGGTTGGGTGAAAATCCCTTAGAATCGTCAATCACTTTCAGCTTCGACTGATCCACAAACCGCTTCGCGAACCGCTCGTTATGCTCTTTGTAGAGCGTCAGCTCATAGGCGCGAAAAGCATGCCACAGCGGCGCAAGGCTCGTCTCGGCCTGTTCGCGCGTTACGCCTGGCTTGAGCCGCGCCACCAGCGTCAGGTAAATAGCCTGGCGGTTCTTCAAGTCTTCGCGGAGAGCGCGCCACGGATGCACCGTGTACAGCATCGTCACCGGAATAAAGAAGGCCGGCTTGAACCCGCCAATTGCCGAATCGAAGCCCTCGGGCGCCACGCCCACAATCTCAAACGCGCGTCCGTTGACCATGAGCGTCTGGCCAACCACGTCGCGCGAGCTGCCAAAGCGTCCCTTCCAGTACTCGTTTCCCAGCACCACGACTGGGTTTGCGTCCCTTGCCGTCTCATCCTGCCGCGTAAACAACCGGCCCGCTGCTGGGTGCAATCCCAGCACCTCAAAATAATTTCCCGAGACAACCTCGCCGTCTCGCGCCTCCGCCTGGTTATGCCATGAAAGGCCAGCCCCCACCCGATCCGTCGCCAGAATGTCCGTAAACACCTGGTTCTTCGCCTGCAGGTCCTTGTACATCGGATACGAGAAATAATTGTCCGTATCGCCGCCAAAGCTGCTCGCAGAGCCGCTATACGCCCCCGTCCACTCAAAGCGCACCAGCTCCTTCGGCTTCTCCACCGGCAGCATTCGCAACAGCGCCTGGTCAAACAGCGTAAAGATCGCCGCATTCGCGCCAATTCCCAGCGCCAGCGTCACCACAACCGTCAGCGTAAAGCCCGGTGACTTGCGAAGCTGCCGCAGCGCAAAGCGAACATCCTGTAGAAGCGCGTTCATCCTGGTCTCCAATCGGTATGGATCAGCTTGATCTCTGACCCTTGATCTCTGTCATTCCGTCCGCAACGCCTGCATGGGCTCAATTGCCGCCGCTCTCCGCGCCGGAAAATAACAAGCCACCAGCGCAGCAATCAGCAAAAGCAATCCCACGGCGCAAAACGCGCTTACATCCAGCGCTGCAACTCCAAACAACATGCTCTGCATCGCGCGGCCCACAAAATACGCGCCCACAAAGCCGAGCGCTAATCCGATGCCGGCCAGCATCAACCCTTCGCGCATCACCATTCCCACCACGCCGTTGCGCGTGGCGCCCAGCGCCATCCGCAGTCCGATCTCATGCGATCTCTGCCCCACCGAATACGCCATCACACCGTAAATCCCAATCGCCGCAAGCGCCAGCGCAACCGCTGCAAAAAACCCGAAGAGCACCAGGCCAAAGCGATCCCCTGCAAGATCCTCATCGCGCACCTGCTCAAGCGTCTGTACATTGGAGAGGGCAACCGTCGGGTCCACCGCATGCACCGCCGCCGTAATCGTCTTCGTCATTGCCGCCGGGTCGCCTGCAGTGCGCACGCCAATGCTCAGATCGACCCACGGGCTTTGCGCAAACGGCACATCTACCTCCGGCCGTTGATGCTCCCACCCACCGCCGCGCACATCGTGGAACACGCCCACAATCTCCCACGCCTGCACAGGGCCAAGCTGCTCAACGCCGGGAATAAGCTGCTCCACATTGACGCGCTGTCCAATCGGTTCTTTGCCCTGCAGAAACTGCCGCGCAAACTGCTCATTCACCATTGCCACATGCGGGCTCTGCGCATTGTCCGCATCCGTAAACGCGCGTCCCCGCACCAGGTGAACCCCAAACGTCCTGAAGTAATCCGGCGTAATCATCTGGAAGCCCGTGTTGCGCCGTTGCGACACGTCGTTGAAATCGCCCTGGCCCGTAATCGTGAAAGACATTCCGAAATACGTGCCTTGCAGCGGTAGCCCCGTCACCCCAGTAGCACTCTCAACGCCCGGCGCCGCTCCCACGTTCCGCACAATCTGCTGATAGTAGGAAGTGATCTTCTCCGCCGGCCAGTTCAGGTCCTTGTTCATCGGCAGTTCGAAGGTCAGCACATGATCCACCTTCACGCCCAGGTCCACCTGGTTTAGGTTCCAGAAGTTATGCATCAGCAGGCCTGCGCCTGCCAGCAGAGAAAGCGCCATTGCAAACTCACCCACCACCAGCGCCTGCCGCAGCCTGTGTCTCATACGGCTTGATCCCGAGCGTCCGCCCTCCTTCAACGCATCCGCCGGATCAACGCGTGAGGCATACCACGCCGGCGCGCATCCCGCCAGCAAGCCGGACAGCGTCGTCGCTGCAATTGACATCAGTAGCACCGGCAAACTCAGCCGCAGATCCACCTCGCTCGGCAGCATGTCAGGCGGAAAGAAATAAATGAAAAGGTGCAGAATCCCGTACCCAACTCCAATACCCAGCGCGCCGCCCGCAAACGCCAGCACCAGGCTCTCCGTCACAAACTGTACAAACACATCTCGCTTCGTCGCGCCCACCGCAGACCGTATCGCCACTTCGCGCTGCCGCATCGTGCCGCGAGCCAGCAACAGGTTGGCAATGTTCGCGCATGCAATCAGCAGCACAAAGCCCGTCGCGCCCAGCATCAGCCAAAGCCCCAGCTTTGTATTGTTGTCCACAAAGTCGTTCTGTAGCTGCTCTACTCCGGCGCCGTAGCCTTTATTCGATCTCGGATTCGCCTCGGCCACATGCGCCGCTACCGCCTGCATATCTGCGTTGGCCTGCTCCAGCGTCATGCCCGGCTTCAGCCGCCCCATCACATTCAGCCAGTGATAATCGTGATTCAGTTGCGCCGGATGAAACACCAGCGGAGCACACACCTGCCAGGTAAAGCGATCCGCCATTCCCGGCTTCAGCACGCCCACCACAGTGAACTGCTTCTGGTCGAGCGTAATCTGCCTGCCCACAATAGTCGGGTCGGCGCCCAGGCGCTGCCACAACTTGTTCGTCAGCACCACCACATGATCCCGGCCGTCCACGCCTTCCTCCGGCAGCATGTCGCGGCCCATCTGGAAGCCGATGCCCTGCATGGCCAGCCAGCCCGGCGTCGCATATTGGCCATCCACCATCTCCGGCTGCTCTTTACCCGCCATGTTGAAACTGGTTCCGGCAAATGCCTTCAACCCCTGAAAGACATGGCTCTGCTGCACCCAGTCCGTGTAATCGCCTGCGGATACGCCATTGCGATTGCCGTCAATCTTCTGCCACACCATCACCAGCTGATCCGGGTTGGGATACGGCATCGGAGCAATCAGCGTCGCGTACACCACCGTGAAGATCGCTGTCGTCGCGCCAATGCCCAGTGCCAGCGTCAACGCTACCGCCAGCGTGAAGCTTGGACTTTTACGCAGCACACGTAAGCTGAATCGAAGATTCCGCAGCAGGTTCATCGCATCGCTCCTGACTACTCCATCCGTAGCGCCCGCATCGGTTCAATCGACGCCGCGCGCCGTGCCGGAACCAGGGAAGCCCCTAGCGCCAGCACAAAAATCCCCACCGCCGCCAGCACAATCACCATCGGGTCCAGCGGATTCACCTCGAACAGCAGCGACTTGAGCAGTTGTGTGGCAAACAAACTCGCCACCACGCCAATCGCGCATCCTGCCCCCGCAAGTTTTGTGCCTGAGAGCAGCACCAGCCGCACAATGCTCGACCGCTGCGAGCCCAGCGCCAGCCGGATCGCCATCTCCTGCGTGCGCATGGCTGTCGAAAACGCAATCACCGAATAGATTCCCAGCATCGCCAGCAGCACTGCTGCTCCCGCAAAGCTGGCAATGATCGCTGTGTTGAACTTATGCGGCGCCTGGTTTCCTTCCACCACCTGGTTCATCGTCTGAATCTGCATCAGAGGAAGCTGCGGATCAATCGTATGAATCGTGCCGATCAGCGTGGACTTCATCGCCCCCGGCCTCAGCGAAGTCCGCAGCACAATCGCGCCGCCATCGCCCATCGTCATCCCCGGCGGCGCAAACTGCCCAATCGATTTCGCAACCTGCGCCGTCGGCTGGTAGTACTGCGGCAGCACAGGCCCGTCCACGGAGCCTTGCTTCACATCGCCAATCTCGCCCACCACAGTCATCCATGGCAGCAGTGTTTCGTTCGTCCCGCGACGCATGCGCTTCCCAATCGGATTTTGTCCCGGCCAGTACTTCTTAGCAAAGGTGCGGTTCACAATCACCACCAGCGGTGCATCTGCCGTGTCCGCTTCCGTAAACGCCCGTCCGCTCAACACTGGAATCCCAGCCGCCTGGAAGTAATCGCCAATCGTCGTTGTGGTCCAAGCCAGGGTGAGTCCGGCGCCTTTGGGTGCAACATATCCTTCGGTCACAAACGCCGAATTGTTAGAGGCTCCGCTTGCCGGCAAATCTCCCACAATTCCAGCCGCCTCCACACCCGGTAGCTGCCGCAATTTATCCAGCACTGCGGTCGTAAATCCATCGATGCTGCCCTGTGTCGAGTACTGCTGATTCGGCAAGCTGTAATACGCCGTCAGCACATGATCTGCACGGAACCCGGGATCTACCTGCCGCAGCTTCTCAAAACTTCTGAGCAGCAGGCCGGCGCCCACCAGCAACACCAGCGCCACGGCAACTTCTGTAATCACCAGCGCCGAACGTAACCGTGCATGACGCGCACCGCTCGTTCCCGTTCGTCCGCCTTCCTTCAGCGTCTCGTTCACGCCCGTCTTTGCCGCCGCCAGCGCAGGCGCCAGCCCGCATACAAATCCCGTCGCTACCGCCAGAAGCAGCGCAAAGCCCACCACCTGCCAGTCCAGCCCGATCGCACTGATGCGCGGCAGTGTCTCTGGCAGCAGGCTGACGCCCACCTTCAGCGCCACGGCAGCCAGCGCAAGTCCAAGCAGTCCACCAGTAACGCTCAGCGTTAGCGCCTCCATCAGGTTCTGCCGCACAATCGTGGCCCCGCTCGCGCCCAGCGCCAGCCGCACCGCAAACTCACGGTTCCGCCGGATCACCCGCACCAGCAGCAGCCCCGCAAGATTCGCGCACGCAATAAACAGCACCACAGCTACGGCAAAAAACATCGTGCGAAGCAGCGGACGGGCCGCAGCTACCGTGCTCTCATTCAGTGGCTCAAGCGTTGCATGAATCTTCAAGCTCGCATACTGAGCCGGCCAGCCGTGCATGATCGCCTGCGACACGCGCTCGCTGTCCTGCTTCGCTTGTTCCACGCTCATGCCGGCCTTCAGCCTTCCCACCATCAGGAAATTCCAGCTCGTGTCATTCTTCAGGTCGCCGCTCGTAAAGCTCATCGGAATCCACATCTCCGTCCGGTTCAACTGTCCCGGAACCAGCGGAAATTCAAAATCCCGCGGCATCACGCCGATAATCTCGTACGGCTTGCGCTCCAGCTCGATCGCCTCGCCAATCGCCCGCGGATCGCCATGAAAGCGGCTCATCCACGTCGCATAGCTCAGCACAGCCACCTGACTCTTGCTCTCATCCTCTTGCTTGGTAAATATGCGGCCCATCACCGGGCTCACACCCAGCACGGAAAACACGCTGGCAGACATCCGGCTTGCAGTGATGTGTGCCGGCTCGCCAACGCCCGACAGCTCATACATGCCGTCGCGATACACGCCCAGCGCATCAAAGCTGTGTGTATCGCGCATGTACTGCACTGCCTCAGGAGCCGGCACCGAAGGCTTGTCTAGATCTGCGCCGTCCAGGCTGTCACCAAAGATCACCAGGCGCTTCGCATCCGGAAACGGCAACGGCCGCAGCAGCACGCCTTCCACAATCGAGAAGATCGCAGTCGTCGCGCCAATCCCCAGCGCAAGCGTAAGAATGGCCGTCAGCGCAAACCCCAGAGAGTTCCGAAGCTGCCGCATCGCGTATCGCAAATCGTTCATCATCGAAACCCCTCCTGGCCGGTAGCAGGTCTGTTTGAATTTGTCTCGTAACAGGGCACGATTTTTGTCATGCCGAAAATGGCTGAAAAAACAATGGGGCTTCAACCCCCGCATTCAAACTGACCTACTCCCCTCCTACTCGGTCCGCAACGCCCGCATCGGCTCTATCGAAGCCGCCCGCCGCGCAGGAATCCACGTGGCCAATCCCGCCACCGCAAACATCGCCGCAATCGCTATCGCAAAACTCGTCGCATCAAACGGAGATAACTGGTAGAGCATCGCGCGCAGCGGACGCACCGCCAGCAGCGTCAGCGGAATCCCCACAGCCAGTCCCGCCAGCAGAATCCATAAGCTCTCGCGCATCACCATCGCCAGTACCTGCGTACGGCTCGCGCCCAATGCCATGCGCACGCCAATCTCCGTCGTCTTGCGGCTCACGCGGAACGAATGCATTCCATACAATCCCACTGCCACCAGCATTGCGGAGAGCACACCAAAGAACCCGCCCATCGCCGCAAACATGCGCTGCTGCGCATACGATCTGTCAAACTGTTCCTGCTGCGTCATCGGCTGGTCGAGCGGAATGTTGGGATCGATTGCTGCGACAACCCTGCGCATCACCGGCAGCATGGCCTTGGCGTCGCCGCGCACCCGCACCTCGATGTGCATCGTGCCAATCTGTGGCGATTGCATCTGGTCGTAATAAGCCATAGGTATCGAATCTTCATCCACGGAGGTGTACTTGTTGTCGTGTACCACGCCGACGATTGTGATCTGGTGGTTGCGGCCCAGAACATGCCCCAGAGGATTCGCGTTGGGAAGATACTTCTTTATAAAAGTCTCGTTGACCCATGCGATAGTCGGCGTGACCGGCGTATCTGTCTGCGCCACGTCGCGTCCGTCAACAATGGGAATGCCCATGGTGCGGAAGAAATCCGGGCCCACGTCATTCGAGCGCAACATGCCGTCTTTGGGCGCGCCATCGAGAAAGAAGCCGCCGCTGTTGTTCGACCATCCTGTCCCCGGCCGGTTTTCGGCCATCGAAACCGACTCCACGCCTGGCGTCTCGCGAATGCGCTCAAGCAGCGTGCGATAGAACAACAGCGCCTTGGCCTGAGCCGGCGGCGTAACGCCGAAAACAAGCAGCCCCTGTGTGTCCATGCCAAGGTTTTGCGTCGCATAGTTACGCAGCGTGCGCAACAGCAATCCGCCAGCCATCAGCAGCACCAGGCAGACCGCCATCTGCAGCGCCAGTGCGGCACGACTGAACAGCGTGCGCACGCGGCTTTCCGTCACGTTGGCAGAGTTTGAGCGCAGCACTCCATTCACCGGCGCGTGAATCGCCGCCCAGAAGGGAATCAGCGCAAATAAAATAGCCGCCGCGCAGGAGATCGCCAGCGTAAACAGAAGCACCGTGCGATCCGGATTCAATCCCGTCTCAATATCCGACCACGCGGCCAGCGCTCGCGTCGCAGCCAGTGCAAACGCCCATCCCAGCGCTGCTCCCGCCGTCACCAGCAGACCGCTCTCCCACATCATGCTGCGCAGAATCGCGCTCTTGTTTGCGCCAATCGCCAGCCGCACGCTGAACTCGCGCTGCCGCGCCGTTGTCCGCGCATGCATCAGCATCGCCACATTCGTGCATGCAATCAGCAGAACCAGCGCAACAAGCCACATCAGCACATTCAACTGATCACGATATCCGTCACTGGAAGTTCCCAAACCATGCGCCGGCGTAAAGCCGAGCTGCGGTTTCCACTGCTTCACATCCACCGTTCCGACGGACTGTTTCGCAGCTTCCAGAAAGGTTCCACTCAACGCCTGCTGCGCCTGCGCGGGCGTAATGCCGGAACGCAGCCGTGCCATGAGCCGAAGGGACCACCATTTCGGATCGCTATAAAGCGAGTTGATGCTCGCATTCGAACCATTCGCGCTCGGAGGCATTCCCCACGCATTCAGAGCGGCACGGTTCTGTAGCGGAATCCAGAAGTCGATGGCGCTACCCGGTTCAATGCCGTGGAATCCGCGCGCCGCAACGCCCACAACCGTCATCGGGATTCCCTTGACGTAAATCGTCTGGCCGGCAATGGAAGGATCGCGCGCAAAACTGCGGTTCCAGTAGTTGTAGCTGATCACAGCAACCGGCGCGTGGTTCTTTTCATCGGCATGCGTAAATCCGCGACCCTGCGCCAGTTGCGCGCCAAGCCCGGAGAAGAAATTCCCGCTCACCTCTTCGCCTTCAGCTTCTTCCGGCAGTTCACCATGGCGCACCGCAACGTTGCCGGTCAGGCTCAGCGGCACATAGGCAATCAGCTCTTCAAAAACATCGCTCCGCTGCCGTAGCATCTCAAAGCCGCCCTCGGAAAACGAAGTATTCGAGTCGCCTGTATTGCCCGCGCCCGGCGGCTGTTCCTCACCGTTCGCCATGTGTACATAAAACAGCCCCTCCGGCCGGGTCACTGGAAGCAACTGCATCAGGATCGCGTTCATCACGCTGAACACCGCGGTGTTGGCGCCAATACCCAGAGCCAGCATCAACACCACAGTCACGGCAAATCCAGGCGCGTGCCTCAGCCGCCGCAGCGCATAACGCAGATCTTTCAGCATGATTAAGCCTCCACTTCAGCCGTCAGCTTACGCAGCTCGTCCTCGGAGACAACCTTGCCGTCAAAGAGATGCACTTCGCGCTGCGCATGCTTGGCAAAGCGTGGATCGTGCGTCACCATGCAGATCGTTGAGCCCTCGCGGTGCAGATCGGCCAGCAGGTGCATCACTGCCTCGCCGTTCTTCGAGTCCAGGTTGCCCGTCGGTTCGTCGGCCAGCAGAATTGAAGGCGAACCCGCCAGCGCTCGCGCCACAGCCACACGCTGCTGCTGACCGCCTGAGAGCTGTGCCGGATAATGCCGCATGCGGTGCGCCATATTCACGCGCTCCAATGCTTCCTTCACGCGCTTCTTACGCTCTGCTGAAGGCATTCCCGCGCGATACGTCAGCGGAAGCTCCACATTCTCTTCCACCGTCAGATCGCCAATCAGGTTAAAGCTCTGAAAGATGAAGCCGATTTCCTGGTTGCGAATCCGCGAACGCTCGCCGAAGCTCAGGTTCTCCACAGGCTTGTTGTTCAGCATGTACTTGCCGCCCGTCGGTGTGTCCAGCAGACCAAGTATCGAGAGCAGCGTCGACTTGCCGCAGCCCGAAGGCCCGCTCATCGCCACGTACTCGCCGCGCGAGATCGTCAAGTGAATCCCGGAGAGCGCATGCGTCTCCACTTCGTCCGTGTAAAACACCTTCGTCAGATTGTCGATGTCAATCAGCTTGTCGTTTGCCATTCACTCTCCCCCAATCAAAGTTGGTATTAGTCCCTAGTCCCTTAGTCCCTCTGCAGTAAACCGCACAGCGGTTTACTGCAGCCGTATCCTATCCACGCCGTCGTAGTGCGACATATCTGACAGAATCACCACATCGCCTTCCTTCAGCCCATCCAGAACCTGAATCACCTGCACGCTCGCCCGGCCCACCTTCACCGGAACCCGCGTCGCGCCCTTGCGATCCGGGTCTTCCTTAAACAGACTCAGCGTCGAGTTCTCATTCCCCAGCGCCGGCCTGCCCACATAGAGCACGTCCCTCAGATTTTGCAGATCAATCGTTCCTTCCACGCTCAGGTTGGGCACCGCGCCCGGCGGCAGCGGCCCATCCAGTACTACGTCAACCGTGCGCGTTCCGTTCACCACCGAAGGATCGATGCGCGACACATGCCCTTCGACAATGCCGTTGTGCGTGTCAATCGACGCATGTTGCCCAATCGCAATGTCATGGGCCTGCGTCTCGGCAATCTGCAGCGCGGCCTTCAGCTTGTTTGGCTGGATCACCTCCGCCACGCTTGTACCCGCCGTCACATGCTGGCCCACCTGCACCGGCAGCGCCAGCGGAGCCAGCTCGCCCGCAATGCCTGCCTTTACCTCCAGAGCGTCTTTCTGCTTTTCATACAGCCCCAGCAGCGCCTGCGCCTGCTCCACCTTTGTGCGGTACGAGCCAAGCTGCACCTCAATCGCCTTCTCATTCACACTGAGCTGCTGCTGGCTCAGATTGTGTTGCGTATCGAGCTGGTCCGCCGTGCCCTTCGACTTCTGATACGTCAGGCCCGAGATCACGCCCAGATCATACAGCGCCTTATCCGTCTGCGCCTGCAGTTGGTCCTGCGTGTAGTCGGCGTTCACCGCCGCCGCCGCCGTCTTCTTGTCCATCAGCGTCGATTGCAGTATCGCCTGCTGGCTCTTGTAGTCGGCTTCCGCGCCCTTTACAGCCAGTTGCGCATCGAGAAGTTTCTGGTCCAGCTCCGGATCGGAGAGATCCATCAGAATCGTGTCCGGCTTCACAATCGCGCCCGGCAACTCACGGATGTGTACCACCGTCGCATCCGTCAGCGCCGGAATCAGCATGATCGCATCTTCTCGCGGCACCAGCAACGCGACCGACCCGCGCACGTTGCGGGTAAAGTCCCCACGCTTCACAGTGTCCGGCCACACAGCCGAGGCATCCACCGTAGGGGCAGCCGGCTTCAGCCGCGAAACCGCAAATCCAGCCGCAGCCAGAACCAAAACTCCAACACCAACCCAAACAAAGAGCTGGCGCTGCTTCTTCTTCTTAATATCGGGGCGCGAAATATCCATGGCGTGTTGGACATTTGCATTTCCCATGCCAAATCAAGCCGTACCTCACTTGATTGATTCTGTTGGCTTTATTCTGTACTCAAAATGCCCACTCACCCCAAACCACTGACCGCTCGCAGTTCGCGCTGTCCGTTTTCGAACACCGAGCCGGTTCAGGTCTTGTAACAGGGCACGACTTGAGCCGCGCCAAAACGACCAGAAAAAATGATGGGGCTTTGGCCCATGAGGGAAGCCTTTTCACCAGTTCCGCTGGGTGGGCCTGCTCACGCTGAAGCCGGTCTCCCTTGTAGCATTTCCGCAGGGAGAACATGGTGAATACGGAGCGGCATCAGCCACGAACACAAGGCAAGCGCGTGAAATCTCGGAATTCAGGCTGGGCAGCTCTGACCTGGGACGATCTCGTGGAGTGGGCGGGGGAGCGCTCGGTATCGCGCGGCAGGGCCTATCAGGGCCAGGGCCGGGTCGATGACCTGGCCATTGCGGAAGATGGCCGGCTGCTGGCCACTGTGGCCGGCGGCGATCGCTATGCGGTCACAGTGTGGTGTGATTCGGAGACGAAAAAGGGCGTTGCTCTCGACTCGCGGTGCGCCTGCCCGGTGGGCCACGCCGGTTGCAAACATGCGGTCGCGGTAGTTGCGGAATATCTCGATCTGCTGGAAAGAGGCGCGGAGATTCCCGCTGCGGAGCCCGACGATGAGCGCTGGGAGGTGCTTTCGGGCGATGGCGGAACAGATGACGACGCGGATGAAGCGGACGAGGCCGACTCCGGTTCCGATCATGACGAGCGTGCGGACCGATGACAAGATCCGCAGGCACATCGATGCCAGGAGCCGCGAGGAACTGGCTGCGCTGGTCTGGTCGCTGACCCAGCGTTTCCCTGAACTGCGCGAGGAATTCCGCGATCGCATTGCGTTGGGCGAAGGTGACGTGGTCGACCGTCTTCTTCTGTTGCCTGCCCGTGAAAGGCAGGAGCAAGGTAAGCGTGTCTCTATAGCTCTGTTGTGTATTGCGGGACAGGTTGCGCTCCCCAATAAGGTGCTTCATCAAAAATCTTCGCACCCACGGACCTAATAATGCTGGCTTATACAAGAGACACCTCCGGTCTGGCGTAAAGCTCAAAGCAAAGGCTCGCCTGCTCCAGCAGTTCTGTCGTCATGTCCAGGTAGTGTTGAGTCTCCTGGATGCGGAAGTGCCCGAGGTATGTCGACAGATGAGGCAGCAACCGTTGCACGTTCTTGCCCTCGCGATACCAGGTGACCAGCCGCACGACTGCAAAGGTATGTCGAAAATCGTGCAGACGAGGTTCATACCGCGCAGGTTCTGAGCGGCGTATCCCGGTGGCTTCGCGCAGACGGCGAAATGTTATCTCCGCACACCAGATGGTAATCCGTACACCTCGCCAGTCAGCCAGGAGCGGTGTATCACCAGTGTGGGGTCTCTGTGACCACTGCTGTTCTATGTAGCGACCCAGCATCTGCCGCAGGTCCTGACCGACGGGGACGTACCGGGTCTTATAGAACTTGGTCTCACAGATGGTGAGTACCCCTGTATCGCGATCGAAATCGTGAATCTTGAGCCTGCATGCTTCTCCAATGCGCATACCGGTTCCATAAAGGAGAAGCAGGAGCATGCGAAGCGTGTGAGGCTCCATGAGGCACTTGGGATGATGGCAGGAATCCGCGGCATCGATCAGCCGACGCATCTCCTGGTTGGTATAGATGTAGGGCGGAAATTTATCCGGCACCTTCGGCTTGGCGAGCGGCAGATGCCATCGATCGACATAGTGACGCGCGAGGGCGTACTTGTAGAAAGGCGACAAGGTGTAATACCTGGTGAACCAGTTCATCGTGACGGGGCCTGTGCCGTTGAGATACTTGCACACCCTGGCGGGCGATATCTTCGACATCTCGACATCGCCTACCGCCTTGATGAATCGGAGAAGCCAGTTGTGATCGCCCCGAATCCCTTCTGCTGAAAGCCCCAGGGAGCGTTTATGTGCGATATAGGTTTCCACGGCTTTAGACAGTCTCATAGCAGTCCTCCCAGGTTGAAGTCGGCCACGAGTTGCAGAGCTTCGAACGCTCCTTTTCGATAGACCGGTGTTGCCCTTCGTGCGCTGGCGTCCGCATAAGAAGTCAACTCTCGCAAATCCAGCTGAGAAACCTCTCTCAGTGCGTGTAGATCGACCTTGGCATAGACCTGTGTTGAGAGTGCCGAGGTGTGCCCAAGATGATCTCCGATCTCCTTGAGCAGACGGCCTTCGGCCAGCAGATGAGTGGCACAGGAGTGGCGTAGCGCGTGAGGGCCACAGCGTGGAAGCAGGAGACCGATCTTGTGAAAACGGCCTCGCACCATCGCGTACAATCCACCTCTGGTGAGAGGCTTGTGCGGATACCAGGAACAGGAGAAAATCTCACGGCGTCGAGTCCTGGGCCGAGCTTCGCGGATATAGCGGAGGATGGCGTCGCCAACGACCGGAATCAGTGGATAATACTGCGTTCTTCTCTGCTTGCTGCGGAAGACGCGGATCGTCTCCTGGTCCCAATCGATATCGTCCAGGCGCAGATATCTTCTCAGCGGCCTCCTGAAGTGCGGGGCGTGCGGCGCCAGCCTGATCATCGTCAGCGGATATGGGTCTTACGGCCAGTATCCGAAGTACGGCTGTTCACAGCACTTCAATCGCGGGACCTGCTC
>NZ_JBEKYX010000027.1:0-49973 GCF_049510455.1 Occallatibacter sp. | reverse complement strand
GATAACGAAGAAGACATCAACACCGACAAATCCTCCCGCAAATCGATTCAATCCGATATGAAACGCAACCACGCTCACAACCGCGACAGCCCTGAGCCCGTCTATATCGGCGCGATACTTCATGCCGCTCTTCGGAGCGATATGAGAGTTCGCACGACTTTTTGCCGGCGCTATGGTTTTCTCGTCTGCAAGTGCAGTCGTGTTTGTCATGTTGTCTGTTCTATTTGTGGCTTGACTTCAAGCCATGGTGCAGCGATTCTCAGAAATTGGCGGAGAGGGGAAGGATTCGAACCTTCGGATGGTTTGAGCCACCGCAGCCAGCAAGCTGACTATTGCCTTAGCCAGCGACGGTGACCTCTCCGTTTATACAGCTCAAAAATCACGCAACAGAGACTGGCTCAGTCACTGCTCTCCCGGAAAATGCCTGAACAGCGTTCACCACGATTGCCTGTTGATCTCCGCTTAGTTGAGGAAACATCGGCAGAGAGACGATTTCGGCAGCCACGCGCGTTGCAACCGGAAAATCTTCTGGCTTGTAATTGAGCCCGGAATAAGCTTTCTGCAGATGCAGCGGTACAGGATAGTGAATTCCCGTGCCAATGCCAGCCTCCTTTAAGTTCTCAATCATTGCGTCGCGCTCAGTCGTACGAATCACGTAGAGGTGATACACGGAGCGAGACCATGATGGCTCCCAAGGGCAGACGACAGCTTCATTACTCGCTAGAAGTTGGTTATATTCTGCAGCCAACTCGCGCCGTCTCGCGTTCCACTGCGCCAAGTGAGCAAGTTTCACGTGCAGCAGGCCGGCCTGAATCGCATCAAGCCTTCCGTTATATCCCTCAACATCGTGATAATACTTCTTTGCCTGGCCGTGATCACGCAGCATCCTGATCTTTCCTGCAATCTCACTTTCGTTGGTAGTCGCCGCTCCGGCTTCTCCGCATGCGCCAAGATTCTTTCCGGGATAGAAGCTGAATGCTGCCGCTCGTCCAACCGATCCTGCCTTCATCCAGCGATTGAATCTTTTGGAGAAGTATTCGGCTCCATGTGCCTGGCATGCATCCTCGATCACTACCAACCCATATTCCTCTGCGAGAGCTAGAATTGGATCCATATCCGCCATCTGCCCGTACAAGTGGACGGGCACGATTGCAGTCACAGGGCGATTGCTTCGCCGGCTGATCAGCTTGCCGGACTGATTCCGTGAGCATTGCTGCTCCAGATACTGCTGCAGGCTTTCAACGGACATGTTGTAAGTGCGCTCATCAATGTCAACGAACTCCGGCAGCGCGCCAGCTTGCGAAATTGCTTCCGTGGTGGCAATAAATGTATGGGGCACAGTTACTGCAACGTCGCCAGCCTTTACTCCGCAAGCCATAATCGCAAATCGCAGCGCGTCGGTTCCGCTGCTGACAGCAATGGAATCATCTGTGCCACAGAACATCGCGAAGGACTTCTCGAACTCCTCGACCATGGAACCGCCGATGAAGCCTGCAGAACGCAGAGCACGCTGAAATACTGCCGTGAGCTCCTCTTCCAGTTCGACGTGAGGAGTGACAAGATCTAAAAATGGAACACTCTGATGGTTACTCATGATGGGTCTCCAGACTCTGTTGCGTATAACGCAGAACTCTGGCCGGATTTCCTGCTACGACCGAGTTGGGCGGAACATCTTTTGTGACTACGCTCCCAGCTCCCACAATCGCGTTTTCACCTATGCTGATGTTGCACAGAAGCGTGACGCCCGAGCCGATGGATGCGCCCTTGCGCACTACAGTCGGCTCAACTCTCCAGTCCGCTTCGGTCTGCAGATTGCCGTCCTTCGTTGTAGCGCGAGGGTAAATATCGTTGGTAAATATTACTCCGTGGCCGATGAAGACATTGTCTTCAATCACCACTCCTTCACAGACAAATGTGTGGCTTGAGATCTTGCATCTTTTTCCCACGCGGGCGTTTTTCTGAATCTCAACAAAGGCGCCTATCTTGGATTCATCGCCAATCTCGCACCCGTAAAGATTGATGAATTTCGACAGCCGCACATCCTTGCCAAGCTTCACATCATCAGCAATAGCGTTCCAAGAGTTCATAGCCTTACCAACGCGCCCTTCTTGTTCAGGGATTCCGTGGCAGCTTCAAGCATCTTCACAACGCGCAAGCCAGCATGTCCGTCGTTGTGTGGATCACGTCCGCTCGATACGCAATCGACAAAGTAGGAAAGCTCTTCACGAAGCGCCTCTATCTGTTCCAATTGAGGAGACCACATATCACCGGATCGATAGCTCACCAGCATGTCGTAGACTCCTTCACGGCTATCAATCTTGACGCCTTTGTCATACACTCTGAGCTTTTCATCGGCAACAAGATCGTTCCACAGCAGCATGCGCTTCTCTCCCCCTATTAGCGTCATGCGTACCTTCACCGGCGACAACCAGTTTACGTTGATGTGCGCAATCACAGAGTCAGGAAAGTAGAGAGTCATGTAAGCTACATCTTCATGCTCGCTCAGGTGCTTCTGCCCTGTCGCCACAACCGCTTCCGGAGTTGAGCGAATCAAGTGGTCCATGATCGACAAATCATGCGGGGCCAGATCCCACAGCACATTAATATCGTGCTGAAAAAGCCCGAGGTTAACGCGCGTTGAATCGTAATAGTACAACTTTCCCAGTGTTCCTTCGTTCATGAGCTGAGAGATCTTCTTCACCGCCCCGGTAAACAGGAAGGTGTGATCCACCATGATCTTCAGGTTCTTCTTGGCAGCCAGTTCAATCAGTCTTTCTCCCTGCTCGGTCGTGCTCGTAAACGGCTTTTCCACAAACACATGCTTTCCGTTTTCGAGCGCTGCCTTAGCCAATTCATAATGCGTCCATACGGGAGTTATGATGGCAATCGCGTCAATCTCGGTAGACGAGATAATCTCATTCGCATCCGCAGTAATGTGAATTCCCGGATAGGCCTTTCGTGCGCGCTGGCGCGCCTTCTCACTCAGTTCTGCGATAGAAACAACATGAGAACCATCCAAAGCAGTGAGGTTCCTCACCACATTGGGCCCCCAGTATCCGAAACCAATCACGCCAAAATTCACGACAGTCTTACCATCCTTACCAATGGCCTCACTTGACCATCTTGCATTCAGAACATACACCAGAAGCAATCAGATAAAAAGGCGGAATTTATTCTGCTCTCCGCCAACACACGACCTTCAATAGGCGCCTTTAATCACGGCGGCCGGTGTGCGCATCAGAATTTTGAAATCAAGCCATGGCGACCAGAAGCTTGCATAGTGCAGATCAAGGCGTACCATCTCGTCAAAGCTCACCCGGCTTCGCCCGGTCACCTGCCATAAGCCCGTTATGCCTGGTTTCACATGTAATACCCTGCGCCGGTGCCAGGTTTCATACGCCGCAACTTCATACGGAATCGGAGGCCGGGGGCCAACCAGTGACATATCGCCGCTCAGCACGTTCAGGAATTGCGGCAGTTCATCCAGGCTGGTTCTCCGCAAAAACTTTCCCAGCGGCGTAATCCTTGGGTCATCGACCAATTTATATACGCCTTCCGCTTTGCCCTTTGCCGATACACGATCGGCATTGCCAGCAATCATCTGCTTCACATATTGCATGTGCTGGCTGTGATCATTTCGATTCCGCATCGATCGGAACTTTAGAAACGTGAAGCACTTGCCAAACTGGCCCACGCGCTGCTGTCGGAAGAATATCGGCCCTCGAGAGGTCACCTTCACCGCTATAGCAATCGCTAAAATCACGGGCAGAAGCAGGATCAGTAAAAACAGGCTTCCAAGAATATCCATGCCTCGTTTGAGAGCCAGCATTCCGCGCTTTTCCGTATCTGTCTCGTGCAGTTCCGGATATAGCGTCGAGTTGCTTGGTCCCCCTGAGCCATCGTTGCCCCAGTCATCGGGGAAGAGGTGGAGTGTAATCGAGAGCTGCACGAATTTTTCAGAAAAGAGCTTATCTTGCAGAGCGGAACTGACGCGGTTCAAGATGGCGCCCACGCATGCACTCTTGCTGTCTGCTGCAAGCCCGGTAAACAGGATCGCGATAGCCCGATGGTCCTTGTGCCATCCGATCACGTCTGTTTCTCGCGTCGCTGAGAGCAGCACGCTCACAAGGTTATCGATGCCATGGACACATTTCCCCGGCTCTCTGCACTCAACGCACTCCAGCAGCATCAGCAGGAAAGGTTCTTTGGTTCGCTCTGTCCTTTTCCTCTCGATAGCAATCATCCGCCGAAAAGATTTTTCGTCCAGAACGTCGCGAATCTCTGCCGGCTGGGAGCCGGCAAGAAGGTCGTCTAAATTTGCGGGATTTTCAACTTGGAGACAGATCATGGCTTAACTCTCTTGCGGAGCAGTAGTTCCCGCTATTACTGCGGGGGCCTTATTGACGTGGGGGATTGAAGTTACTGAGGAGGCTGGCAAACAGACTGCTAGCGGCGGCCGGAATCCGATTGCCGCGAAGCTTCAGATGGGCTGAGATAGGAGTAGTAATCGTTATCGTTTGCGCTCTTGGATGCGTTTAACAGTGCACCAATCAACTTGCTGGGATCCAGCGCTTCCAATCCTTTTTGCAGCTTTCGTTTCTTCGTCGTTCCGTGCCGCGCTATCAGTAGAACGCCATCTGCTAATCGCGCCCATACGCTTGTATCGACTACTGGCAGCACTGGAGGAGAGTCGATCACGATCCAATCAAACCATCCGCTCAGAGTATCCATCAGCTTCGGCAGTTGTTGCGACTGGATCAACTCCGCGGAATTGTTAGGATTGTTGCCGGCCGGCAACATCCAGATGCCTGCTTCTGGTAGATGGTAGAGACAGGCGGTCAGGCTGCGCTCGCCTTGCAGATAATTGATCAGTCCGGGAACCTTGGCGAGTCCAAAGAGTTGCGACTGCGAAGGCCGCCTCAAGTCTCCATCGAGGAGAAGAACCCGTTCGCGTTCTCCACCGCCAAGAGAGCTGGCCAGGTTCGCAGCAACCAGGCTCTTGCCTTCTCCAGGAATTGTGCTCGTAATCAGTAAGCTCTTGAGCCCTCGCGTTCGTTTCAGGTCGTTCAGCCGAACCGCCAGCATATGGAACGCTTCTCTTGCAGGCGCATCCGCATTGGACAGGCTTACCAGGCGGCTGTCTTTTGAATGAGAGCATTGCAGAGTCTGGAAGTGGCTGAACGTCTCCCGGCGTTCTTCATCCTCCAGCGCCTTCGTAATGACACTCGGATCGTCGTCAACAGCGCCCGCCACAAGGCCTTCTCCACTGAGCAGTGGCCCCTGCTGTTCCTCTACCGTTTCCACAACCGGCTCCGCTGGAAATTCGGAGCCCCATTGTGCGGAGGCTTCACGCTCAGTGCGCTCTAGCAGCTCAAGAGTTGCCATCGATCCCGTTTTGTTTGCCTCTGCACGCTCAGCTTGTGAGCGCTGTAAGGCGTCAAATATGTAGCTCATGCTCCCCTTGTTCTGTCACCTGACTCGAATCGTTAGCCGAACTGTTCAGAGCAGGGCTTCTCAATCTGGAAAATATGTCCAGCATGGCGTTCGTCTGCTGCCGCAGATCGGCTTCACTGCTTCTGCCGGTTCCTGCATCATCGCTCGACAAACTCACGTCCAGGCGAAACTCCCGGGCAACTTCGTGGATAATTTCTGGATTTACGCTGTGATCCTGCCGTGCATAAGACGCAATCAGTGCGTTCTCGCAGATAGTATTGATCAGCCGTGGCAGACCCTGCGAATACCAGTACACAGTCGAGACTGTTTCCGAAGGAAAGATAGGATCGCCCTGAAGTGAAGCTCCCGCGATCTGCAGCCTTTTCTCGATATATTCCCGTGTCTCCTCCTGATCCAGCGCTGCAAGTCGCGCACGGAGCGCAATTCTTTGCTTGAGCTGCCTCAGGCCAAGGGAATCCAGCTTTTCATCTAGTTCGGGTTGTCCCACCAAGACGACCTGCAGAAGTTTATCGTCGGCAGTTTCCAGGTTGGAGAGCAGGCGAATCTCTTCGAGAATCTCCTCTGAGAGAAGGTGCGCTTCATCTACGATCAAAACTGTCGTAAGCTTCTTTGATCCGCGTGAAATAAGGAACTGGCCTAATTCGATCAGGAGCTCGCTTTTGTTCTTGCCTGAAGTAGGCAGCCCGTAGTCGGAAAGAATGTACTGCAGGAACTCCACTGGCGAAAGCCTGCCATTGAACACGTAGGCATACGCTACATCTTTGCTTTCCTTCAACAGTCTCAGCAGGCAACGCAGCAGAAGCGTCTTTCCTGTACCCACTTCTCCTGTCACAACTACAAAACCCTTGTGCCAGCGCACTCCGTAGTACAGTGCAGCCAGAGCTTCGTTGTGCCGTCTCGTTGACACAAAGCAGTTCGGATCCGGGGTCAGATCAAATGGATTACGCGCGAGATGGAAAAATGACTTATACATTGGAAAAGTATGCTCTAGGAATGCAGATAGCTGAATGCGGAACCGGAAAGAATGACACATAATACCAACGCGGCCATGGCCCACCCCAGTAACATTCTTCGTCTCTCGTGCTCCGTGTCGGATGGGTTCAGGATCTGCGGAATCTCAGCTATCACACCCACAGAAATCAGCTTGATAATCTCTCGGTCGCTGTACATGCAATCGTCCATAAATTCCTGCAGAACCACCACCAGTAATCCCAGCACTAATCCCACGCCCAGTCCGGCTCCGCACATCTTGAGACGATTGGGAAAATCGGGCCTCAACGGCAAGCTCGGAGGATCTAGCGTCATAAACCGCTCACCCTCCTGCATCTGCTCCATGCTTGTGGCCATCTGTGAGTCGCTTTCCTTCTTCAGCAAGTCGTTATAGTTTGTTTGGGATTGCTCGTATCCTCGCGTCAGTTCCGCAAGTTGCTGACTGACTGCAGGTTCGCTATTCAACAACCCCTGGTATTGATTGATTCGTGATTCTAGACTGCTAATTGCCCGCTGGCGGTTCACCATTTCTGTCTGATCGGCCTGCAGTTGGCTCTGGAGCTGCAACAGTGGGGCATTTTGTGCAGGGTCCTGAATCTCCTGGACCTGTACCGCGCTGTTCGGTTGTTTTCCATCCGCCCCCTTCTTGAGATTGGCGATGATCTGCAACCTTTGCTTTTCAGCGTCTGCAATCTGAGCCTTTACCTGTTGAACCTCTGGGTATTGATCGGTATACCGGGTGCTGAGATCTTGTAGCTTCAATCGCAATTTATCAAGCTGGTCATCAATGCCTGCCAGCCCTGTGGGAGCCCCGCCGGCAGTACTATGCCTTGAATCGAAGGCGTGATACTGCTCAATCAACGACTGATGGTAAACACCCTGCTGTTTTGCCGCATTGAGCGCATCTTGCTCATTTTGCAGCTGCGATTGCAGACCGCTCAAAATCTGTAGATTGGCCGTCTGCTGTGAAGGCAGGGCTCCCTCGTGTGCCGACTGAAATTCCCGAACCCTTGCCTCCTGCTCGGCAAGGTTGGCGCGGGCAGTTGCTAGCTGGGTTTCTATGAACTGCGTAGTGTTTTGTGACTCTTGCTTGAGGACCTTGGAGTTCTCATCGATAAACAGACTGGTTAGTTCGCTGGTCACCAGCTGAGCCGTATGCGCATCTGGAGCCACATAACTGATTTTGAATGCAGTGATAGTGTTTGTCTTTTCGTCTTTTATAAGATCAATTCCGATATCTTTGCGCATCCGGTCGACGCGCTCGTCTGGCGTCAATACATGCCGCTTGCTCTGGTACAAGTGCAGCTTGTCAATGATGGTGAGTAACCGCGTGCGGCTCAAAATCTGCTGTGTAATGCTCTGCAGTCTGTCCTGCTGATTGTCGCTGATATTGGAAACTACGTAATTTTTTGGAATTTCCGGTTCTTCCACAAGGATCTGCGTGCTCGACTTGTACTTTGCCGGAAGAAGCCAGCTAGATCCCCACACTCCCGCCCAGCCTACCAGCAACAGTGTCAAGAAAATCAGATGACGCCGGCGGATAATATCGAGATAGCGACCTATATCAAACGGTTGTGATGAAGTTTCTTCGAATTCTTCGGGCATGACTATCTACCTAACTCGTGTTGAAAATTCCACGAAACCGAGACCGATACGCGATCGCTGTCTGGGCTGGCCGCTATGGCAGCAACCTGGCCATAGCTTTGGTGGACGCGGTCATAGCCAAACGCCAGGCTGACCTGTCCGTGTATGGGATGTTGTAATGTCGCCGATCCGAAGATCGTATGTCCATTTTCAGCTTCCGTCGGAAGCAACGCGCTGACAGACTTGTTAATGGAGTACGCTCCGGAAGCTCCGGCTGTCCAAGTGCGCGCAAGTTGCCAATGGAATGCGGCATTCGCGCTGTTGGTGTGGTAGGCCCCGATCAAGCCGCCGGCTCCCGTTACTGAATGCGAGTAGCTCGCGGCAAGGCTGGCGCGTCCTGTCTGCCAGCCCATGCTGGCTGATACAGCCGGCCCCCACGCATCGAAAGAAGGCGACGCCGTTTCAGTAACTTGGTAACGCTGAGGTCCTCCGGACACTGACAACGACAACTGCGCTCTCGGATAGATCGTGTAGAACCCCATCACTGTCGATGTTTTAGTAGCGCTTTCGCCGTCCGGTGGAGATGTCAGCATATCGAGGTACTGATAAGTCACTCCAACGTACTGCGAAGAGGAAATGCGGTGATCGTAAAAACCGGTTCCGCCACGCGAGTTTGAGTTATAAAGCCCAAGAGTTGGTGATGAGCCAGGATAGTGCAAAACCGTAGCTAAACCCGATGCGCCAATCATCTCATTCAAACCCGTCTGCATCGTAATCTCTGCGCTGACCAAATTGGTAAGCCGCTTGGCAAAAGGTGGCACCACACCCGGTGTAGTCGATACAGGTAGTCCTGATATACCGCCAAAGCTGGAATCGGTAGGAGAAAACGGCAACGAGCTGTCTTCAAATCGTTCCATGGCGCTAATCGTTGTGTATGCAGACAAATGAAACGCATAGTCTGCTGCGGCAGTATTATCAACTTCGTTTAGTCCGCTTGAAGGACGATAAAACGTGAATCCTGGACTATAAGTCACTACCGCATGTTGTTTCTCTGTAGAGGTATCCAGCGCAATCATCGGCAAAATCGAGAAGGTTGTCTCCGCAATGGGTGCGCTTCCTGAATCAGCAAAGTAGTTATCGATATAAGATGTGCTGTAAGTGAGGCCGCCCCGCAGATAGTTACGCTGCACTTCAGATCCTACTTGATTCGCATAGTTCAGCCCGCTTACAGGTGGTGGGGTTGCCATCCGCGTCTGAGCTGCCTCGTTTGGGCTTTGGGGTGCTTGTGCTGCAACTGCTGAGGTAAGCAGTATCGCGATGAATAAAGCTTGTCCGCGCATATGCAACCTCAAGGTACGACGATCGTGTCGTCCGGCCTGAGCTGAATGTTCTCTTCAGGATGATTGCCCCGGATAACGTCCCTGTAGTTGAAGGCGATGCGCGTTACAGCGCCTGCGGAATTCTTGCGCAGAATATAGACGCCTTTTTGTTTCGCAAAATCCAGAAATCCGCCTGCCGCCGCAATTCCATCCAGAACTGTTGTGGTCGCTGAGAGCGGATAGGATCCGGGCTTCGTAACTCGTCCCAGAATATTGAACTTCTGGCTGTTCATCTGCAGCACTGTTACTGTCACATCCGGCGCAGACAGGTACGCGCGCAGCTTATCGGTGATGTCGCTCTTGAGTTGAGTTGGCGTCTTTCCGCTTGCCTGAATTTCGCCAATAAGTGGCAGTGATATCTTGCCGTCCAGACGTACAGGAACAGGCCCTGTAAGCTCCTGTTCCTTCCACACGTTGATTCCCAACACGTCCCCGTCCCCAATGACGTAATTTTCTTCAGGACGGTCCTTTGCTCCCGGTGCCGCGGGCTGCTCCGATTTCATGGTTCCCGGAGCCGCCGTCTGTGCAGAGTTACCCGCGCCCATCTGTGCCTGTGCCAGTACCACCCCTGAAAGCACGAGAATAGAAATTACAATCTTCATTTTGCTTTTGATCAACATCTTCCTATGCCCCCAACGAAACTGCCTGTACAAAATACTTGCGTTCGAGGCACATTTCCAGCCAGGCTAACTCGCAAATGGACGAATCGGATATTGCTGTAGCCGAGCGCCAGCCATTTCCGTCGACGCGAGCGGTGCAGCCACCTTTGCGCCTACGGGTTCGACATCCGCGGCATCAATCTCTACCGCTACAGCCTGTGCCAACATCTGCACAGAGAGAACCAGGCGAAATACATTCTTTTTCCTTACAAGTATGCCTTCAACGCCACAGAGAGAACCGCGCTTCACTCGAACTCGTTCACCGCATTTCAAGTAAGGGTGTGGTTCGAAATGATAGTTTCCTTCGATCGTCTGCCGAATAGCCTGAATTTCATCTTCAGGGATAAGCGCTGCCCGATCTCCCTGACTCAAAATCATGTGTACCCCAGGCGTTGTCATGACGTGGAGTCGCTGTGCAAGCACTCCACGCACAAACACATATCCGGGGAACAGCGGCATGTACAACAACTTGCTTCTGTCTTTCCAGCGGCGCACAGACGCGTACAAAGGCAGAAACACTTCTACGCCTTTCGTCCTCAATACTTCCGCCACCATCTTTTCGTGTTGGTGCCGGGTATAAAGAGCCCACCAGGGCATGACGGTTTCACTTGGGGTGAAATCGATCGCCGTATCCATTCCAGCCTTCCTCTCGTCTTCGGGACTACCTGAAATTGGCCCGCACTTCTACTACCACTGCCAGGTATAGCTTCGCCCTGTGAGCTACAGAGCCCATTGATCTGACATTCAGCTAAGGCGTTGTGCACACGGCGCCTGAAATTCACGCCGAAACACCCAGAACTACAACCTGTGAAACGCCCCCTACTCAAACTGCAGCAGGCTACCCTTGGAAGAATACTCTGGCGATCTGTCTTCTACGTTGTTCTTTTTCCGCAAAAACCGCCAATGCTCAATCCTGGCTGCCGCTATAGCAGCTTTGTCAAATCCTTCGCATTTTGAGGATCGAACAACTGAACCTCGGCATATCAACTCTGCGGCACTTTCGTCCCGCAGATGAACTGGCAGCGAAAACCGCACTTCAATCTTGGTTTCCAACTCCAGAAAAGTGACAGCGTGGATGAGCACGCCGGAAATACTGATGTTTTTCACGACACCTTCTCGCCATTGCTTTTCCCCCCGGATGCGATAGCGCATTGTCGTGTTAATTTCGTACCGCTGAGCCCGAGGCACCCTCCTGCGAAAAACGACTTCGAGACGCCTACCGCTATCCCCTTGATCGTTTTCCATTCAGGCTGATCCTCGCGCCTTGTTCATAGCGTGAACCAAGCCTAATCAAGTCGTCTCAAGGTTACAATGGCCCATCAGTAGCATCGGAATAACACTGAATAGTGCCACATTTCATTAGACTTTGGAGAATTACCAAATCGCCTTGGAAAGCCGATTTACTGGTTACCTTCGTTGTATCGGCAGACAACCCGCGAAGTTCAAGTTGGCCGCAGTTACATGCCCTAGTGTTTTTTCTCAAGAGTTCGTATCAGTTAGCCGATGATTAACGGCAAAGAGTGCAAGCTCAAGCCTGTTCGAGACACCAAGCTTGTCGAAAATATTGCTGACGTGATGCTTTACCGTCTGCTCGCTAATTGAAAATTTCTGTGCAATCCCCGGATTCGAGTAACCAGCGACCACAAGCGTAATGGTCTCCAACTCACGCGGCGTCAGGCCAAACCGTCTCTGCCGCGGAATAGTCTCTGAACCACTCTCTTCCCGCAGCGCCTGGACCAGATCGGAGACGTTATCCTTGCCAATCGAGTATTGGCCAGACATGACACAGCGAATGCTTTCATACAAACGCTGACTCGTCGCTTCCTGTGGAATGACGCCGTACGCTCCCATCTTCAAGGCTCGGACGATCTGCGTCTTCTCCGTCGATGACACCATCAGCAACGTACGCGCCGGAATCGCCGCGGACGATAGCCTCCGTAGAACCTCAATCCCGTCCTGGCGGGGCATCGAAAGGTCTAATAATATCACATCGGGCCGCGTCTTTTCGGCCATCGAAACCACGGCTTCGCCATCCGCAGTCTCACCCACCACCTTGAAACCACCCAACTCAAGCAATCCCCGCAAACCATCTCGAAAAAGACCATGCCCGTTTGCGACTAAGACACGAATCGGGGAATACGAAACCTCAGACAACGTTGCCACTCTCAACCTCCAACAGTTGGCAACTCCCGGCGGCAGGAAAAGCAATGCTCGCGCGCGAGTATCCTGGACTCCATGCCATTCACTGGGCAAACTGTCCGATATCCTGATCCCGGCAGTCGACCATTGCAGTTTGTTCATTGCACAGCATGCACAGTACACAGATACCTCCCCCTGAGTGATTGGAAGCGCGCGAAATACGCCTTTCCCGCTCACCGGTCGAGGTGGACTGGGTTCTGTGCAAGAACCATTACAAATTTTCCCGGGGCCCAAACTTTGGAGGGAATAGATCGTGGACTGCAACCAACAAACCGATACGTAATCCACGAAATGCTCTCATCAACCCGGCAACGAAACGTATTCGAAGGCGAAAACTCGCCACTCGCAATTTATTTCCGATAAAATCCAACATGTGCGCAGCTCGGAAACTTATTTCTTGACCGCTTAGAGTCAGCTTTCAAGCCATAATTGCAGGCTGTCGCACTAAAAGATATTGCAGTTTCCAAATCGCCCTACCAAGGATAACCATGGGTTGGTTACCAAGGAGGTAGAACTCTATCATACTCTGAAACGGCACCATAGTTTGCATCCGATCTCAGCTTTGGACACTCAATCGGCCTCATAGACTCCCATTTTTTAGCCGCAAACGCCTCTACCCATGTCTCCATAGGCCGGTGGGGACATTTGGCATCCAGGCCGGGCCGTTGGTGTGATAGCTGCCTAGCACCAACGTCGCACGAAGAATCGCGATTGATAGCATCTCCGCCATTCAAGATTAAGCTATGATTGGTTCTGGTCAGCCGGCCTCATCGTTTAGGCAGTGTAGGACTCCCGCTTGACCATACTCCTTCCCCAATCGGAGACAGTTGCGATGCCGCATGACCCCAGCCCTTCAGTCGTCTTTGCCGAGGCAATTCAAGAACATCTCAGAATCATTTCTGAGTTCCGCTCTCAATCTGCCGTTCTGGAACAAATAGCGCGAGTGATGTCGTCCTCGCTCCACGCTGGCGGCAAGATACTCTGGTGCGGTAACGGTGGAAGCGCAGCAGATTCACAGCACTTGGCAGCAGAGCTGGTAGGTCGCTTCCGTCGCGAACGGAGGGGCTTGCCCTCGATCGCGCTTAGCACCAATACGTCCATTCTCACGGCGATTGGAAACGACTATGGCTACGAACGAGTTTTCTCAAGGCAAGTAGAAGCTATAGCCAGTCGCGGCGATATCCTCGTGGGCATATCCACTTCCGGAAACAGCCAGAATGTCCTGGCTGCGTTTGAAACGGCACGGATGATGGGCGTTGTGACAGTTGCCTTGACTGGAGCCGGCGGCGGCAAAATGGCCGGCGTAGCGGACTATCTGGTGGAAGTTCCATCGAATGACACTGCGCGCATCCAGGAAGGCCACATTCTCGCCGGCCACATGCTATGCGATTGGGTGGAAATCGATTGCACCAACCCCGCATCCCAGAGCCTCGCGGACGCCGCACAGACCGTCGAGCAACATTGAGCTCAACTCAAAGCCGCGGATGCGGATCAAACTAGCGATCCGCCAGTTCGCTCTCGGCCCGATCGAGATCCGCAGGCACGCCAATATCAAGAAAATAGCCTGCATGCCGAAACGCGAGCGGCCGAAGACTTCCCACATCTGGCGCCAGCACATCATTTTCAAATGAGAACCGCTCCGCGAGCTGTCCAGGCCACGAAAACTCTCGATTCAGCGCATAGACGCCGGCATTAATCCATCCCTCGCCGCTCTGGCCCTTCTCTTCAAATCCGGTTACATATTCCGTATTTCCCTCTCGCTCAATACGAACGCGCCCATAACGTCCGGAATCTGCCACCTGCGCCACAGCCAGCGTGATCGAAGAATGACCCGCGCGATGAAACTCCAGAAGCGCAGCGCTGTCGAGATCGACGTAAGTATCTCCATTCAGTACCAGGCTGCAATCTTCGCGGCTGAAATCCAGTGCCTTTCGTATCGCGCCTCCGGTACCTAACGGGGTCTCTTCAACAACGTAGGTAATAGGAATGCCGCGATAACTATCCCCAAAAGCATCCATGATCACAGAGTGCAAATGGCCTACTGAAAGCAGCACATGCGTGCATCCGGACTGCACCAGCCGATCAAGCAAGATTGCCAGGAATGGGCGTCCCGCCACTAAAGCCATGGACTTCGGACGATCCACAAGCCGCGAACTTAGTCGTGTGCCGAGACCTCCGGCGAGTATGATCGCCTCCACTTTCGCTTCCTTTCGCATAACCTTCCCGCGGAGCCTCAACCTGCTTCGAGGCTCTTCAGGAATCATCCATTTGGAATCATGCTTCTACGCGTCTGCCTTCCAAACCATAGCGCCTGAAGTCGTAAAGTGGCATCGGTAGACATTCCCGCATGTGTCCAGCGTTCCAAGCGCCTCGGCCACACGCTCCTTGCGCATCGGATCGGTCAGAAAAATCATGAAGCCTCCGCCGCCGGCGCCGGAGATCTTCGCGCAGTGCGCGCCGGCATCCAGGGCCTTGCCGTAAGCAGTCTCAATCTGTTCATTCACAATCTGCCGCGCCATGCGCTTCTTTGCTTCCCAGCTTCGGCGCATCACCTCATGAAGCCCATGAAAGTCTCCGCGCAACAGGGCTTCCTTCATCAGGAAGGCTTCCTTCTTTAATTGATGCATCGCCTCAATCGCATCTTCATTGTTCCGCTCAACATTGTGCGCCTGTTCGGCAATAATCTCCTTAGACTCCCGCGATGCGCCGGTAAAGAAAAGCAGCAATGAAGCCTCAAGTTCCGCCAGAACGCTCTCCTTGATTCGCAGCGGATTCACAAGAACGCGCCCCTCGCGCCCAAACTCCATAAAATTCACGCCGCCAAAAGCTGCGGCAAACTGGTCCTGTCTTCCACCCTGAAGGCCCGCCTCCTCACGCTCAATCACATAAGCAACATGCGCCAGCGTGTAGTCGTCCAGTGGTGAATTCAGCAATTCGGAATACGCCTTCAAAATCGCTACGACCAGGGTCGAAGATCCACCAAGACCTGACCCGGAAGGCACGTCCACACGGGTCAAAACCTTCACGTGGAGTGGCCTGCCGTCGTTGAAATTCTTCACAGCGTAGTTGTGAATAGCCTTCAGAAGGTCAAGTTTCCCATCCATCGGCAATGCACTCGTAGATTCATACTCAACCTGCTCATTGCGATCGAAGGATTGAAAGGACACAATCGGGTCGGTCAACGGTTCAATCGTCGCGTAAGCATATAAACCAATGGTCGCGTTAAGAATTGCTCCGCCATATTCGTCGCAGTATGGCGAGACGTCTGTACCGCCGCCTGCCAGTCCCAACCGAAGCGGAGCCCTTGCCCTGATCAATTTCACAGTCTTCTCCCGTGCCAAAGCCGATTGTGCGGCGCACACCCATACTTATAAATGAGAACTGCCGTAGCTAAACATACGCCTGTCGCGCACTGCTGCTCAAGTATCAAACGCCGCGTGCTGTTCCTTCGATGAATTCTTCGTTTCCATGCTCAAACCAGCTCTCAGGGAACAAGCAACTCAACGGCCTCCGGCAGCGACGCAAAACTGGCATCGGCAAGCTTGCGCGCCTCCTCCCACTCTGGCCTGCGACCCTCCGCATTCCCCAGAATCAGCACCGTCGCCATTCCGAAATTACGGCCTGCTTCAATATCGGACAAAGAGTCGCCTATGAAAATACTCGTCTCCGTCTGAATTTCCGGAAAGTCCCGAATGGCCTGCAGAAAGAGCCCAGGCTTTGGTTTGCGGCAATCGCATCCCTCTTTATCGTGGGGACAGAAGTAAAACGCATCGATGTGCGCGCCGCTAGCCCTCAGCAAGTCCTGAAATCGAGCATGAATTGCTTCCACACCGGCATTCGTCATGCGTCCAAGAGCAACCCCGCGTTGATTGCTGACCACGATCACGCGGATTCCCATGCGGTTCAAACTGCCGATCGCCTGGGCGACACCAGGTAGGGGCTTGAACTCCTCCCAGGAAGTAACATAACGCCCCTCCGGCATCTTCTCATTCAACACACCGTCTCTATCGAGAAACACCGTCTCAACATGCTTCGGCATTTGCGTTTTAGAATTGGCCATCAAAATAGTATTAGCAGAATTCAGCCGGGACGTGTGCTGATAGCGCGCCCTCCATTAAAGCTGCACACGCCGAATGATTTCCACCCCTTACACCCATAGCAGCGGCTGCCTAATCGGATAGTTCCGAATGATCTCCTTATCCGACGGATCAGGATTCAGGCTCTTCCACAGATCAACATACTGCGAATTATGAAATGCCACGCCCGCAAACAAAAGGCCTGGTGAGCGTACAGGCAGCGCGTCAAAGTGCTCCACATCATGCGCCCATTTCCACGCGGATTTGTCTTTGAGGTATGGGTAGAGAAACTGCGCGGCTTTTTTAAGGCCGCGTCCATCGGCAAGTTGAAAGCTCAGCGGATCGGGCGTAAGGCCCTTGAGTGATTGGCACAATGCCGCCATCCCATCGAAGTTGAAAATGGAATAGCTATACGGCTTGGTACGCGTCAGCTCGCGAGGAAACGAGCCATCCGGAGCCATCTGATTGGGCAGCATAATCTCGCAATAGCGCCGGTAGATCTCCTGCCGTGATGCCTCATCGTCCACGAGCCGCGCGAACTCGGCAGCCTGCAGCGCCCAGCATATAGCGTGGTTGTTCAGCGCATCGCGCTCGGCCTTGCCGGGGCTGCTGGTATTGAGCCATGCAAGATACTCGCGAAACCAGGCCTTCACGGCAGCGGCATCCTCGGCACTGAGCACCTGCGTATGCAACAAACTCGCCGCCCGCGCCACCTCCACCAGGTGCAGCGTATCGATAATTCCATACGAGCGCCCCGTAGAAACGCCGATGACCGCCTGCGCATATCGCAGGTTCGGATTCATGCGCGTTTCGGGCGTCACAAACCATGCCCGCAGATGATCGGCGGCTAGCTTGCCGTAGCTGGAGCGGCCTGTCAGCAGCCATGCAGCCGTGAGCGCCGGCATCTGAATGGAAAGCGCCACCATCACCCGGCGATGATCGTCAAAGTTGTCCGGATTGCTCTGCCCGTCGCGATTGATATACGGCCCATCAGGGTCTTTCGGATTCGGCCAGAAGTAATCCGCCTGCGAAAAGAAGTCGTGGAGCCCTCCAGCGCTTCGTTTCGCGGGAAATGCAGTAATCGTAAGCGGCTTTTGCGAGAGATAGCGATCTGCCGCGGTAAGAATCCTCTGGCGATCCGTTGCGGCAACCATGCGGTATGCTTCCGATTCACCTGTATGGCGGAGCGCCCCGCGAGCAAATGGCGCAAGAGCTGCTAACCCGGAAACCGTTGCTGTTTTCAGGAAGATTCTTCTGTCAATTTGCGAGGTAGGCCATGATGTCCGGCACACAACTCCGCTCTGCGGCTTCATAGCTCAGGATTCTATCTCGCAAGCATTGATAACGTACATCCTTCTGCTGCTATGATTGCCAATCAGTATGCCGAATACTGCTGATTCCACGCTGAAGATCAATGCTGCCCGACGCTTTAAGGCCGTCCTTAGTTTTAAATTTGCAGCCTTCGTATCTCTGATCGCTGTGTTTGCCGCCGCCTCTCTTGTTGCGGGCGCCCAAACCGCACAGCCTGCTCAGGCTCCCGTGCCAACAGAGCGTAATTCGGTCGGCGATGCACCGGAAAACCCTGGCCCGCTCGCCACCGGCCTGTCTGCGGATCTGACTCACACAGCCATTCGCAAAGCTGCAAAAAAAGTAGCGGACTGGCAGCTTGCGCGCGTCGAATCCACATTCAATCAGCAGTGGACCTATGCCGCGCTCTATGACGGCATGCTCGCCGCCTCGCGCACAACCGGCGACCCGCGTTATCGCGACGCAATGGTAAAGATGTCTGAAGGCTTTGACTGGAAGCTGCAGAATAACCGCTTCCCCCACGCCGACGATATGGCGCTTGGCCGCACCTATCTGGATCTCTACCGTGACAATCGCGATGCCGCCCGCTTGGCAGACACCAAAGCAACAATGGACCGGCTCATCGTTCGGCAAGACGATCCGCAAAAGCTGCTCTGGTGGTGGTGCGACGCCTTATTCATGGCCCCGCCGGTCCTGGCCCGCATGTCCACGATTACCGGGGATCGGCGCTATCTCGACTATATGGATAAAGAGTGGTGGGAGACTTCGGCCAGTCTTTACGATCCCGCAGAGCGCCTCTACTACCGCGACAGCCGCTACTTTACGCAGAAGCAGCAGAACGGGCAAAAAATCTTCTGGTCGCGCGGCAATGGTTGGGTCATGGGCGCATTCGTGCAGGTACTCACGGAAATGCCCAAAGACTATCCCACCCGCGGCAAGTACATTGAACAGTTCAAGCAGATGGCAGACCGGCTTGCGGCGATCCAGGGCAAAGACGGCTTGTGGCGCAGCGGTTTGCTGGACCCCGGCGCTTATGATCTTCCTGAAATCTCCGGCAGCTCTTTTTACACCTATGGAATGGCCTGGGGAATACGCACAGGCATATTGGATCGCAAGAAATTTGAGCCCGTTATCGAGCGCTCATGGGCAGCGATTCTCACGCACATCTATGCAGACGGTCGTCTGGGATCAATTCAGCCCATCGACGGCCAGCCCGGCAAATTCAACGCCTCGGCAAGTTATGTATACGGCGTGGGAGGATTCTTGCTGGCCGCCTCTGAGATGGATGCGCTGGCCAAACATTAAAAGAGCCTGCCGCTAACGAAGATCCGCAATAGCCAGCGCATCCATGTCGCTGTACTCCTGGTTTTCTCCGCCCATCCCCCAGCAGAACGAGTAGTTCTTCGTCCCAACTCCGGTATGAATAGACCAGCCAGGCGAGATTACCACCTGCTTGTTTGCAACGACGAGGCTCCGCGTCTCATCGCCCGGCCCCATGAGATGCATCACGCGCTGATCTGCATCCAGGTCGAAATAAAGGTAAACCTCAGAGCGCCGCATGTGAGTATGCGCAGGCATCGTATTCCACACGCTTCCTGGCGACAGGCGCGTGAAACCCATCACCAGTTGCGAGCTTCTCACTCCATTCAGATGAATCAGGCGCGTAATCTCGCGCAGATTCGCAGTCTCCGGCGAGCCGAGCTTACTTCCCTGCTGCTCACTTGCACGTATCAGGCTCGTGGGATGCACCGCGTGGGATGGATAACTTAGAAGATAAAATTCCGCGGGATTAGAGGCATCCTTGCTGGCGAAGACAATCTTCTCGTTTCCTCGGCCCACATATAAGGCGTCGAGCTTATCGAGCTGGTACTCGGCATCCTGCACCTGCACTGTCCCAGGCCCGCCTATATTCAGCACTCCCAGTTCGCGGCGCTCAGTAAAGCAGGAGGCACGCAACGCATCCTCCGTGGGCAGCGCAAGCGGCTCCGCAAGCGGAACCGCTGAACCGATCACCGTTCGGTCCAGATCGATATAGAACAACGCAATTTGTCCCGGTTGAAAGAGGCTGCTGATGAGAAATGTTTCTCGAAGCTCCTGCGTCGTCATTGTCCGGAACCGAACCAGGTCCGCCATCTGTATGATCTTCATGATCTCCATCTTCGAGATGCGCGCAATTCTTTCAGCGGCTCTCATCTTTGGTCTGAATTGCAATCACAATACGCAATCTGGGAGTGGCACTGCCATGCCTAGAGGCCCTTATTCCAGCTTAACGCCTGGCGGTTTCCTGACGCGGATGCAGGCCGCTATAAAGACGCGTGGACGTGCCCCTCAAGCCGGGCAGCGTCTGGAGTGCGTGAGTCCATCGAAAAGGCAGGGGCGGAATTACTCAGTGGGAAGCGGAGCAAACAACGCTCCTGTAAGGTTACCGATGACAATAATCTGACAAACAAATTACATCGTGGTTACAGCCATCTGGCGCCGAATTAGATGAGAATGAGTTCGCGATTTGTTAGACGGATTCTTACACACGTCTTTGCAGTGACAGCTGTGATCGGTTCCATACCGATCTCCGCTGCGCAAGATCCCTGGCACTTCGTCTTACGCGGTTTCAAAGTTGCGGTTTTCTCGGTTCTGTCCTTGGGTATTGGGTGATCGGCAAATGCGGATAAACGAGGTCCGGAAAATAAGCTCGGAAAAGTCGTTCGTCGGCTCACGAGCAATTCCATATCGCCACGCAAAACTGATCGCCTACAACTACAACCCTGTTATCAGATTAAGGAGCATCATCGTGAAAAAAATCAGCATGTTAATCGCCGTAGTCTCCGTCCTCGGAGCTATGGCTCAGTCGGCCCACGCCCAGAATCTGGCCGCGTTCAGTGGAGGGATTGGCGATATTACCACCGGTTCATTAAGTACAGCCGTGTTTGACATCCCAGCCGCTGGCCAGATCTGGGTGATCCGTGACCTTCAGGCCCAGGCGAGGGTGGGCGGGCTCATCCAGGTCGACGGCCAGGGTCTTCTCCTGGGCGCAGGAAATGGCATCGGAACCAACGCCGGCGCGAGCGTATTTGCGACACTGTTCTGCGCGAATGACGGGGACGTCCAGCACAGCACCGGTGCTGCCGGCGTACCGATTCAGGCAAATGGCGATTTTCACATTCAGGACAGGCTTTCGCCTACGCCGCCGGACACCTGCACCAGCCCGGTGCTCCTCATCCGGGTCGCTGGAGGCGGATCGTGGTTTGCCGCCGGAATTCCCTTCATCGGTCCCCCCTCGCCCCCCTTCCCTCCCCTCGTTTTCCCTATCCGGTAGTTTCAGTTCATCCAGAACGTAGCCAGTGGCAGCCTCTCTCCGTTTGATTCCGGGCTTGGGATGCGCGGAATCAAGACACTGCCGAGCATAGCAATTGATTGAAAGAAATGGTGGGGACGACAGGGGTCGAACCCGAACAACGCTATATCGGCCGGTGTGGGCGCGTGCTAAATAGATATGATTTAGTGCGCGCCCATATCCATTCTCCACGCAATCACAGCCAATTTTTACGGTGAGAGACTGGCAGAGTTGTTTTGAGTGAAGGCAACAACTGCTGGTCATTCAGATTGGGGATGAAAGAGCGGGGTAGGAACGCGGGGGTGGAGAGTGTGATTCCCCTGCCCGGTTTTGCCCGGCTTTCGCCTTGAGCGGAAACGATAATGAAAGCTGCTCTGGGATTCTCGCCTCCTTTCCTGGTGCTTGTCTGCAATGCGAACAGGATTGCGGCGAGCGTGCCGGTGTGGAGAGACGATCCTGAATGATTAAGCCTATCCAGATTGCACTTGCGCCGACGCGCAGCCGCCCCCTGAATGTGTTTCTTGGCGTGGTGCTGGCGCTGGCCTCGATTTTGCTGCTGCTTTCGCTGGCCACCTATCACACGGCTGACCCCTCACTGAATACTTCCATCGACCCCGGCACGCAGGGGATGGTGAAGAACTGGATTGGGCCGTTTGGCGCGACGATGAGCGACTTGGCGCTGCAGACGCTTGGGCTGACGGCATTTTTTGTTCCTATATGGATGGGTGCGATTGCGTGGGGCTGGACGCGTTCGCGGTGGAACGGGGCGGCGTGGCTGCGCGGGCTGGGCATGGTGTGCGCGGTGGCGTTTGTGCCGGTGATGTTTGGGCTGCTGCCGTGGCACTGGCAGTGGATGCACGCGATTCCGGTGGAAGGCGTGGTGGGCCGGTTGATGGCTGGCCTGCTGGTGAGATACCTGAATGTGCAGGGCGCGTGGCTGGTGGCGGGTGTACTGGCCGCTGCGGGTGTGTACTTTGCGCTGGCGCTGAATTTCCGCGCGATGTATGAGTGGCTCTCGGCGCACTGGGTTCAACTGCAGGTGTGGAACGATCGCTGGCAGAACTGGCGTGAAGAGCGCGCGGAGCAGAAGGCTGAACGCGATGCGATCAAGCGCGGGGCGCTGCTGAATGAAGAACAGCAGAATCCGGGACCGTCGCAGAGCTTGTATACCGGTTCGGCGGAGGGTGAGGCTGCGGCGAACATGCGGACTCCGCGGGGACTGGCTTCCTTTTTCTGGCGGAAGCGTGAGCGCGAGATTGATCCGGTGGAGGAGATTCCGGCGTATCAGCGGCAGCGGGCGATGGATCAGATGCAGGATGCGGGCCAGCCTACTGTGCCAGTTGCAACTGCGGCGGAGCCGGTGCGACGAGTTGCTGGCAAGGCGAGCATTTGGGAGCGGACGGTGGATGCTGCCGGGCCGGCTGTAGCTGGGGTGAGCGCGGCGCAGACGGCGTATGCGGAGGCCGCGCAGGTTCAGAGGCCGGCTGCCGTCCCGGCTCCGACTCAAATGCCCATCCCGGCGAGGGTGCAGGAAGCGTATGCGACGCCTGAGCCCGAGCAGGTTCCGGTGACGGCGCGGTATGAGGCTATCCAGGCTCATATGGAACCAGAACCGGCTCCCGCACCGGTGAGGCAGCAGCCGATGGCGGCGATGCGGGCTCCGCAGGCTGCGCCGGTGGAAGAGTCGATTGAGATCCACGAGCGGGCCGATGTGGAAGAGCGCATGGTGACGGTGGCTCCGAAGCATGTGAGCGGCTACAAGCTGCCGCCGAGCACGCTGCTGCTGGAAGGCGAAGGTCCGCAGGCGGTTCGCGAAGAGGAACTGCGCGAGGAAGCGCGCGTGCTGGTGGAGAAGTGCGCGGAATTCGACGTGCGCGGGCAGGTGGTGCAGATCAATCCCGGACCGATGGTGACGACGTACGAGTTCAAGCCGGAGGCGGGCGTGAAGTACAGCCGCGTGACGGGCCTGGCGGACGACTTGTGCCTGGCGATGCGGGCCGAAAGCATTCTGATCGAGCGCATGGCGGGCAAGAGCACCGTGGGCATCCAGGTGCCGAATCATGAGCGCGAGACGATTCACCTGCGCGAGGTGCTGGAGAGCGAGACCTTTGCCAAGGCGAAGAGCCGGTTGACGCTGGCGATGGGCAAGGACATCAACGGGCGGATTGTAACGGCGGACCTGGCCGGAATGCCGCACGTGCTGATTGCGGGCTCGACGGGTTCGGGCAAGTCGGTGGCGATCAACGCGATGATCATGAGCCTGCTCTTCCGGACGACACCGCAGCAGGTGAGGCTGATTCTTGTCGATCCGAAGCGCGTGGAACTGGGCATGTATGAGGGCGTGCCGCACCTGTTTACGCCGATCATCACGGAGCCGAAGCTGGCGGCGAATGCGCTGAGGAATGCGGTGCGGGAGATGGAGCGGCGGCTGAAGCTGCTGGCTTCGCGTTCGGTGCGGAACATTGACCAGTACAACAAGTTGTTTGAAGGTTCCAGCCTTTCACTCTTTGGACAGGGTCTTGAGGCGGACGAAGAGCCGCTGCCATACATCGTGATTGTGATTGACGAGCTGGCGGACCTGATGATGCTGGACCGGGCGAATGTGGAAGAGTCGATCACGCGGTTGGCGCAGATGGCGCGCGCGGTGGGGATTCACCTGGTGCTGGCGACGCAGCGGCCCAGTGTGGACGTGATTACCGGCCTGATCAAGGCGAATGTGCCGACGAGAATCAGCTTCCGGCTTTCGACGAAGGTGGATTCGAGGACGATTATCGACACCAATGGCGCAGAAGCGCTGCTGGGACGCGGCGACATGCTGTTTCTGCCGCCGGGAACGAGCCGCCTGATGCGGTTGCATGCGCCTTATGTGAGCGAGAAGGAGACGGCGGCCATTGTGAAGTTCTGGAAAGACCAGGGCAATGCGGAATACGCGGAAGGATTTCTGGAATCGCCGAAGGATGAGCGGGCGAGCATGGAAGGCGGCAGCGGAGGTGAGGAAGAGAACGATCCGCTGTATGACGATGGGGTGCGGCTGGTCTTCGAGTTCGGCAAGGCCTCGACTTCCCTGCTGCAGCGGCGGCTTCGGATTGGCTACGGAAGGGCTGCGCACCTGATTGATTTAATGGAGCGCGATGGGCTGGTGGGTCCGGCGGACGGCTCGCGGCCGCGGGAGTTGCTGAAGGCTCCGGGATGGCTGCATGAGGTGAGCGCCAGCGCGATGGAATAGCGGGCCGGGCTCAGTATCCGATTTTGAGTCAGTTATCAATTCCCGGGCTAGCTGGATGACTATATGAAGCTACGCGTATCCCACACTTGCGTGATGGTTGGGACTATGCCGGACATGGCAAACTTACCCCATGTCTTCCTATTATTCCGACGCCGACCATGTTTCCGTGCTGATTGTGGATGATGATGAGGTCAGCCGCGAGGTTCTGGCCACCGTATTCACGATTGAGGGCTACGAAGTGCGAACGGCACAGGACGGGGTCGCGGCTCTGGCAATGCTGGACGCCGAAAATTATAGGCCGAGGGTGATTCTGATGGATGTCAGAATGCCGGGCCTGAGAGGCGCGAGCCTGATTTCGCAGTTCCGTGAGCGGGTGCGTCCGGAATCGGGCACCGTGCTTCTGGCCATGAGCGCGAGCGAGCCGCACATCGATGACGTGCTGGGTGCGGATGGGTTTCTTGGCAAACCCTTTGGAACCAAAGAGCTGAAGCAATGGCTTGAAAAGAGCGAACGCGAGCCGGCAAAGCGCGAGAGACAGGAAGCCTCTGCGACGCAAGTAACTGATTCAAAAAGAGAAACATCCTCCAATGCGTCCAACCTGGAGGCCACTCTGGATAAAAACAAGCTGGAAGCGCTACGGGCGCTGATGCCGGAGGCCGGTGTACGCCAGATCTATAGTACTGTCGTGGACGACCTGAGCCGGAGACTGCCTACGCTCAAAGCCGCGATTGAGCGGGGAGACAAGATGATGGTGCGTCATATTGGGCACGCCATCAAGGGCGGATGCGGCATGGTAGGCGCCGTGGATGCGGCCCGGCTGGGCGCAATGCTCGAAGCCGAGAGTGACAAATTGGATAACAGCAGCGCAATCGTCGCACAGCTAAGTAGCGCAATCGAGGCTCTTAAAGATATGCTAGGAAGGGAGTTTTCTCCGCAGTAAAAAAGAAGTGTGATGTCACGGGCATTACGGCAATGTCAGGCTTTGCAGTACCTGCGATTGCCATCGAGTCGAAGTTTGTTGTTGGAGGGGTAGGCCTCGGTGGAACGAACGATTCGAATCGTTATTGCAGACGATCATCCCGTCGTTCGTATTGGCGTGCGCAATATGCTTGCGGACGCGAGCGGATTCGACGTGGCGGGCGAAGCCGGAGACGGCGACGAAGCGATCACGCAGACGCTTGAGCTGCAGCCCGATATTCTTCTGCTGGATCTGCTGATGCCCAGGCTCCCGGGCCTTGAGGCGATGCGGGCGATCATGAGCGGATCGCCGACGGTGAAGATTCTCCTGCTCACTTCCACGATTACGACACAGCAGATCATTGAGGCGCTGCATATTGGGGCGCGCGGGATTGTGCTGAAAGATTCGCTGGTGCAGGATCTGCACACCTCCATCCGCACGGTGGTGAGCGGGGATTACTGGATTGGCGGCAAGCGCGTGGCGAACCTGGTGACGGCGCTGCATGAACTGATGCAGAAGGCTGAGGTGCAGCCGCGCAAGACATACGGGCTGACGCCGCGAGAGCTGGAAGTGGTGGGCGCCATTGTGGAAGGCTGCACCAACCGCGACATTGCGCGCAGCTTCGGGCTGAGCGAAGAGACAGTCAAGCGGCATCTCTCCAATATCTTCGACAAGACAGGCGTTTCGACGCGGCTCGAGCTGGCGCTGTTTGCGATTGCGCACCAGCTTGTGGCTATGCAGCAGTAGCGGAGATTCTGCGCACACCAGCTTCAGAAGCCGCGTGTGTGCAGGTAGAAGACCGCTGCCGATGCGATCAGGCAATAAATCCCGAATAAATACCAGCGGCCGGATTCCAGCCAGCCGCTCAGCCACTTGAGCGCAAGCAGGCCTGCGATGAAGGAAAAAACTGCGCCGAGCGCGCCGGTGAGCAGCGATGCGTGGAGATCGATGGGCGCGCCTGAGCCTGCGGATGCATGCATGGCTTTGAGCAGGCGAACCAGCTCCGCGGCGATTACGGCTGGCGTAATAAGGACGGCCATTGCAAAGCTGAAACGCTCTGCCGGCTCTTTGGCTGATCCGGCCAACATGCCGGCGGAGATTGTTGAACCCGAGCGGGAGAAGCCGCGAAAGGGCAGAGCTATTCCCTGCACCAATCCCATCCATAATGCCTGCATGAGGGTTAAGGTGCTTTCCTCATCGGCAAGGATTCGCGTGTAACCGGTCTTTTTGATGCGGCGCTCCATGAGGCCGGCGATGAGGATAAGGATGCCGGCGGCGGCAAGCGCCGGCGCGATGAGTTCCAGATGACTGAAGAGCTGCTCGATCTCGGTTTTTTGCGCGCCACGAAAGAGCGTTTTCTCAACAATACCTTTGAGGACGATACCAACAATACTCGTGAGAGCCAAGGCGCAGGCGAGATATGTTGTTATGCGTATGAACGAAGTGGTGCTGGAAAAATAGACCTTCTTCCACGTCTTCCAGAAGTAAACGATGACGGCAAACATGGTTCCGGTGTGCAGCATCACAAGGAGCAGCGTCATTTGCGGCGAGGACGGATCGAGGCCCATCAGCTTTTCAGCGACGACCACGTGAGCAGAGCTTGAGACGGGAAGCAGTTCGGCGAGACCCTGAAGGATGGCAAGGATGAGGACGCTGAGAAGGCTCATATTCAAGTGGTATCACACTTCAACTGCATAGGAGATTGCACGGTAAAGATGCAGGTTTGCGGTTCGTGCTGCGATGATCCTGCATCCATTCAGAAGGATCTGAGACGGTACATTGCAGCGGCAAAACTGAAAGGATATTTCGCGATGAAGATTGGATTTCTGGGCCTGGGTGCGATGGGCACGCCGATGGCTTTGCGGTTGATCGCTGCCGGGCATGAGCTGGCGGTGTGGAACCGCACTGAAGGCCGAACAAAGCCGCTGCTGCGCGAAGGTGCGATTGCCGCGGCCACGCCTGCCGAGGCTGAGCTTGGGGCGGATGCGGTAATCACGATGCTGTTTGACGATGAGGCCAATGAAGAAGTGCTCTTTGGCGCAAACGGATTGCTGGATGCGCTGGAGCCGGGCTCGCTTCATATTGCGTGCAGCACGATCAGTGTGGGGCTTTCCGAGAGATTGACGGAGGAGCATAAGAAGCGTGGGATTGCGTTTGTGGCAGCTCCAGTGTTTGGCAGGCCGAATGTGGCCGAGGCGGGCAAGCTGTGGTTGGTGCTGGCGGGAGCTGAGGATGCTGTGGAGCGCGCGAAGCCGGTGCTGGGAGCGATTTCACGCGGATATACCGTAGTGGGCACGGAGCCGAAGCAGGCTCATGCGGTAAAGCTGGGCGGAAATTTTCTCATTTCCGCGATGATTCACTCGCTCTCGGAGGGATTTGTTTTTGCGGAATCGCAAGGGATTGAACCTGCGGTCTTCTTTGGGGCGGTGAACAGCGCACTGTTTCAGTCGCCGTTCTATGCGGCGTATGCCAATGTCATGCTGCATCCGCCGGAGCATGTGGGGGCGACGATTGGGTTGGGTAAGAAGGATCTTGGGATGCTTCGCGCGGCTGCGAAGACGAGCGGCGTGACGCTGAGTTTGGCGGAGGAAATGATGCACATCTTCGATCAGGCGATTGCGGATGGGCTTCGAGGTGAGGATTGGGCTGTGGGGCAGTACAGAATGGCAAGACAGAGATCAGGGGGCAGAGATCAGGGGTCAGAAGGAACGGGATTGTAGCTCAAGAAAACCAGAGCATAAGTGTCCCACCCTCGCGGCGAAAACAAATGCGCCGCGGGGGTGGGGCACCCGATTTCGATTGGTTAGGATGAAGGCATGAAATTACAAGGGAAGATTGTTTTTGTCACGGGAGCGAGCGCGGGGATTGGCGCGGCGACGGCGCTGGCGTTTGCTGCCGAGGGCGCGAAGTTGCTGCTCGCGGCGCGACGGGTGGAAAAGCTGGCATTTGTGGCAGAAGAGGCGCGGGAGCGTGGCGCGCAGGATGTGCTGATGCTTTCGCTGGATGTACGCGACAGCAAGATGGTTGCGCGAGCGATTGCGGCTCTGCCGGCAGGTTGGCGGGAGATTGAAGTCCTCGTGAACAACGCGGGGCTGAGCCGTGGGCTGGAGAAGGTCTACGAAGGCAAGGTTTCCGACTGGGACGAGATGATTGACACCAATGTGAAGGGGCTGCTGTATGTGACGCGAGCGGTGGTTCCGGGAATGGTGGAGCGCAGGAGCGGGCATGTGATCAATCTCGGCTCGATTGCCGGTCATATTACGTATCCGAACGGCGCGGTGTACTGCGCAACGAAGGCTGCGGAGAAGGCCATCAATGACGGGCTGCGGCAGGATGTGTTGGGAACGCCGATCCGCGTGACGAGCGTGGACCCTGGGATGGTGCAGACGGACTTCAGCCTGGTGCGGTTCCACGGAGATGAGGATCGCGCGGGAAATGTCTACAAAGGCGTGAAGGCGCTGACGGCGGAGGATATTGCGGACGTGATTCTGTGGGCGGCGACGCGACCCGCGCATGTGAATATTGCGGACGTGGTGCTGACGCCGGTGCAGCAGGCGAACCCGTACATGCTTCACAGGGATAGTTGACGGTTTAGAGTTTCCCGCCCTGGCTGCATAAACAGATACGCCGCGACGGTGGAGCGCCTTCAGCGGTGGAAGCGCCTAATAAAAAACCCGCTTTCGCGGGTCAGGGTCAATCGAGTTTAGCTATTTCGGCCTCAATCTGCGCCAGTGCCGCTTCAAGGGCCTGGCGGCGGGCCGGGCTTGAGGTTCGCTGCGAAAGAATGTTTTCTTTCTGCAGATTCAGTGCCTGTTTCTGCCGGGCGCGATGGGTGCGCTCGACTTCCGCTACGCGGCGAGCTTCCCCAGCATTGAAACCTGCCGGCGCTATCGGTACCGTCTGCTGCACAGTTGCCATTTGCTCCTCCACGGATTTACTTTCCCAACCACGGGCCATATCTTCCATTCTACGGGGACTTCAGCTGGTTTCGATTCTTTAAATTAGTTTTTAGCCGAAAATCAGCGGTCTTTATGGGTTATTCATACGCAAAGGTCATAAGGAGCATTCATGCGGGTCTGGCAGATCGGTTCTTTTGGAGTAGACAAGCTGGAATTTACGGAGCGCACAACGCCGGAGCCGGGGCCCGGAGAGGTGCTGGTGAAGATTCATGCCATCTCCTTCAATTATCGCGACTTGATGATGGTGAAGGGGACTTATAACCCCAAGCTCAAGCTGCCGCGGATTCCCTGCTCGGATGGCGCGGGCGAGGTGATTGCCACAGGCAACGGTGCATCGCCGTGGAAGGCTGGCGACCGCGTGGCGGGCATCTTTATGCAGAACTGGATTGATGGGCCGCCGACGCCGGAGAAGACCAAGGGCGCGCTGGGCGGCGACACGGACGGCATGCTGGCCGAGTATGTCGTGCTGAACGAAAAAGGCCTGGTGGAGATCCCCAATCATCTGAGCTACCAGGAGGCGGCGACGCTGCCGTGCGCGGCGGTGACGGCGTGGAATGCGCTGGCCGCGGCGGACCTGAAGCCGGGCGCGACGGTGCTGATCCAGGGGACGGGCGGGGTGTCGCTCTTCACGCTGCAGCTTGCGCGGCTGAGGGGAGCGCGGGTGCTGGGTGTCTCCAGCAGCGACGAAAAGCTGGAGCGGGCGCAGGAGTTGGGCCTCGATGCCGGATTGAACTACAAGACGACGCCGGATTGGGCCCGTTGGGCGCTGGATGAGACGGACGGCGAGGGCGTGGATCTGATTGTCGAAGTTGGCGGGGTGGGAACGCTGGCGCGATCCCTGAAGGCGGTGAAGATGGGCGGCACGATTGCGCAGGTGGGCGTGCTAACTGCTGGGTCCGGGGCTGGGCCGACGCCGCCGGAAGCGCTGCCGGTTCCGTTGATTCTGCATAAGCAGGTACGGCTGCGTGGGATTTATGTGGGCTCGCGGCAGGATTTTGTGGAGATGAATAAAGCTGTTTCACTGGGCAATCTGCGGCCCGTGGGCGAGGATTTTCCGTGGACGCATGCGCGCGAGGTGCTGGCGCGGATGGAGAATGGCAGCCATTTTGGCAAGCTGGTGATGTCCGTAGCGTGAAAAGACAGGGAATAGGGACAAGGGAACGGGGAGTGTAGATAAAGAGCAAAAGTTATAAAAGGCTGTAAATATCCCACCCTGGCGGCAAAAACACCACAAGGATGGGGCGCGGAGATCAAAATGAATCAAGACCGTTTGCCTGAAGCGCGGACTAAAGCATCTCTCCCGAAGATATAAAGTTCGGACGCCCCAGCCTGGCCGCGTATTCGTTTTAGCGGCCAGGCAGGGATCGCTCCACAGCAAGAGGAGAACTGCTCTTGTCCCTTGTCCCTTTCTTTCCCCATTACCAAAGTCCACCACCCTTTCGTAACCCCACCTCCTCCAGAAACTTTGCATGCAATTAACCCCATTTATGCTTTACTCAGAATCAGCAGAAGAAAAAGCCACGGCCCGAACCCCAAAAAGGATTCGGGCCGTAGCTCTTTCAAGGCAGCCCAGAAATTTTTTTTTCGAGGGTGTCCCCTCAAAAGTAACCACTCATGATAATCAATTAGTAAACACCGTAAATCAACGGTAAATTACACAAAAACAATCACATAGCGGCATAATTTCACACCCTTCAAAAAACAGCGTAGCCGGGGAAACAAAAAGCGAAAGTTGTTCCAGCAAATCCTCAGAAGCTGCCGTCCCAGGCCGCAACATTCGAGCATCTCTCCCGAAGGTATAAAGTTCGGGCAGCCCACACCCTCGTAGCGTATTTGTTTTTGCGGCCAGGCTGGGTCGCTCTACAGCAAGAGGAGAAATGCTCTAGAAGGGAACAGTAATTCATCAGCGGAGCTGGAGTTTCGCTTTCTAATCCCTGTTGCCTATTCCCTGCTCCCTGTTTTATTGCACCGCCGGCGGCGGAAGCATTTTTCGCCGATTCCCCAGCTCCTCCCGCACCAGCGTCAGGCCCAGGATGCAGCGCTCAAACCAGTCTGAAAGCCGCCCAAAGAGTGCCGCTTCCTTTTCATACTCGAAGAGGTTGAACTGGCTCACAATGTAGTAGCTCTCCTTGCCCGCATGCACCAGGTCCGGAAAGCTGGCGCGATAGCGCCTATGCTGCCGCGAAGACTCCGGATACATGCCCGCCACAAAGAGCGCGTAATCGCCAATGTGTTTGCGAACACGCCGCTCGGTGTCGAAGCTGGACGCGGAGCCATGCACCGGATCGGCCGCAGCCATCATCTGCTCCAACTCAGCCACAGGCCGGCCGAACGTATCGCGCAGTTCATACAGCTTGTCGGAGCTCGAGAAATCGCACAACAGCCGCGCAACGTATTCCGTCACTTCAGGATCATGCAGGCCAAGCCGTCCCTCATAGCTGTTGCGGACAGCTTGTTCAAAGAACGCTGTGAGGGGATGAGGGTTTTGCCGAGAGTTGGACCGCGACGCTGGGTTTGATTCAGACCGCATGACGCCTCCTATGGAAAGGTGCGAAGGCGCCGGTCTGAAAGACTACCGGGAGCAGCCGGGGCTTCCAGCCACTTTCCAGCGCGGCGCCAGATTCACGCCACGTTTACCGAGATTTGACACGGATCATATCGGAAAAGTTGTCATGGTCAAGAGAAGATCCGAAAGTTTCCTGACAACAGGAACCGTATTGATAAGTGCTTTGCGCAAGGATTCCGTTTCCGAAACAGTTTTCGAACAAAGAAAAGGGCAGCCGAAAACGGCTGCCCTTTCTGTTATGCGGTTTTGCGCAATCCTACACCGTCGCAGGCTGCCGCTGCTCCAGCTTCGCAAGCCGGTCTGCCAGCAGCTTCTCCAGGTTCACCAGCGCGGCGGAGAAGCCCTCAATGCCTTCCTTCAGCTTGTCGTGGGCCATGCGGTCCTCGGCATGCATCTTGTCGAAGGTCTCCTTGTTCATGGGAATTTTCTCGATATCCAGCTTCTTGGCTGCTTCCGGATCGAGCTTGCGCGGCAGGTCAGCTTCCGTCTTTTCGAGTTCTTCCAGCAGCTTCGGCGAAATGGTCAGCAGATCGCTGCCGGCCAGCTCCGTAATTTCGCCTATGTTGCGGAAGCTCGCGCCCATCACCTGCGTTTTGTAGCCAAACTTCTTGAAGTAGTCGTAAATCTTCGTCACAGACTGCACGCCCGGATCATCCGCGCCTTGGTAGTCCTTGCCGGTGTCTTTCTTGTACCAGTCCAGAATGCGGCCGACGAACGGCGAAACCAGCGTCACACCCGCCTCAGCACAGGCCACAGCCTGGTGAATGCCGAAGAGCAGCGTCAGGTTGCAATGAATGCCTTCCTTCTCCAGCACCTCAGCCGCGCGAATGCCTTCCCATGTGGAGGCAATCTTGATCAGCACATGACCGCGGCCAACGCCGGCCTCGTCATACTGCTTGATAATCGCGTGCGCCTGCTCAATCGTCTTCGCAGTGTCATACGAGAGCCGCGCGTCAACCTCGGTGGAAACGCGTCCGGGCACAATGGCCAGAATCTTCTTGCCAAAGGCCACGGCCAGTCGCTGGAACGCGAGGTTGGCAACGTCCGTGTCGCTCGCTGACTCGCCCTTATCATTGCGCGCCTGCTTCAAAACCTCGTCCACAATGGACTGATACTGCGGCATCTGCGCGGCAGCGGTAATCAGCGAAGGATTCGTCGTCGCGTCCGTCGGCTTGAACTGCTCCATCGCTTCAATATCGCCGGTATCGGCAACCACCACGGTGTACTTCCGCAACTGTTCCAATAGATTCTGTGGCATGAATTCCTCCAAGGGAGCTACCGGCGCAGCAAAAAAGAGCGAATTTTAGGCCAAATCTTTTGAAAAAGCCCCGCGCCCGGCGCGTTCCATCTCAGTGTACGCCCGATTGGATGCCGACGGTGAAGAACGGGTTACAAGCGTAATTTGCTTTTCCTGCTGAGCTATCCTGTGCAGCCTTATTTCCCAAGCTGCTTGATTTGAGCGGGTTGCGAACGGGAACACACTCCTTATCGAAATCTTCATGCGATCTTTATTTCGGAACTGTGCAGCGAACTGTGCGATACAGATTTTCAGATTCCGATGGCGAGGGATGGGGATCCCCTCCCGAAATGAAGACGGCTCTAATCCATAGTGGATTCGAGCCGTGTCTTTTCTCTGCTGATTATGAGTGTTTCACAAATGGGGTTAATTCTATGCAAACTATCTGGGAGAAGTTCCGCACGAAAGGGCACTGGACTAAAGTAACTAATTGCTGGGAGCGGTTTTCTGCTGGTCGATGGAAGAACGAGCGGGAGTGCTGTCCCACCCATCGAGCAGAGTGCGCTCGATGGATGGGGCACCCGGCATTTGTGGTATCCCCGGTCTCCAAAACCAGGAGACCGGGGGCACCCGCGCTGAGCGGTCTACATGAATCGACTGGCCTCATAAAATTACCCGCAACTAAAGTCCGTGATACAGTGTGTATATACACATGCGCATTGATTGGGATGAACGGAAGAACCGCCTCAACCAACGCAAACATGGAGTTTCATTCGAACTCGCGTCCTTGGTCTTTGCCGATCCGGATCGTTTAATCGTGCTCGACCGGGTCGATGAAACAGGTGAGCAACGCTGGCATGCCATTGGACGCATAAGCCATCAACTGCTATCGCAAAGCGCGATTCTTCTTGTTGTGCATGTTTACAGAAAGGACTTATATGGCGAAGAGGTTATCCGTATCATCAGCGCCCGTGCAGCTCAAAAGCGTGACATTGGAAGATATGCAACGCAGGAAGTGGACGAAATCTGAGATAGAAGCCGTCAAGCGCATTGCCGCCAGACAGGCCGCTGGCGACGACTCAGGCATCGACTACTCCGACATACCACCGCTCACCGACGAGCAGCTTGCCCGTATGGTCCGCTTCCGCGACATCCCGCGCAAGGTTCCCGTGAGCGTCCGTCTCGATCCGCAAGTGCTCGAATGGCTCAAGTCCAAAGGCGCAGGCCATCTCACCCGCATCAACGACATTTTGGCAAACCTAATGGAAGCCGAACGCTCTGCCGCAATACGAAGAACTTAGAAATGTCTATGCAGGCTTGGATGGGTAATAGCGACTTTAGCCACGCCAATCCAAAGTTCTTTCTCGAATTCGATAGAAGCACAAAGGCCCACCTCATCGGTGGGCCTTCGTTTTTAGCTAAAAGCTAACAGCTAGGAGCTAAAAGCTACCTACTTCCCAATCGCCTTTGCCAGAGTCTCGCCCATCTCCGCGGGTGAAACAACCACGTGAATGCCGGCCTCGCGCATCGCTTCCATCTTGCTGGCCGCGGTGCCTTCGCCGCCGGAGATGATGGCTCCAGCGTGGCCCATGCGGCGGCCCGGAGGCGCGGTCTGTCCGGCGATGAAGCCCACAACAGGCTTCTTTACGTTGGCCTTGACCCATGCGGCGGCATCGATCTCAGCCGATCCGCCGATTTCGCCGATCATGATGATGGCTTCTGTATCGGGATCGTCATTCAATAGCTTCAACGCATCAATATGCGTGGTGCCGATGATCGGGTCACCGCCGATGCCGATGGCCGTGGACTGCCCGATGCCGCGCTGCGTGAGCTGATGCACGGCTTCGTAGGTCAGCGTGCCCGACTTCGACACAATGCCCACCGAACCCTGCTTGTGAATACGTCCCGGCATGATGCCGATCTTCGCCATGCCCGGCGAGATCACGCCTGGGCAGTTGGGCCCAATCAGCCGCGACTTGGAGTGCTTGATCTTGGCCCAGACCTTCACCATGTCCAGCGTTGGAATGCCTTCCGTGATGCAGACGATCAGCGGAATGCCCGCGTCCTCAGCCTCAAGAATCGCGTCAGCCGCAAACGGTGGCGGCACAAAGATCATCGTCGCATTCGCGCCGGTGTCTTTCACAGCATCTGCAACAGTATTGAAGACCGGCCAACCTTCATGAATGGAACCGCCCTTACCGGGAGTTACACCGCCGACGACTTTCGTTCCATATTCCGCACAACCCTTTGCGTGGAACGTTCCTTCTTTGCCGGTAATTCCCTGCACGATGAGACGAGTGTTGTTATCTACCAGAACTGCCATTCTTAGCTCCTAGCTATCAGCCGTAGGATTCAGGGGCTAAAGCCCGATTTCATTTTTCGGCTATATCGGCACGACTAAAGTCGTGCCCTGTTACAAAGCAAATACAGTGGGGGATTAATGGCCGGCTGCTGCCTTTACGACGAGATCCGCAGCATCCTTCATCGTTGCGCCCACCTGGAAATTCAATCCCGACTCTTGAAGAATCTTGCGGCCTTCTTCCACATTGGTTCCTTCAAGCCGGAGCACAATCGGCACCTTCACGTTCAGATTCTTCGCAGCAGCTACGACGCCCGTCGCCAGCCGGTCCACGCGCAAAATGCCGCCGAAGATGTTGATGAAGATGGCCTTCACATTCGCGTCAGAGAGAAGAATCTCAAAGGCGTGCTCGATCTGTTCCTGCGTTGCGCCGCCGCCTACGTCAAGGAAGTTTGCAGGTGAGCCGCCCGCGTACTGAATGATGTCCATCGTGGCCATCGCCAGGCCCGCGCCGTTCACCATGCAGGCAATGGAGCCATCGAGCTTGATGTAATTCAGCGCGTACTTGCTTGCTTCCACTTCCAGCGGATCTTCCTCGGCCACATCGCGCAGCGCCTTGATCTCCGGATGACGGAAGAGCGCGTTGTCGTCGAAGTTCATCTTCGCGTCGAGCGCAAACAGCTTGTCGTCCTTCGTCGTAATAAAAGGATTGATCTCGAGCAACGACGAATCCGTCTCGATAAACGCCTTATAGAGCGATTGGAAGAACACCACAGCCTGGTTAATTTGAGTCGGCTTCAATCCCAGCGCAAAGGCCAGCTTCCGCGCCTGCCACGCGCCAAAGCCCACCGCCGGGTCGATCGCTTCCTTATAGATCGCGGTCGGGTCCTTCGCGGCGACCTCTTCAATCTCCATGCCGCCGGCCTGCGAGGCCATAAACGTCAGCTTGCCTGCCGCGCGGTCCAGCACAATACCAAGATAGAGTTCGCGGTCAATTGCCGCCGTCTCTTCAACCAGCAGGCGCTGCACCTTCTGCCCCTGCGGACCGGTCTGGTGCGTGATGAGCTGCATGCCAAGAATGTTCTTGACGTGCTCTTCGGCATCTTCGCGGGTTCTGGCCACCTTCACGCCGCCGCCTTTACCGCGGCCTCCGGCGTGAATCTGCGCCTTTACAACCACGCCGCTTGCGCCCTCGGCAAACAGCTTCCGCGCCACGGCAGAAGCCTCTTCCGGCGTATTCGCTACTTCGCCCCTGGGCACGGGCACGCCATATTTCGCGAGAATTTCCTTCGCCTGATACTCGTGAATCTTCATGTCTCTGGGAACCGCCACTGCCGCTGAGATTGGAGTGTTAGCGGCAAGCTCATACTATCGCCCGCTACCAACGAGCGGCAATCCGCACCGGGGCGATGAGGCGCATGCGGGGGCTCCAGTTACCATATTGAGAGATATGGGCATTGTTAAAGACCTGTTGAAGCCGCTGGCCGAGGACGGCGAGTCCCTCACACGCGAGCAGTCCGCGGATGTGCTGCGGGAAATTCTCGCCGGCACGGTTCCGGATGTTGAAACCGCCGCATTTCTGGCCGTGCTGGCTACGCGTGGGGAGCTGGCCCCGGAGCTGGCGGGATTTGTCGAAGTCATGCGCGCCAATTCCGTTCCCGTTCCGCTCACCGATGCCGAACGCGAAGAGCTGGTAGACACCTGCGGCACAGGCGGCGGCGGTCCGCTCACCTTCAATATCTCTTCCGGCGCAGCGCTCGTCGCCGCGGCCGCCGGAGCCAAAGTCGCCAAGCACGGCAACCGCGCCGTCACCTCGCGCTGCGGTTCGGCGGATGTGCTGGAAGCTCTTGGCATCCCCATCACGCTCGGTCCGGATCTGGCCGCCGAGTGCCTGCGCGAGACCGGCTTTGTCTTTCTCTTTGCGCCGCACTACCATCCGGCTATGCAGGCCGTACGTGAGCTGCGCCGCGCATTGGGCTTCCGCACGATCTTTAATCTTGCCGGCCCAATCAGCAACCCAGCAGGCGCGCGTAATCAGGTGATCGGAGTTCTCGCTCCCAGCCGCGTGCTGCTTATGGGCCGTACTCTTGTCGCGCTCGGCGCACGCCATGCCTTCGTCGTTCACGGTTCCGATGGCATCGACGAGTTGACCACCACCGGCGAATCTGTAGTCGCCCGGATATTTGAAGAAGAGCCCAGCAAGACACTCACGATGAAGGCCGCCCGCATCACGCCTGAAATGGCCGGCCTTCCGCTCGCAAAACTCGAAGAGTTCACCGGCGGCGACGTGGACACCAACGCATCGCTGCTCTATGACGTGATCACCGGCCTTCCGGGCGCGCGCCGCGATATTGTCCTGCTCAACGCCGCCGCCGCGCTCGTTGCCGCGGGCCTTGCCGGCGACCTCAAGGAAGGCGTAGCCCTCGGCGCGGAAGCCATTGACTCCGGCCAGGCCGCAGCCACGCTGGCCAAGCTCCGCAACTTCGGCGAGAGGCACGGAACGGCTCAGTAGCCGCAAGCGTATCAATAGCTACGGTCACACGCTATCCCGCACATGATAGTGTTAAATGCGCATCCGAATGCCTCAAGCACCATGTAAACCCGTCTTCGCTCTGGCTGTCCTTACTCTGGCAACCGCAGTAGCGCGTGCGCAGTCTTCCTCACCCGTAATCGTCGAACCCGGCGCTCCGGGCCAGCCTTCAAAGACCCTGCCCGCCGACACGCGCCCCTCACTGCCTCCAGCCTCGCACGCAGATGTCGAGTTCATGCAGGGCATGATCATGCACCACTCGCAGGCCGTTGAGATGACCGGCCTCATTGCGTCGCATACCTCGAATGCGGCGCTTGCCTCACTCGGCGCAAAGATCTCCAGCTCGCAGTCGGATGAGATTCGCTTCATGCAGCGCTGGCTTGCCGCGCGCGGCCAGCCTATATCGATGGCTATGCCCGGAATGCCGGAGATGGATATGGATGGCAACCCGATGAAGCCCATGCCCGGCATGCTTACGCCCGCGCAGATGGAAGCACTCCGCGCCGCACGCGGCGCGCAATTCGACCGCCTCTTTCTCACCGGCATGATTCAGCACCACAACGGCGCGCTCATCATGGTCAAGGATCTCTTTAACACAGCGGCGGCAGGCCAGGACGCCGATATTTTCAACTTTGCCACGGATGCGGACAACACGCAGCGGGCAGAGATCGCCATCATGCAAAAAATGCTTGAAAAACTTTCGCCCCAAAAACTTTCGGAGGTCAAACAGTGAACACCCTTTGCAAGGCCGCTCTCTACTCCGCGGCGCTGGCGGTTCTCGCCGCATCCGCTCACTCGCTCGTGGCGCAGGCCGCAGCACCCACACCAGCTCCAGCGCCCGCAACTCCGCCGCCCTCAGCGCAGCAGATGCAAAACCCGTTCGCGCCCGCACCCGCGCCACCGCTGCCCGCCGGCATGACCGGCTCCGATACCAGCGATCCCCGCTACACCCTCAAGCCCGGCCTCTATGACGCCGGCGAGGCCGCATCCGGGATGAAGCATGTGGCCTTTCTCAAGAAGCCCGATGCCTTCCAGATCACCGCTTCCACGCCGGACGATCCCAAGGTGCAAAAGACCCTCACGCAGCTCGGCATGGCCCCAGGCATGAAGATGCCGCCCGCCATGCAGATGGTCATCGCACAGCTTGCCTTTGCCAACTCGGACTTTGCCTTTGAGGGCGGACATCTCTTCCAGGGCAATTTTTACGGCATCAACATCTGGGACATTTCCAACCCTGCCAAGACCTCGCTGCTCACCTCACTCGTCTGCCCCGGCGGCCAGGGCGATGTCTCCGTCTACGGCAAGCTGCTCTTCATGTCGGTTGAAATGCCGAATGGCCGCCTCGATTGCGGCGAGCAGGGCTTCGCGCCTCCGCCGGCGCCCAAGCCGGGCGAGCGTCCCAGCCGCACGCCGCCTGCCGATCCCGCGCGCTTTCGCGGCGTCCGCATCTTCGATATTTCCGACATCAAGAATCCCAAGCAGGTAGCCGCCGTGCAGACCTGCCGCGGCTCCCACACGCATACCCTCGTCGTCGATCCCAACGACAAGGACAACGTCTACATTTACGTTTCGGGAACCTCCTTCGTGCGCCCTACAGAAGAGCTCACCGGCTGCGTCGATGCAGCTCCCGACAAGGACCCCAATACCGCGCTCTTCCGCATTGAAGTCATCAAGGTTCCGGTCGCGCACCCTGAGCAGGCCAAGGTCGTTTCCAGCCCGCGCGTCTTTATCGATCCCCGCACCGGCGCTCTTAACGGCCTCAACAACGGCGGCGCAGAGCACGGCGATGCCAAGGCCAAGCCGGAAGACACCAACCAGTGCCACGACATTACGGTTTACTCCGCCATCGGCCTCGCCGCCGGCGCATGCTCCGGCAACGGCATCCTGCTCGACATCAAAGACCCCGTGAACCCCAAGCGCGTGGACGCCGTCAACGATCCCAACTACTCCTACTGGCACTCGGCTTCGTTCTCGAATGACGGCTCCAAGGTCGTCTTCACCGACGAGTGGGGTGGTGGTCTCGGCGCTCGCTGCCGTCCCACCGATCCCAACAAGTGGGGCGCGGACGCCATCTTCAATCTCAAGGACGACAAGCTCAGCCTGCAGTCCTACTACAAGCTGCCTGCCGCGCAGGGCGACACGGAAAACTGCGTCGCGCACAACGGATCCTTAATTCCAATTCCGGGCCGCGACATTGAAGTGCAGGCCTGGTATCAGGGCGGCGTCTCTGTCATGGATTTCACCGATCCGGCAAAGCCCTACGAGATCGCCTACTTTGACCGCGGCCCCATCGACCCCAAGATGCTTGTCCTCGGCGGCTACTGGTCTGCCTACTGGTACAACGGCGCAATTTATGGCTCGGAGATCGCGCGCGGTCTCGACATCTTTGAGCTGACACCGACAAAATTCCTCACGCAGAACGAAATCGACGCGGCTAAAGCCGTTAAGGTGGCCGAGCTCAACGTTCAGAACCAACAGAAGATCGTCTGGCCCAACAAGCTCGTCGTGGCGAAGGCTTATGTCGATCAGCTCAGCCGCTCAAAGGCCCTGCCTGACACCGACATCACCGCTCTTTCAGTCTCCGATCCAGCAGACTCCAAGCGCGTAGCCGCCCTCTCAGCCATCCTGAAAGCCCCGACGGCGTAAACAAACCCGCAATAAAACAAGGCCCGCATGGATCACTCCACGCGGGCCGGTTTCTCTTCAAAGCAACTTGCTTAGTAGATATTACCTCTCTATTTCTTTTCGTAAACGAATGTAGTTTTGGAATCAGGTTTATCTGAATTCCACAAAGAGTAAGTAATGACTTTACCATCGTCGCTCAATTTCATAGAGCCTTGAGTGAAATCTTTATCATGGCGTTTCATCACAACGGCAAACTCACGACCTCCAGCAGGCCACACGGTACGGGTAGCCCCCTCTGGAGCTTGGGACCAGCGCGTCTCTGCCTCGACTCCATTGAGCAGTGCGTCGATGTGGCGGCCCGAATTCGGATAATCAATTCGTAAAGCCTGATTGTCGAGCTTCAAAGTCATGTCAGCATACTCCTGAATGTAGCTCGTATCCCGCCACTGGCCTGCAAAACCATTCGCCCCGGACAATCGTGAAAACACGATTTGATGTGTGAATGCGGACGCATTCGGTCGAAACTCAGTTACAGTCGTTGTAAAAATCTTCCCGTCAGTAGAAAGCTCATCGCGGGTAGCCCTCGTCTTTACCCCATTTTCTTTTAGGGCTATGTCTAAGACTGTAGCGCTGCTTTTTACGCAGGTTAGCATGCGGTTGTTTCCTATTGATCGATCCTGTCCATCGCAATGAAGAGTGTGACTGGAACTTTCATCAAAGCGATATTCATCATCCGCCGTAATCAAAATTGTCAGAATCGGATCTTGAAAACTACTCTTGGCAGGATTCAACTTCCATAAGCCATTCCAGTCTGGCGAGGGTGTCTGGCAGCCCAATGCGACGGCAAATACAAAGAAAAAGACCCAACAAAAACTTACGTTCCGCATCGATCTCTAATTTCCCCTCTTCATCGCCCACAAAATCCCACCCTCAATCACCCCGTAAAGCATAGGCTTCGCATAATCCTCTTTGTTATGCCCCAGCGCGATATAAAACTCCCGCCCTCCATCAAACTCATGCCACCACGCCAGAGGCAGCGGATTCGGAAACCCGCCCGGATCAATCTTCATCTTGTCCAGCGCACTCAGCTTCGTCCGATCCGTCACCAGCACAGGATGAATATCAGGATTCAGATGGTCGATGAAATAACACTCATCCGTCCATGAGAACTTCTGCGGCAGCCCCCGAACCGCAGCAAACCTGGACCGTAAACGTCTGCATCACCGGATGCACCGCAAACTTGCCACCCAGCACAGACTGAAAGTAAGGCCAGTCGCGCTCCGACCCTGAAGCGGAGTGAATCCCCACAAGCCCTCCACCCGCCTCCATGAAATGCTTGAACGCATCCCGCTGCGCATCCGTCGTAAAAGCCTCATTATTGCTGTTCGAAAATACCAGCGCAGCATACTGCTTGAGATTCGCATCCGTGAAGACGGCCGGATCATCCGAAGCATCGACGGCAAAGCCCTTCTCAGCGCCCATCTTCTTGATGGCCTCAACGCTGGAAGCAATGTTGTCGTGAACGTAGCCCTTGCCATCGGGCGTATAGTTCCGCGTGTAAACCAGAACGCGCAACGGCTTCTGCGCCGCAACCGGCAGCAGACCGAAGCATGCCGTCAGAACAAAGACAGCCTTCAAAACGCAATCTAGAAATTTCATAGGCAAGCGCATTTTCATCGAACGCGACTATAGATCGCTACCGAAAAGTAGCGATCCGACCTGGGCTGCGCTACCGGAAGCGCAAAGCCCTCATTTCGCGGAGCAGGTCTTCGTACCGGTATCGGCAACGCTCGCGATCATCCATTTTCCGTCCACACGAACCATATTGAATAGATCCGTTCCGCAGTGATCCACCTTCCCATCGACCAGAAAGTCGAATGGCGCCCACACCACGGCGAGATCGCTATCGATGCGGATCAGTGGATCGTGGATGCGTTCCTCGATCTGCGTCTTGCCGGGTTTACCAACGCGCTCCGCAAAGGCTTCAAAGGTCATCTGCGCCGGTTTGCCGTCGCGCATCAGCACCATTGTGCCGCCAGGCAGAGTGGGAGCCTTAATCGCCGCGGCATCGCGTTTTGACATGCCGTCAAACATCGCATGAATCGGCGTCAGCACAGCCTGCTCCTCCGCCGATTGCGCAAAGGCGCGGGTTGTAAAGCTCGTTGCCAGAATGATGCCGAAAAAGAAAGCGAACTGCTTTGCGTGCTTGTTCATGGCCGCAATTTTACCTTGAGATGAGTCCCAACAACACCCATCGCTCGATATGAAATCTGTAATTCCGCAAGCCCCACGAGCGTTTTCACTGCCATTTCATCCTCAACCTATCGCAAACCTTACAATGAAGAGTCGCGTTCTTACGAACGAAGCCCTTAAAAGTTTGAGGTTTTGCTGTGTCGAATATCCTTGAAAATCTCCCTGTCGGTGAAAAAGTCGGCATCGCCTTCTCCGGCGGCCTTGATACCTCCGCCGCGCTGCACTGGATGAAGCAGAAGGGCGCAGTTCCCTACGCCTACACGGCCAATCTCGGCCAGCCCGACGAGACCGATTACGACGCCATTCCGCGCAAGGCACTCGAATACGGCGCGGAAAAAGCCCGCCTCATCGATTGCCGCCTGCAGCTCGTGCAGGAAGGCATCGCTGCCCTGCAATCCGGCGCGTTCCATATTTCGACCGCCGGCGTGACGTACTTCAACACCACGCCTATTGGCCGCGCCGTCACCGGCACCATGCTCGTCACGGCGATGAAGGAAGATGCTGTCGATATCTGGGGTGACGGGTCTACCTTCAAGGGCAATGACATCGAGCGCTTCTATCGCTACGGCCTGCTGGTCAATCCGAACCTCCGCGTGTACAAGCCCTGGCTCGATGCGGCCTTCATCGATGAGCTCGGCGGCCGCGCCGAAATGTCCGCTTTCATGCAGAAGTCGGGCTTCGAGTACAAGATGTCCTCCGAGAAGGCCTATTCCACCGACTCGAACATTCTCGGCGCGACGCATGAAGCCAAAGACCTCGAACATCTTTCGAGCAGCATCCGCATCGTGCAGCCGATCATGGGCGTTGCAAGCTGGCGCGGCGATGTGGACGTGAAGCCCGAAGAAGTCTCCATCCGCTTCATCGAAGGCCAGCCGGTCGCGCTTAACGGCAAGGAGATCGCCGATCCCGTCGAGCTGTTGCTGATTGCGAACAACATTGGCGGACGCCACGGCCTCGGTATGAGCGACCAGATCGAGAACCGCATCATTGAAGCGAAATCGCGCGGCATCTACGAGGCACCCGGCCTTGCACTGCTCTACATCGCTTACGAGCGCCTCATCACCGGCATCCACAACGAAGACACCATTGAGCAGTACCGTGAAAATGGCCGCAAGCTGGGTAGGCTGCTTTATCAGGGCCGCTGGTTCGATCCCCAGGCCATCATGCTCCGCGAGAGCGCGCAGCGCTGGGTGGCGCGGCCCATTACAGGCGAAGTGACCGTGGAGCTGCGGCGCGGCAACGACTACTCTATCCTCAACACCGATTCGCCAAATCTGACCTTCAAGCCGGAGAGGCTTTCGATGGAAAAAACGAATTCGGTCTTCTCACCACGCGACCGCATCGGCCAGCTCACCATGCGCAACCTTGACATCGTGGACACGCGTGCAAAGCTGCTCACCTACGCAGAGGCCGGCCTGCTTACGCTCTCAACAAGCGCGAACATGCCGCAGCTCGGCGGCGACAAGAAGAAGTAACTCGACACCAAAAATCAAACGGCGCGAGCATCGCAAGATGCCCGCGCCGTTGCTGCTTGTTCGTCTCTCGTCCTTCGTAATTCGTCCCTAAACAACAGCGTTCTTCGCGATCACCGTCTTGTACCACTCGGCGCTCAGCTTCGGGTACCGCTTCAGCGTTGTGTAGTCCACGTAGTGAATGCCGAAGCGCTTCGAGTATCCATCCGCCCACTCAAAGTTATCGAGCAAACTCCACAGGAAGTAGCCCTTGATGGGATAGCCTTCGGCAGCGGCGCGGTGAAGCTGCGTCACGTAGTTGCGCAGATACATCACGCGGTCAACATCTCCCACATGGCCATCGGGCGTCAGCACATCATCGCTTGAGCAGCCGTTCTCCGTGATGTACATCGCCGGCGGATGCCACAATTCGCATACATTCCGTACCGCCCAGTAAATGCTCTCCGGTCCAATGTTCAGCCACGGAGAAGCCATGTGCGGATACGATTTCGGATTCGGTTCAACAGCAAAGCCCAGCGGCCCGCCGGCTGCGCGCACATACGTCGGCGTGTACACGTTGTGGCCCACAAAGTCGAGCTTCGATCCAATCGCCTTGAAGTCATCCGGCTCCCACTTCGGAGCGTCGGCGCCTTCGTGCTTCAGATACTCCTCAATGTACTTGCCTTCCATGATGGCAGTGAGGAACGGCGCATTCAGGATGCGGGTCGCCTTCTTGGCGGCCTCGATGTGCTCCTCAGTCTCGATCACCGGCACAAACACGTTGGCGTTTTCCGCAAGACCTACCTGCGTCCCGGTCGGTGCATTTGCGCGTATGGCCTGCACGCCGTAGCCATGCGCCAGAATGCCGTGGTGCCGCACCTGGTTCGCCTCGCCATTGGGCAGCTTCAGCCCCGGCGCAAACTGCCCATTGCGATAGCCAAGGTCCGTAAAACACGTCAGCTCATTCGTCGTCATCCAGTGCTTCACCTTGTCGCCAAGGTGCTTCGCCATATAGCCCGCATAGTCTCCATACGCCTTTGACGTGTCGCGGTTCTGCCATCCACCCGGCAGCGCAGCGGGCAGGTCCCAATGGAAGAGCGTCACATAGGGCGTAATTCCCTTGGCCAGCAGATCGTCCACCACGCGGTGGTAGTAGTCCACACCCTTGGGGTTCGGCGTGCCCTTGCCTTCAGGGAAGATGCGCGACCAGGCAATCGACATGCGGTAGGTCTGCACGCCGAGGTCCTTGAGCAACTGTGCGTCTTCTTTGTAGCGGTGGTAGGAGTCATCCGCTACATCGCCCGTTTCGCCGTTATGCGTCTTGCCCGGCGTGTGCGCAAAGATGTCCCAGTTCGTCTCTCCGCGGCCGTCTTCCTTCACCGCGCCTTCAATCTGATAGCTGGCCGTGGAGCAGCCCCATTTGAAGCCCTCCGGAAATTTGAGGCTGATGGGCTTGCGCTCAAACGACTGGCCAAAAGCAAGTCCAGATGTAGCGAGACCAGGCAGGGTGACGCCGCTTGCGGCGGCTGCCGCTGTGGCGGCTGCGGTTTTGCCGAACAGGCGGCGCGAGATGGCTTTCATTCGGAGGGCTCCTCAAAATTGCACAGATAGGCTGCGGAAACGTTTTAGCAGAGCTGATGTGCCGCAGCCAAGGGGGAATTCTAGCAGGACGATGGAAGGATTGGATTGTTAAGAATTCTTGCTTTGGAAACACTTCAAAGCCGCACGTAACTTAATGAATTTGACAGCATTTTGCAAGCTGTGTGAGAGTTGGTCCGTCTTCGGGCTCCCGCATTTGGAAATACACTGTCGCCGCTTTCTTCGATTGAGTCACTCGAAATTGACTCAATGCAACGAAGAAACAGGTTTCGGCCATGCGTAGAAAGGGAGAAATCAATGACTAAGACTTTGAAATCATGGCTTTGTTTGGCTTTTGCCGGAATTCTTATCAGCAGTTCTCAAATGGTCTGCGGACAGGCCTCGTCCTCTCCATTGCCAGACATCACCTTCTCCACGCACATTCCAGGAAGACAGCCTCCGTTCAAGATAGTCCAGGTCTTGATCGACAATAAGCCCATCCCGCTGGACGTCCCGGTAAGTGTGTCTCCTGGGTGGGTCAACCGCCTGGCTATTGTGATACAAAATGCCAGCAAAAAAGAGATGATATACGGCGAAATTATCGTTGAATTTCCTGAGACAGGCACAGGCGAGAGCAACAAGCCGATACTCACCACGGTTAATTTCCTGGGGCGGCAACCTTCCCATGCGTTTCTACGCAGGGATGGCACTTCTCGCCCGGTTTCAGACGTAATGCTTCATCATCCGGAGATACATATTCCGCCCGGTGGAACCATGCGATTCACCTTCGATGCGAATCCAAATAACACCTTGGAAGCCGATGTGTATCGTTTAGCCGGCACGGTACACAAGGTTACAGTTTTGCCGAGGACTTTCTTTTTTGCCGATGAAAGCACATGGCAGGGCGGATGGTTCGCCATTCCTGAGCCTCCTCCGGTTGTTTGGAGAGAGGTTTCTCCAGATGGCTTTTAATACTGTCGTACAGTTGGGCGTTTCGCAGCCTAGGAGGGCGATCATGGCATCCTCACCCTCATGCAGTTGCGCTTCGCTTCGCTTGCAGTGACTTGCTTGCGGCAGGACTTACACCCGCAAGAATGTGACCATGCTGGGCGTACCAAATAAAAAGCCGCGGCATTTAGCCGCGGCCCAATGAACTGCACCAATACTTCGGTTGGTACGGTGCTCGTTCGAATTTCTTAAAGCTCCTTCACGCCTTCCACAAATGCCTTCAGCTTGCGGCTGCGGCTTGGGTGGCGCAGCTTGCGGAGTGCCTTGGCTTCAATCTGCCGGATGCGCTCGCGCGTTACCTGGAAGCTCTGGCCCACTTCTTCCAGCGTATGCTCGGAGCCGTCCTCCAGACCGAAGCGCATCTTGATCACGCGCTCTTCGCGCGGTGTCAGAGTGCGCAGAACCTGAGACGTATACTCCTTCAGGTTCACGCTGATCACGGCTTCGGAAGGCGATACAGCCTGGCGGTCTTCAATGAAGTCGCCAAGATGCGAATCCTCTTCTTCGCCGATCGGAGTTTCCAGTGATATCGGCTCCTGCGCAATCTTCAGCACCTTGCGAACCTTTGCCACTGGAATATCCATGCGGCGCGCAATCTCTTCTGAAGAAGGCTCGCGGCCCAGCTCCTGCACAAGCTGACGGCTGGTGCGGATGAGCTTGTTGATCGTTTCGATCATGTGCACCGGGATACGAATCGTCCTGGCCTGGTCCGCAATCGCGCGCGTAATCGCCTGGCGAATCCACCAGGTCGCATACGTCGAGAACTTGTATCCACGGCGGTACTCGAACTTGTCCACGGCCTTCATCAGGCCGATGTTGCCTTCCTGAATCAGGTCGAGGAACTGCAATCCGCGGTTGGTGTACTTCTTTGCAATTGAAACCACCAGTCGCAGGTTGGCCTCAATCAGCTCACGCTTGGCCTGCTCGGCGTCCATGTCGCCCTGGATCATCTCGCGCTGCGTGCGCTTCAGCTCGGTAATCAAGATGCCGGAATCCGCTTCAAGCTTTTCGAGGTCCACCTTGCAGTTCTTCTGCTGGCGGCGATACTCCTTCTTGAGCTCTTCGCTGCGGCTGGCTTCATACTTCTGATCCAGCGAGCGAATCTGCCGCTCCAGCGTCCGCATGGTATCCACGGTCTTGTTCACGCGGTCGAGCAAACGCTTGCGCTCCATGGGCGTGTACTTCAGCTCGCGGACAATGCGCGAAATCAAGACCTTCTCCCGCGCTATGAGCCAGCGGGTGTGGCGCAGCTCCTTCGCCTTGGTCTTGACGTTGGCAAGCGCCTCGGCCTTTTCCTCGAACGCGGCAATCTTCTTCTGGTGCCTTACGATCGCATCGATCCGCGACACCGTCGACTTCACACGCGACTGCACCACGTCTTCGGTCAGCTCTTCCTCGTCGAAGATGACCACTTCTTTCACGTTGCGCACGCCGCGCTTCAGGTCTTCGCCCAGCGCCACAATCTCGCGAATCACAATCGGCGAGCGAGAAATCGCCTTCAGCACGCGGTTCTGCCCGCGCTCAATGCGCTTGGCAATCTCCACTTCGCCTTCACGCGTGAGCAGCGGAACCGTACCCATCTCGCGCAGGTACATGCGCACGGGGTCGTTCGTCTTTTCGAGTGTGCCGGGTGTCAGGTCAAGCTCAACGTCCTCACCCTCTTCAAGGTCAAAGTCCTTGTCCGTGCCGAACTTCGGCCCGTCAAGCAGATCAATCCCCTGCGTCCCGATCGTTGTGATCAGGTCGTCGATGTCCTCCGGGGAGGTTGCCATCTCATCCGGCATCATCTCGTTCACGTCGCCGTAGGTCAGATAGCCTTTTTCCTTGCCTGCATCAATCAGGCTGTGAATCTCTTCATCGTATTTATCGTCAATAGCCAAAACTTCCCTGCTCTCTCAGGTCTCTTCGTTCATCGAGTGCGCGCAGAACCTGGATCCTTTGTGGATACGGCACTTACCCAAACCTGGAATTAACCCTAGGTTCGCTGTTCATCGTTCGATGCTGATCTTGCGTCATACGCAGCCCGATACTTGCGCACGCCTACGCCCCAGGCATTTACCCCCTTGTGACCGATACACGGCACACAAAGGCGAGCCTGCGGCTGCCCGCAAAAACAGCGGCAAAAAATATTTGCTCGGAACAGGATGACTGCGCTTCAGGTTTCGCCTGGATAGCCCGCGAGCCGCAGCTCATGTGTGGGGCAAAAGGGCGCGCATCCTTACAGAGATCAACAGACTACCATAATCCGGCCCCGCATTTCCAGCGCAAATCCCATATTCCACAGGACTTCCACAAGATTTACTCAATTGACCGGATGGACAGCTTCACTGTGGGCGCCAGATTCCCGCTTCCGGCCGCCCCGCTCCTTTAATTTAGACGCATTCAAGGGCGCTTTAGGCGCAGGAATATGAAGCTATTTGCCAGTCCGCGCCCGCAGAATCCGCTCCAGATTGCGTCGCCCGTGCAAAATGGCTACGACCTGTATGGGCTTTGTGTCCGGGTAGTAAATAACTATGTAGTTCGGAAATCTGGGAATCGTCCAGCAGCGGACTTCTTTGCCCGTTCGGCGCTTTTTGATCTTCCCAAGATAAGGACTGCGGGATAACTTCACGCAGGCATCATAAATCTCTGCTTCTACGCGATCAGCCGCATCCAGACTGTCCTTCGATATGTAGAGCCAAATCTCGAATATGTCTTGGAAGGCAAATGGAGTTAGTCGGTAGCCAGGGCTCATCCGTCAGGCAACCTGCCGTCGGGTTTTTCGCTCCGCCATCATTCGCTTCACTTCCTCCGGCGTATACAATTCACCTCGATCAGCCTGCGCGCACCCTTCCTCGATGTGTGCTTCGATTGCCTCAAGCTCTTCTGGCGATAAGTCCGAGGACCAATCCCCCTCAAGCTGCGCTTCAATCATCGCAAACGCCCGATCCAGCACCTCGCTCACAGTGGACCCATCCTGCATGGCGCGCTCCAGAATCCGCTGCTGCTCCGCATTGAGTTCGATTTGCATAACTCTCCCCCAGCCGTCCGCGTCAATGATCGCATTATATTCAGCCGTCACTCTTCCGGCGGTTTCTGTTGATGCAGCTTCCGCAGCGCCTGGTCCAGCTCCATCTTTTCCTGCATCAGCACCGCTGTTTCGGCATGATCCTCGCGCCGCTCCGCTTCCGCAATCTGCGCGCGAATCGCTCGCAACTGCGCCCCAATCGCCCGCTCCTGAATCTCCTGCAGCGCGCTGAAAACCTCGTCCACACCCGGCGGCTTCGTCTCACCCAGCAGCGCCTCGGCCAGCCGCGCCCGCTG
>NZ_JBEKYX010000026.1:0-42414 GCF_049510455.1 Occallatibacter sp. | reverse complement strand
CGTCAGGTAAGGCTTGTTGGATTTCTGATCGATTAGGGCGACAACCTTCTTGAAGCGATTCAGCAGGAGACTCGAAAGACCATTGCTGCAGCGAACAAGCAGTTCGGCGGCACCGGGCTCGAATGAAATTCGAGCCTTCCCTGCTTCGGCCTCCAGCACAGCCTGTAGTTCGGCTGTCGTGTAAGGATCGACCGGAATCACACACCGGAATTGCTTCAGTAGAGACGCCTGACAGTCATGTTTCGCCGTGCAGCTGGCCATGAACGCGACAGGAGTAACCGGCAACACGACGGTTCTCGCGGCAGGTCCATGGCCAATGACGAACTTCACATCGCCTGTCGATAAGGCTTCGACCAGGCGATCCACGAATTCACGTTTGAGAGTCTGAACATTGGCGACAAAGACCGCCTTGTCGTTAGTGAGCGACGCCGTCAATTCGCCGAGGATCTTGATCGTCGTACAGTCGACGGAATGCCCAACTGTGCCAAGCTTTCGAGCGAATTCTCGCGCAATCGAAGCATTTTGCTCATCATCCTTACCGACTAGCAAGGTGTAGGGAGGCGGCACTCCTTTAGCGTGGTACTCACTGACAAAGTCTTCAAGCGTGGGATGCATCGATTCAGATTATATAAACGACCCCACCCGCCTTAGCGCCCGGGCCGAAGACGAACGATCATTCGTTGCTCGCGAAAAGATTATTGTTTCGTTTCCCGCTTCCTGGCTGCGGCAGGACTGGCGGGTGGCCCATTTCTGACCCGCCAACAAATTGGGTGCCCTAGGTCTCGATTTTGAGACCTGGGATCGCATGAACCCTTCCCTGACTTAGATCACTCCTGATCAACGCGTCTCCGTTGAGCAACACACCCAGCCGGAAGCGCTCGAATAGCTACCGAAGGGCTATTCCATTTCAGCATCCGCAGCCGCCACAGCCCGCCGCGCCAACTCACGAAATGTATCCCGCAGCTCCGGCGGGCTATGCACCACAACGCGTCGTCCCATGCTCAGCAGCATCGCCGCAAACATCTCCAGCCGGTCACGCCCACAGCGCAGCCGCGTGCCACCCTCCTGCGCTTCCATGGCTACGCGAACCGGCCCAAAGCTGCGCGCTGCCACCTCAATCGGCATATCGATCCACACATCAATCTGATAATCCGAAGAAAGGAATGGCATTCGCTCTTCAAGGTATTTGCGTGCATCAAAACCAGCCGGCCTGCGAAATCCCACCGTCCCCACCGCAAGATCCGCCACGCGATCCAACCGAAAAGTCCGCATCGCCTTCCGTGTGAGGCAATGGCCAATCAGGTACCAGCGCCCATCCGTATGCATCAGCGCATACGGCTCAATCTGCCTGCGTGTCGCCGCGCCGTCAATAGCCTCATACCCGAAGCGGATTCTCTTACTCGTACGAATGGCTGTGGCAGCGCGAATCAGGATCTCCACGGAAGTTGAAACCACCCACGGTCCCGGCTCAATCGCCACCACGTCTTCCACCGTGCGCACGCTTTCGAGCAGCGCATCCGGCAGCACGCGCCGCAGCTTCTCAAGCGCGCTCTCCGTTGCCGGCGCAAAGGCCGAAAGCCCAATCTGCCGCAGCGCGCGCAATCCCAGCGAAAGCGCAAAAGCCTCTTCATTGGTCAGCAGCAGCGGCGGCAGCCGGTAACCCGCGCTCGGCCAGCTCCGCGCCACTCACAGAGTCGCGCGCCTGCAGAATCTCCAGGACGGTAAGCACGCGCATAACAGGGTCATACATAGGCACTCCAAAAATTTGGTCCGACGTGGCACCCGGTAGGCCGGGGATTTATCCCCGGCAACAAGCCCCAGCGAAAAGATTGGGCCTTCAGGCCCTGAGGTATGCTCTTCGCCTCAAATGACAGCTTCCGCAGACCTTCGCCGCAATTCGATTCTTTCTTCAATTTACGACAGAACCTGTCGGGAATACCGCGTACTCTCCTAGTTGTGCCTATGGAAGGCAATACACAAGGAGAGACGGAAATGACAACAGCGACAACGGAAGTCAGCGTAATCACGGCAGAGGAACTCCTCAAACACTGGCAGGGACACCGGGGACTCACCCGCAAGGTCATCGAAGCGTTTCCAGAAAACAAGCTCTTCGGGTTCTCCGTCGGCGGCATGCGGCCCTTCTCAGAGCTAGCCTGGGAGTTCATCGGCATGGCCGTACCCATCGTCGATGGCGTCTCCACCGGCAAATGGGTAGAGTTCAACAAGGCAAGAAAGCCCACCACCAAGGAAGAACTGCTTGCTCTCTGGGACGAGCAAACAGCCGAGCTCGACAAGAAATTCCCTGAAATACCCCCGCACCGCTTCAGTGAAGTGGATAAGGCCTTCGGCATGTGGGAAGGTTCCGGACTGAGAACCATTCAGTACGCCATCGACAACGAGATCCACCACCGCGGCCAGGGCTACGTCTACCTCCGCGCGCTCGGCATCGAGCCACCCCATTTCTGGGAGCGCTAATTTCAATGCATAACAAACAACGGCTGCTGACCTCTGAGTCGTCAGCGTCAGCAGCCGCTTCACTTTCAGGAACGAATTTCAAACCGCGCGCGTAATTCCACTTAGCTTATAGTCATCTCAACGCGGAGGCGCGCATGTCTCAGGGTGAAACCGGTACTGTAGCGCTTTGGCGCTTATACACGCTGCGCATCACTTATTTGATTCTCGCCGTAGGCATAGGCACGGCATACTGGCCCAGGGTTCTTCAGCACACGCCGGAGTTCGCCGCCACCAGAGGCATTCAATTAAGCCTGCTCGCGGGCCTCGGCCTCACCGCAGTGCTCGGCCTTCGCTACCCCGTCAAGATGATCCCGCTTCTGCTCTTCGAGCTGATCTGGAAGGCCATTTACCTCACCGCCTTCGCATTGCCTCTCTGGAGAGCCCATCAGATCACAGACGCAGTCGCAGCCGACATTTTTTCCGTGTCGGTTGTAGTGATCTTCCTTCCGCTTATTCCCTGGGGTTACGTATTCCGCGAATTCCTCATGAAGCGCGGCGATCGCTGGCGCTAGCCCGGCTGCTCCGACTGTCGCGCAATCTCCTTCATGCAGCGCAAAAGCCCGTCATCATTGGTCAGAACGCTCCATCCGCGCCGCTGGGCAAGTGCACACAGCAGCATATCCACCGGCCCACATTGCAACCCTTCCTTGCGGCACAGATGATCCAACCTCGCCGCATGAACATAATCCTCCGATTCAATCGGTTCATCGCGGAAAGCTTGCAAATGCTCGCGCAGCCGCTCAAACTGCTCTACGTGTCGGATGCCGGAGAGAACCTCCTGGCGAACAGGTCCAACCATCACTACCAACCCATCCCGGATTCCGTCCGTCAAAGCGCCAACCAGCTTACGCTCATCCTTGGTCAGGCCTTCCACGCCCTGCCGGCGGCGCAATGCCAATGACCATACACAGCTATCGACAAGCACCTTCATCGCTTGTCGACCGTCACCTTATCTCGCCTGCGGCTCTCACTGGCGTCGTACTTCTTGCTGAAATCCACTGTACCGAAGAGATCGAGAATCGCAAGCTGCTTGCGACGTGCCACATACTCCTCAAGAGCCGCTGTGACAGCGTCTTTCTTGGTCGCATGGCCGCCAACGCGTCGCGCTTCATCGATAAGACGATCATCCAAAGCCAGGTTTGTAGGCACGTTACACCTCTCAATGTGTAAATTATCACACATTGTGATGTGTAACTGTCGTGGACCTGCCAAATGATCCGCCCAAACTCCCATCTGGACGGAATCGCCTCAGACCGGTTTAAATCAATGCATCCCGCTTTTCTCGTGAGGCCTCATGCGCCAGCTCTTCGTGTCTCTCAGCGTCCTTGCCTGCAGCGCGCTTTTCTTGCCCGCACAGGACCACACCGTACTCGCCACATCCACCACAGTCGAGTGGGGCCACTACGCTGCCGACGCCAAACCCGCCATCACTGTGCACTCCGGCGACACGGTAAAGCTGCAGACGCTCTCCACCTGCGGCCCCACGGATCGTCTTGTCGCACGCGGCATCAAACGCGAAGACATTCCCGCCTACAACGACGAGGTCTATAAAAATTATCCGGAAAAGGACAAAGGCCCCGGCGGCCACATCCTCACGGGCCCCGTCGCGCTCGAAGAAGCCGAACCGGGCGACGTCCTCGAAGTGCAAATCCTCAAAATCGACATCGACGTGCCCTTCGCCTGCAACAGCTTCGGCCTGCATCGTGGCTTCCTGCCCATGGAATATCCCTACAGCAAAACGCGCATCATCCCGCTCGATCGCGAAAAGATGCTCGCCCACTTCGCACCCGGCATCGAAATCCCGCTGCATCCCTTCTTCGGCAGCATGGGCGTCGCGCCCGGCCAGGGGCGTGTAGACTCCGCGCCGCCCTTCGCGCACGCCGGCAACATGGATAACAAGGAGCTCGTCGCCGGTACAACGCTATTCATTCCCGTAGCCGCCAAAGGCGCGCTCTTCATCGCCGGCGACGGCCACGCAGGGCAAGGAAACGGCGAGGTCGACATCACTGCAATGGAGACCTTCCTCACCGGCACCTTCAAATTCATCGTGCATAAGCAGCAGCCGCTTCTCTGGCCGCGCGCTGAAACGCCCACGCATTACATTACGATGGGTTTCAGCCCCGATCTGAAGGAAGCCACCGAGCACGCCCTGCGCGAGATGATCGACTTCCTCGTCACCGAAAAGCACCTGAGCCGCGACGACGCCTACATGCTCTCATCCGTAGCTGTCGATCTCGACATCACGCAACTCGTCGACGGCAACGTCGGCGTGCATGCCATGCTGCCGAAGAACATCTTTACAACAGGAAAATAACACCGGGTCGATCACCATCGTGGCTCAATATGCGCCTCAGTGTACGTCTACAGAACGGTCGCCTTCATACTCCATGATGTGGAAGTAAGCCTCCCATCCCGTCCACGCGGCGGGCGCGGGTAAGGGAGCCATCGGATCGCGCAGATGATCGGCGTAGGCTTGCACCAGCTCGCGCGTACGCGCCACGCCGGTCAGCCAGTCTCCGCGATACCAGTTTTTCCACTTGCCATATTCGGCTGAGTCCATCTCATGCCGGGCCGTGTCCAGCGCCTGCAACGCCTCATCGGCCTCGTTCTTCGCCTTGTCCGCCTGTCCCGCCTCGGCATCGGTTAGCGCGCGAGCCACCAGCAGCAGCGCGCGGTTGCTCTCCCGGTTGATGGAAATCATCGTCAGCACCGCAGCTTGATAGTAGTCGCGCCGATCCGGCTCAATCAGATCCTTCGCTGCTACCGCGTGATTCCACACCGCATCCCAGCGCGGCTGCGCTTCTTCGCACTCGGCAATATCATGCGCCAGCAGAGCCTTATGTTGCTGCTCATCAATCACGGGCATGACGCGCGGCAGCGTCCACTTCGGCGACTGGCTCGGAATCGCAATCACCTGGTGCTCGCTCAGCTCATCCAGAATCAGCCGCCGAATCTCCGAGTGATAATGCTGGTCGCCTTCTTCGCGCTTGACGGTGCTGAGAGGCGAGGGGCTCAGCGGCGGCGCTGCTGGAGGCGCATTGCCGGCCGAAGTTAAACCCGGAGCGCCGAACGATGTGCGCTCGGACGGAGCCGCAAAGTACTCCTTATAGAGGGCACTCAGCACATCGGCAGACTTTGCGCCGAACTCCTCCGTTGCCCAGCGCCTGTAGAACGCTCCATCCGCGTCGTTTGCTTCCTGCGGAACTCCAGACGGAACCCCACCCCACGCCGTTTCCATCAGCGCGCGGGTTGTCATCGCCACAGGCCGAATGTCACTGGTGTTGACGAGAATGTAGGACGTTGCGCCTGCCTTGATGTAACGGCCCAGCTCTGAGTGGATCACTGAAACCGGCACCATCTCTGAGAGCTGATTCGCATTGCCGTTCATCATCGCCACGTGAAAGTACGCACCCTGCCCAGCCGCCACTTTGCCGCCGTCCTGCATGTCGCCGTAGCCGGTGTCTGCCCACACCAGCGTCACCTCCGGCGGAATCTTGATGTAGCCCTTCTGCGTCAGCCGCGCGCCCTCCTGCCACAGGTCGGTCACAAACTTCGCATCCGGGTACTTTGCGCGCACAATCTTAATCTGCTCGGCAATGGCGTCGCTGATCCGCTGACCCAGCAGCGGATCGTTATCGCGGACGCTCGGGTCCAGTGAGGCATAGCTTGAGTCCGAAAGGCCGCGCAGTCCCACGCTCCACAGAATCTCCTGCCCCGGTTTGTACGTTGCCACTGCATTCGTCCACGCCCGCTCCAGAATCTCCGGGTGTGTGGAGAAGTTGTACGGCACATCGTGCGGCCAGCGCGCCACATTCACGCCCAGCGGAATCGCATGGTGCTGATTCACAATCAGTCCGCGCTCCGTGGCCGCATATACCTGCGCATCGTCGGGAAAAACCCACGTGCCCGGCACCACCATGTTGCCCTTCAGGCGCAGAATCGTCTCGTACACGTTGTCCCATACCTTCAGCGAAATGCCTGTATGCTCGTTCTTTGCCGCCGGAATCCAGCCCGTAAGCTGGTCTTCGTCATTCGGAAAAAATCCGCGATAGCGAAACACCGGCTTCGGGTAAGTCTTGCTGAACTCCGCGGGCAGCGCAATCGAACTCCGCTTCTCCGGCTGTTTATCCGTCCACAGATACATCGGGTCCACGCCCAGCCAGCTCTCGGAGAACTGGTAGATCGCATAGATCGTCCCGCGCATATCCGCGCCAGTCAGGCACACCACACGCTTCTGCTGTTTACCGCTGCCCGGCGCATTGGCAATCGAGAACGCAAACGACTCAGTATCCATCGCACTCACGCAATGCACGCCTGCGGGAATCCGCGACCGCTCGGCAACAAGAATCGCCACCGGCCCCGCATCCTCCAGCCGCTCCACCAGCTTCGGCGCCTGGCCAAAGACTTTGCCGAAATCCGCAAGCAGATCCCGCGTCGCGCGGCGAACCGGTGCAGTCTCCTGCGCGCTCTCCACAATCGTCACGGAGCTATCGATCGTAACGGCCGCAGACGGCGCGGCATAAGCCGGCAGAACCGCCGCCAATAGAAGAACCGGCACGGCAAAAGCCATGCACCGCAGGCAAAATGAACGGACAAGACGGGACAGCATCATCGGTGGCACCTCAATAGAGAGCTGCTCCTCATCGGGCCCACGGAGTCAGAACACAGGATTTAGTTTGCGATGCGAATTATAGCGGAATAACTCCCCCGATGTCCCGCCCGCCCGGCCTACTTCAACTGCATTGAGTACATATTTCCCGTATACGTGCGCGCGCGAATCAGCGGCATATCGTCCTGCGTCAGCCCCACAAAGACATAATCCACCGCATCGCCCTCAGACGATCCCGCCAGCTTGATCAGCTCCTGCATCTGCCCGCCAGGAATCGCAATCCGGTCAATCGGCTGCGAGGGGTCCAGCGACCGATGCACATATAAGTAGCGGCTGTCAGAAGACCATGCCGGGTCCGCGCCCGAATCTCCAGCCAGCGTCTTCCACGTCTTCGCAGCCACATCGTAGAGCCGCACCTGCCGCTGATCCAGCGTCAGCGCCGCAATGTACCGCCCATCCGGAGACCAGCGCGGACTGAATAGCCCGTCCGAGCCGGCAATCTCTTCAATCTTCCCCGTCTTCAGGCTCACAATATGCAGCGTCCGCTCGCTGCTCTCCTTGCCCAGCGCATCGTTCACGCGCCCGTATACCAGCGACTGCCCATCCGCGGACCACGATGGATCCGCCGCATTGCGTTTATCCTTCAGCACAGGCTCCACATCCCCGCCATCCGCCGCCACCAGGGAAACCTGCCACGCCTTGCCCGGCTGTCTCGCCATAATCGCCAGCCGCTTGCCATCCGGTGACCACCGCGCCAAAAATACGTTAAAGGCATCCGGCGTCAGTTGAATCTTCTGCGTGCCATCCGCCGCGGCGCGCCACAACCGGCCCGTGCTGTCCGTCCAGGCCACCCATTGCTTATCGCGCGACCACGCCACCCGATCCGCGGCTCCCAGAAACCCGCGCTCGGCAGCCAGTGCGCCGTCCGCGGTCACCCGGTACACCTCGAATCGCGTATCCACGCCCAGAAAATAGATCGTCTCGCCCGTACGCGCAGCCACCGCCGACTGAAACTGCAGCGGACCATACGTCAGCCGCGTCGGGTTTTTTGTGCTGTTGCCGCCCAGACGCCACAGGTCGGTATTGCCGTCGCGCCCGGACTGAAAGACATACGCGCGCCCATCGGCAGTCCATACGCCGCAGCACTCTGACGCCGGCTCGCTGAATCCCGTCAAAACCGGTCTCGGCGTGCGATCCTTCGCCGACATCTCCCACAGTGTCTGCGTATGCGCAATCGGGTCCAGCACGGTAAACCGCAGCAGCTTGCCCGCCGGGTTCCAGCGCAGCCAAAAGGCCCGTCCCGGCACAGATGCATAGTGCTCCGGCTGGCTTGACGCTCCTTGCATCAGATAGAGGTCGTTCCCCGCGGCATACAGAATCCCATGCGCATCCGTTCCCGCACTGCTTGGCATCCACGTCGCATCATGCGCCAGCACCGCGCCCACCCGCAGTGCCGAGCCCCCATCCACCGGAACCACCCACAACGGCTGTTCCGACTCCGGCGACAGATGATTCCGCAACAACAGTTGCGACCCATCCGGCGAAATATCCCCCAGCGTCGGCGCCGCCACCTCATTTGGAGTGTTCAGATTCACCGGCGTGCCGCCCGAGATCGGCACCGTCGCAATCGCTGACTTGCCGCCCTCCAGCGTCTGCACAAAAATCCGGTAGCCATCCGTGACGCTCGCGGTAAAGTTCTCCGTGATCGCCGAGCCAACGGCCAGGTGCCCATTCTGCGTAAGCGGGCTAATGCGCACTGGCGCATTCCGGGGCACCCTGGCTCCGAAGAAATATCCGGCCAGCACGCCCACCGCTCCTACAAGCAGCGCCAGCGCCGCAACCCTCACCGCTATCGGAGTTTCGCGCGGCTTGAATGCCGAAACCGGTACGGGGACCGACGAAGCAAAAACAGCCGGAACAACAGGAGGCGCAGTGATCGCCGTCAGCTCCCCATGCGCAACCGGCACTGCCGCAACTTCATGCGCTTCAGCCAGGGCGCCGTCGGAAGCCGCCAGATCTTCCTCCGCCGCTGCTGTCAAAGCCACCGAATCCACCGGCGCAATAAATCGGTATCCCCGTCTGGCCAGCGTCTCCACAAAGCGCGGGTTGTCCGCCGAGTCCCGTAGCGCCTCGCGTATCTTATTGATGGCCGTCGCCAGCGAGTGATCGAAATCGACAATCGTGTCGTCGCCCCAGAGCCGGAACTGCAGCTCCTCCCGCGTCACAACCTCACCGGCATGCTCCAGCAGCACAGTCAGCACTTTAAATGGCTGGCTCTGGAGCTTGATCCGGTGACCGGCTCTCCACAGCTCACCTGTGCTGAGGTCTACCTCATACAAACCGAAGGTGAGTCTCGAAGCCGCTTTACCGCTTCGCATGGCAAAAACTCCCACAGCAAAACCACAGATACTGTACCGCGAAGCCGCAACCCTTAAGCTGACGCGGCCACAAGGTTCCCGGCGGCCGGTGTGTTCGTCGCCAGGGGTGTGACCGTCAAGAGCGGCAATCTCGGGCAATACTTAACAGAACCTAATTTCCTGGTTTTGTTCACCCATCCACAAATGTAACACTTCCACCGCTTGGGATGACCGTGGATGACTTACCGCATCCATCTGATAAAGCGGTGTTTAATCGTAGAACAAGAAATGAACGGAAAACGAATTGGAAAGGATTGTGCGGAACATGCCTGTCACCGCATTGTCACCAGCGAAACTTGAAGAGCCCGGCCGGCAACGAATGAGCAGCGGACTCGCTCTGCGAGTGTCTTTGGAGGTAGTACGCAATGCAAAGTACAAAACATACGAAAAGAGTGCTGCGGTTAGCTGGCCTGGTGTCTATGCTGATTATGCTCCTCACCGGGCGGCAGACACTCATCGCACAGAGCGACACCGGCAGCGTTCGCGGAACCATTACCGACCAGACCGGCGCCGCAATTCCAGGCGCAGCGGTCGTGCTCGTGAATTCCGACAATGGATTTACACAAAACGCGGTCGCGGATGCGACAGGCAGCTTCCACTTTGAAGCGGTGCTTCGCGGCAACTATAAAGTGACAGCCAGTGACGCCGGCTTCGAGGGCGCATCGCAGAGCTTCATGCTCAACGTCTCCCAGGTGCAGACGGTGAGTTTCAAGCTGAAGCCGGGTTCCACCTCGACCACGGTTCAAGTCACAGACGCAGCGCCGATTGTGGACCTTTCGACTTCATCGGTCGGAGATGTAATTGAGCCCAAACAAGTCATCGACCTTCCTCTCAACAGCCGCAACTTCACGCAGCTTGCTCTGCTCACCCCCGGCGTGACCCGCGGCGGCTATGGCAGCGCGGCCTCAGGCCAGGGCGGTAACGCTGAAACATGGCGCTACGGCGACAACGGCGGCGCGGCTCTTTCGGTAAACGGCCTGCGCGCGCAGGCGAACAACTTCGAGCTGGACGGCCTGGACAACAACGACGCACTGGTCAATACCATCATCTTCTTCCCACCGGTTGAGGAAACGGACGAGTTTCGCGTAACCACAGCCGTGGCCCCAGCGGAGTTCGGCAAGGCGGGCGGCGCGATTATCCAGTCGTCCATCAAGTCGGGCACCAACCAGTATCACGGATCGCTCTTCTTCTTTGACCGCGACCAGATCTTCGACGCCAATCCAAATTACGCCTTCGGTAATACTCCGCAGGCTGCGCCGCCATATCGCCGTCAGCAGTTCGGCGGCACGCTCGGTGGCCCATTGCCATTCCTGCATCACAAGCTGTTCTTGTTTGGCGGCTACCAGGGCCTACGCTTGATCACGCCCGAGGGTGAATCCTTTCAGTCTGTACCGACACCTCTGATGCGCATGGGTAATTTCTCTGAGCTGATTACAGACAGCACGCAGAATGGCGGGTTTAGCACCGTGGCCCCCAGCGTTCCTTATGCTCCGGTGACGGGTTGCGCCACAACGCCCTCCGCCGTGATGGGCACCATCTATGATCCCGTCACCTGCGCACCGTTCGCCGGCAACATCATTCCCAACGGCCGCATGAGCCAGGTGGCGCAGAATTACCTGAACGCCTTCCCGGCGCAGAACAACGCCAATGGCAGCATTGGCAGCAACTACTTTATCAATCCGCAGGAAACGCAGCACATGAACGACTTTGATGTGCGCATTGACTGGAAGCCGACGGATAAGGACAGCTTCTTCGGGCGTTACAGCTATGGGCTGGATGTTCAGAACAAGGAAAGCCTCTTCCCGAACCTGCCGGCGGGCTTTGGCTCGGGTTACAACCCGGTGCATCCGCGCGGAGAAGCGGTGGGATACACGCGCATCTTCACGCCAAACCTTGTCAATGAGTTCCGCTACGGCCATATCTACGACTTCTTTGGCTACATTCCGCCGTTCGACAATATCCCTGTCTCAGCCAACCTGGGCATCCTGAATGCAAACCGTTCGCCCCTGCTCGGTGGCGGCGCGGCAATCAACGGCGGCTGGCTGGCCTATACAGGGGACGGCGGTGCATACACCGTGCCGCAGGGCGATAACCAGTACGTCGATCAGCTCATCTGGACCCACGGGAAACACAGCTTCCGCTTCGGCGGCAGCATTGAAAAGCGCTATGTCAACTTCTTCCAGGGCAACAACGCCAAGGGCTACTTTGACTGGAGCGGCAATCAGTGGACCGGATTCTCGGTTGCTGACATGCTGGTGGGCTACGTGGACGATTACAGCATCGGCGTGGCCAGCAGCTACTTCGACACGCACAACTGGGAGACTGGCTATTTTGTGCAGGATGACTGGAAGGTAACTCCGCGGCTGACGCTGAACCTTGGCGTGCGCTACGACCTGTACACCTTCCCGTATACATCGCACAACTACCAGTCTGATTTCGACCTGAATCCCTCTTCGCCCACCTTTGCGCAACTGGTGCAGGCGGGAACAAATGGATGGTCGAACAGCCAGGTCAACACCAACCATGGCAACTTTGCTCCGCGCTTCGGTTTTGCGTATGACCTCTTCGGCACCGGCAAGACGTCGGTTCGCGGCGGCTACGGTATTTATTACTTCCAGGACCGCGGTGGCGTAGGCAACCAGCTAAGCAACAACGCTGACTTCAACGGCTCGGTCAGCTATTCCAGCCTGCCGCAGTTGGGCGGCAACCGCATCATGTTCAGCGGCCAGGCTCCGCAGTGCATCACCAACGTTGCAGGGTGCGACAAAACCAATGCCAGTGCAACAGGCGCGCTGCCTCTGCCGGCCTTCGGGTCTACGGTCAATCGTGCGGATCCAACGGGAGTAAGCCTGATCTCAATCCCCAGAAATCTGCCAACCTCCATGATCCAGCAGTTTGATCTGCAGGTGCAGCAACAACTCACGCCATCCACCTCGCTGACCGTCGCTTATGTCGGCACGACCGGGCAGCACCTGATGACCTGGGTCGGACCGAACGCGCAGGTTCTCGGCGAAGCCCCCAACACCTTTTTGTTCCCGAGTTTTGAGGGAATCAATCAAGGCGTTGCCGAGGGAATGTCGAACTACAACGGCCTGCAGGTCTTTTTGAACAGCCGCGGTTTCAAAGGCATTCAGACGACGGCGGCTTACACCTGGTCGCACACGATGAGCAACTCCGAAGGCGCCTTCGGCACCGGCAGCAGCTTGTTCTTTGTCTTCCCAACTGCGGCCTTTACCCCCGGCGCGATGCCGTCGCCAAATCAAGCGCTGCCGGCAAATGTGAGCCTCAAGAACAACTACGGCAACTCCGACCAGGATCAGCGGCAGACCTTCAGCTTCACCGCGCTCGGAGAGCTTCCATTCGGCAAGGGCAAGCGCTTCGCTTCCAATATCCCCACGGCAGTGGACGAGATCATCGGAGGATGGCATCTGAACACGATCGTCACTCTCCAGACCGGCCAGCCGTTCTCCATTACTACCGGCGAGTACTTCTACGACGGCAGCAACGGAGGCGGCGTTTCGCTCCAGGGCGGCGGCTTGACGAACTTCGCCAACGCCAGCGGAAGGGCGCATTACACCAAGAGCCTGCACGCGTGGTTCGACACCTCGCTCTACACGCACCCCGCTGTCATCGACCCCAATGGGCAGGTCAGCACCTTCATTGCGCCCGGCAACACGGCTCGCAATGTAATGACCGGCCCCGCCTACCGCGACGTGGATGCCTCGCTCTTCAAGGACTTCCACATCGTCGAGCGCGTAGCGGGACAGTTCCGCGCTGAGGTCTTCAACCTCTCCAACACACCCGAGTTCACCAATCCCAACGGCAACCTCGATGCCTGCCAGTACACCAGCGGCACAACATCCACATGCCCCGCAAATGCCTCCGGTCTGGACAACGGACACTTCGGACAGATTGAAGGCGTGCGCGCAAACTCTCAGCGTGAAATGCAGCTCGCACTTCGCTTCACCTTCTAATCGGGGTTAGCCTCCCCCTGCGCCGCATGGTTTTAAATCCCATGCGGCGCTTTTTCCACTTCGCGAGGAAGTCTTCCATGAAATTCAGCTCCAGGCTCTCATTCCGTCTCTTTCTCGCGACGCTTTTTCTCGCATCGATCTCCTTCGCCCAATCCGCCAAACCCGTCATTACCAAAATCGATCCCCCCAACTGGTTCGCCGGCCTGCCCACATCGCTCCTCCTCATCCACGGCGAGCACCTCGAAAACACAACCTTCTCCATCCACGGCGCGAAAGCTCACATCACCGAAACCACCATCTCCCCCAACGGCCACTGGGCCTTCGTTCATCTCGATCCCGGCAAAAAGCCAGCCTCCATCCAGCTCATCGCCGCCAACCCCCACGGCATCACCACCACCCCCTACATCCTCTCCGCGCGACGCCCACAATCGGAGCAGCCCAAAGGCTTCAACTCATCCGACGTGATGTACCTCATCATGCCCGACCGCTTCGCCGACGCCGACCCCGCCAACGACGCCCTCCCCGACTTCCGCGATCCCGACGACCGCACCCGAGCCCGCGCCTATCACGGCGGCGACATCCGCGGCATCGAATCCCATCTCGATTACCTCCAGCAGCTCGGCGTCACCACCATCTGGACCACCCCGCTCTACGACAACTCCGCCGAGCAATCCGGCAACAGCTACCACGGCTACAGCGCCACCGACATGTACGCCGTCGATCCGCACCTCGGCACCATGTCTGATCTACAGGCCCTCGTCCGCGCCGCCCACTCCCGCGGCATGAAGATCGTACTCGACACCGTCCCCAACCACGTCGGCCGCGCGCATCCCTGGGCTCAGGACATGCCCACCCCCGACTGGTTCCACGGCACGCCCGCCTCGCACATCCAGGCGCAATACGATTTCATGACCATCGTCGATCCCAACGGCAACGTTGCCACGCGCACCGCCGTCCTCAACGGATGGTTCGCCAACTCGCTCCCCGATCTCAACCAGGACTCCCCGCTCGTCGCCCAATACCTCACCCAGAACGCCATCTGGTGGATCGAAACCGCCGGCATCGACGGCTTCCGCCTCGATACCTTCCCTTACGTCCCGCGCAGCTTCTGGCACACCTATAACGGCACCCTCCATCAGCTCTACCCGCAGTTCACTGACGTAGGCGAAGTTTTCGACGGTGATCCCAAAGTCACCAGCTTCTTTGCCGGTGGCCGCGCCAACCAGGGCTCTGACGGCACAGTCGACACCCTCCTCGACACGCCCTTCGATTACCCCATGTTCTTCGCGCTCCGCGGCGCTCTCACCCGCAAGAAGCCCATGACCGCCATCGCAGATGTCCTCAAGCAGGACGCGCTCTACCCACACCCCGAGCGCCTGGTCACCTTCTTCGGCAATCACGACAACAAGCGCTTCCTATCCGAGCCCGGCGCCGACCCGGCGGCCTTGCGCCTCGGCTTCGGCCTTCTTGCCACGCTTCGAGGAATGCCCCAGCTCTATTACGGCGACGAGATAGCCATGAGCGGCGGCAACGATCCCGACAACCGCCGCGACTTTCCCGGCGGATTTCCGCAGGACCAATCAGGCAGCTCCAATCAAACCAAATCCGACGCCTTCACCCAATCCGGCCGAACAGACGCCGAACAAGCCATGGAGACCTGGGTCAGCTCCCTGTTGCAGCTCCGCGCTCACACGCCCGCACTCCAGACCGGCCAGCTCGCCGTCCTTTCCGCCGACGACAACATTCTCGCCTTCGTCCGCGGCGCAGACCTCTCCAGCGCATGCTCACAGCAACCCCGCTACATCATCGCCGCCAACTCCGACACCGCCCCGCACGACATCGCCATCCCTCTCGCCGCCGCACCGCTCGCCGGCTGCACCCGCTTTACGCCCGCACTCGAAACCCCTGCCGAAGCCCACTCCACCGCCGGACAGCTCCAGATTCATCTCCCTGCGCAGCAGATCGCCATCCTCCGCGCGGAACCATAGTCACTCAGTGGGGCACAACCCTGTGCCCCACTGCCCGGACCAATTTCAACACAGGAAAGCCCTGTGTCAGCTCTGTCCGGAAGCGCACAAATAGAAGAGTATATTCATATTTTCATAGAAATATGCAGGGAACAGAAGAAACCTATACGGCCAGTTACGTATAGGCGGTTAAAAAAGTTTCCTGATAAATAGCGATTTTTATGGTTTTCTTATGTGTTTTCCCTGATTTTAACCTTCTCCGTGCCGTTGATCCCAATTTGGCATGCAAATTGCATAGTGATGGTCAGCCTCCTCATATTGATTCATTACCGCATACCGCTTTCATGCTGCAATTTCAAAGCCTGCCAAGGAGACGGACTCGATGTCGCTTTACTGCTCCCACACCTTCTCACACAAGCCAGCCCGCGTTTCTGCGCTGCTGTCTATTCTATTGTTAACGTTGTTCTTAGCTGGCGGAGCCTCGAAGCTCTACAGTCAAGGAATCACCACAGGCGGAATCAGCGGCACCGTCGTTGATCCCAAAGGCGCTGTGATCCCCGGCGCGCAGATCAAAGTGATCGATATTGCTACCGGCGGGATTTACACACAAACCTCGCGCTCCGATGGTGAATTCAATGTGCTGACGCTGCCGATCGGCAAGTATAAGCTGTCGATTACGGCGCCCGGATTTGAGGTTTTGACAGTCAATGACCTGACCATAGACGTCGGCACGCTCTCGCTGGGCACTGAGGCTCTTAAGATCGGCCAGGGCGTTGAAACCGTGGAGGCCAGCGCCATTGCGCCGCTGTTGAACACGGAAGAGTCGCAGCTCGGGGTAACGCTGGAATCGGAGCAGCTTGAAAATCTGCCCTTCGGCGGCGGATTCGATACGGCCGCGCTGCTCACGCCGGGTGTCGCCATTACACACGCCAACAGCTTCTCCAATAACAACGGCGCTTACGGCGGCTTCTCCTCGCAGGGTCAGCGCGGCCGCGCCAATAACTTCGAAATTGACGGCCAGTCGAATAACGACAACTCTGTTGCCGGTCCGCAGGTCTTTTTCGCGAACCAGGACGCGCTCGCCGGCGTCGAAGTCATCACCAATAACTTCAGCGCGGAGTATGGACGCAACGCCGGTTCGGTGGTCAACTACCTCACCAAATCCGGCACCAACAAGTTCCACGGTTCAGCCTTTGAGTTTTATGAAGGCAACTGGGGCGAGTCCTTCGCCCAGGGCCAGAAGTCGCCCTTCCTCGGCTATTGCGCCTCCGGCCAGAACCCCACCACAACGGGCTGCGTTGTTCCCACTCTGCCCCGCTATGTGGACAACGTCTTCGGATACACCATCGGCGGCCCGGTCTGGAGGGACAAGCTGTGGTTCTTCTCGAGCGGCCTTTGGAATCGGTTCCGTAATGGCGGTGGCACATCGCTGAGTGGTCCGTCCACCCTCACACCGGACCCCACTGGCCTGACTGAGCTGCAGGCTGCCTTCCCGAACGATCCGGGCGTGGCGGCGGAAGTGAACAGTGGCCCCTATTCCATCAAGACCGGCAACCCCAGACCCGTTGGAACCCCGGTCCAGGTTCCTGTTACCGATGCATCCGGCAACTCGGCGACAATCGAAATGGCCGAAATCGGCCGCAGCGTTCCCTCGCTGACGAACGACGAGGAGCTGCTGGAGCGCGCGGACTGGCAGCCGACGAGCAAGGATCACGCATTCCTTCGCTTCTTCTACCAGAACGATCCGGTCTTGAATGCCGGTGGCAGCGTAGTGGCAGGCGCCTGGTACAACGTGCCGGATACAGCGTATTCGGTTGGCGCGGACTGGAGCCGCACGTTTACCCCCAGCCTGGTAAACCAGCTTCGCTACTCTTTCCAGCAGACGGCGGTTCTGTTCGAGGCCGGCGGCCAGCCAGGCTGCGTATGGACCACGCCTGAGAATTGCACCGCCTCGATCGGCATCAACGGGAACGTCTCGGCAAACCAGACAGCCTTTACTATTCTTGGCTTCGGATATCCTACCAATATCCCCCAGGGCCGCACGGTCAAGGTGACACAGGCGCAGGACAACCTCACCTGGACCAAAGGCAAGCAGACCATCCTGATCGGCGGCGAGTGGGATTATCAGAACTCACCGAATCCCTTCGTGCCCGACTGGAACGGTGGATTTAGCTTCAACCCCGCAACTATCGGCGCTGGCACGCCGGTGACCGGCTTCGGCACATTCCTGAGCGGCCAGGGCCAGTTGTCGATTGCCAACGCCAACGGCTTCACCACCAAATTTACCGAGCAGGATGCCTCGGCTTACTTCCAGGACGACTGGAAGGTCACGCCGACGCTGACCCTCAACCTCGGCGTCCGCTGGGAGTTCTTCGGTCAGGCTATCAACCTGCTGCACAATGAGACCGTAGCGCGCGAAACCAACCCCAGCACGGCCTTCTGGGACATGTCGCTTCCGCTCTATGTTCGTACCGCCGCCTCGGCTCCGAATCACTGGAAGCAGTACCAGCCGCGCCTCGGCCTAGCTTTCAACCCGGCCTTCGACAGGAAGCTCGTGGTCCGCGCCGGTTTTTCCATGAACTTCGATCCCGCCTTCTATAACATGTTCCTCAACGTGGCCACCTCGGCTCCCGTGATCAATCTGGGGAACATCTCAGGCTGCGGCATCAGCGTCCAGTGCCTGCCGAGCGGCGGCGCCACCGGTTCCCTGGTGCGTGCGCAGGCCTTGCAGTATCTCCCCGTCGGTCCTACTCAGGATCCCGGCGCGCGCAGCGTGACGACGACCAGCCCGAACTTCCACGACCCGTACACAGAGTCCTGGCTCTTCGGCTTCTCCCACCAGATCGGCTCTAAGGCGGTCCTCGAAATCGACTATGTCGGTAACCACCAGGTGGGCAACTTCCAGTCGCAAAACTCCAACCCGTACCTTGCCGTGCTGCAGCAGTACTACCCCACTCAGGCTCCGGTAACCCTTTGCAGCACCGCAGGCGCGGTAGGCCAGGGAAATCTGGACTGCAACCGCAGCGTCGTGTCAAGTTTCACGAACGGCGCCTTCGCCGTCTTTAACTCGCTTGAGTCCAAGATCACCACCAAGAGCTGGCATGGGCTGACTTCGACCACCAGCTTCACGTACAGCAAGACCATCGACAACAGTTCCGAGGTGTATAGCACCGGGGGGGGCGGCAATACCATCGCCTACGCGGAGAATCCGCTGAACCCGAACGAGCCGGAGCGCGGTGTCAGCGGCGATTCCTATAAATACATCGCATCCTCCGGCTTCGACTATGTGCTGCCCGGCTATCGCAGCGGCCTTGGTCTCCTCGGTCGTGCGCTGAGCGGCTACCGCCTGGACACCATCTGGACCCTCAACACCGGCCAGCCGCTGAGCCTCTATCAGACCGGGTTCTTCGGAAACAATCCTCAGGACGGCCCTTATGATCCGACAGGCCCCGGACCGGCCTGGGAGAGCTACTCCGATCAGGCCTTTTCAAACGCTATGGTCGGTGCGGACACCATACGTCCGATCATGGGCAACCCCAAAGCGCCGATGAACTCGGTGGCCGTTATCGATAACGGCTCTATCTGCGGAACTGCCGGAGCCTATGTCAACTATGCTCAGTACAACGCCGGAAACTGCGTGACAGGCAGTCCGTCGAGCTTCCACTGGATTCGCAATACGGCCTATGCCAACGCGGCGCTCGGGCAGACCCCGTACACCACCGTGGGGCGCAATAACATTCGCGGGCAGGCGTGGAACAACTTCGATGCAACACTGCAGAAGGTGACCCGCTTGTCTGAGCGTTTGACGATGACGCTGTCGCTCATCGACTACAACGCGCTGAACCGGCAGTACCTGGGTTCGCCAACCTCCTTCATCGACGACGCGGGTTCCTCCTTCATGGACTTCCGCTACAACTACGGCAGCAACCGCAATACCCAGCTCAAGGTTCAGTTCCAGTTCTAAAAAAACCTCGAAGCTGAACACATCGGGCGCTCTCTTTCGAGAGCGCCCGATGTGTTGCCGTTACTTTAGTGCAAAATCTCCTAAGAAACTTTGCATGGAATTAGGCCCTTTTGTGACACACTCATAATCAGTAGAAAAAAGGCCCGAATCCCACCGGATTCGGGCCTTTGCGTTTTGCGGTTCTATGGACTGCACAGTTTCAGAATAAAGATCGTATGAAGATTTATATAAGAAGTGTGAAGACGCTCGCAACACGCACAAATCAAATCATTTCGGGCTCAGACCTGCACAGGATAACGTATGCCGGAAACAAAAAACCTAAGCCGGAACCTGCATAAACTCGAGCGCGCGGATCAGATACTGCTTCAGTTTCTTGCGCGACACCACGGCATCCAGAAATCCCTTTTCCAGCAGAAACTCCGAGCGCTGAAAACCCTCCGGCAGCTTCTGGCGAATGGTCTGTTCAATGACTCGCGGCCCGGCAAAGCCGATCAGCGCGCCCGGCTCGGCGACATTCAGATCGCCCAGCATGGCAAAGCTGGCCGTCACGCCGCCGTACGTCGGATGCGTAAGAACACAGGTATAAGGAATGCGCGCGTCATCCAGCTCAGCCAGTCCAGAGGAGATCTTGGCCATCTGCAGCAGGCTCACAATACCCTCCTGCATGCGTGCGCCGCCGGAAGAAGCAACAATAATGAGAGGCCTGCGCCCCGCCAGCGATCGATCGATGGCCCGCGCAATGGTCTCGCCCACAACCGCGCCCATCGAGCCGCCCGCAAAGGCGTATTCCATCACGCTCAGCACAACTGGGATCGGCCCAAGGTCACCCACAGCATTCAATATGGCGTCATCGAGGCCCGTCTGCTTGCGTCCCTGCTCCAGGCGCAGCTTATAGGGCTTGATGTCCGTAAAGTTGAGCGGATCGGTAGAACGAAGTCCCTGATCTACCAGTTCGTAACCGGGTTCCAGCAGCGACGCAACGCGCTCCTGCGCATCCATCGCAAAATGGTGTTGGCAGTTGGGGCAAACGTTGAGATTGGCCTCCAGATCAGCTTTCCAGATGGGCGGCCGACAGCCGGGGCACTTGACCCACAGACCGTCTGTTCTAACCCGCCGCTCGGCATCGTCGCCTTCAAGTGCCGGAGCGGACGTCAAATCTGCGTTTTCGCGCTTAAACCAGGACATAGCGTCTTGGCTATTGTAAATGGCCGGATGCCGCGAACGGTCTTATCCTGCATTCGCGCTGGAAATAGCTATACATATTCCCAAAATGCTTTACGATAATCCGAGCAAAGGAAACGCAACACGCATGTCCAATATCCCCGCCGCTAAGGCCAATATCGACTCACGCATCCTGGTTCAAACCGCCGCTCAGGCGGCTGAAGACAAAAAGGGCGCAGACACCCGCATCCTGGCGCTTGACGCCGCGGACTCCGGTCTCGCGGACTTCTTCCTCATCACCTCCGCCACCAACAATCGCCAGACGCTTGCCATTGCCGACGAGATCGAACTGCGGATCAAGCGCGAATACGGCATCTACCCGAACTCAGTTGAAGGTCGCCGCCAGGGCGAGTGGATACTGCTCGATTACATCGATTTCGTCGTGCATGTTTTTCTTGCCGAGAAGCGCGCCTTCTACGACATCGAGCGGTTGCGGAAGTCCGCGCGTCCGCTGACGCCCGCGGAGTTCGATGAAGAGTTAAAGGCTGCGCTCGCCGAAAAGACCCGCGCTTCCCGCGCCAAGGCAAAGCCCGCGGCAAGGAAGTCAGCTCCGGCAAAGGCTGCAAAAAAAGCGGTGGCTAAAAAGACCTCTGCGAAGCCCGCAAAGAAAACCTCGGCCAGGCCGGCAGCAAAGAAAGCCGTCGCAAAGAAGTCCGCGAAGAAGTCCGCAAAGAAGAAATAGGCTCTCGACAAAAAGCTTCGAGCAATAAAAAGGCGTCCGCTATGCGGACGCCTTTTGTGTTTGGTCAAGCGCCGGAGTTCCCCGGCGCCGGCGGTTAGAAGACGAACTTGCCGTGGACCACCAGCAGACGCTGCGTGACCGCCGCGCCCTGAAACGAACCGTACGGGCTGGTCGGCGGAGAGAGCGTGCTGGAGACTACGCCTAAGGATGACACGCCGGACGAGCCGCCCGGTGCTCCGAAGTTTGCATGGTTGAAGAGGTTGTAAGCGTCCGCACCAAGCGAGAAGGAGAAACGCTCCAGGTTCACAAATTTTTTCGAGAGGTTAATGTCTGTGTCGGCAAAGTGCGGTCCAAAGAGCGCATTGCGGCGCAGGTTACCAAAGTCCGCCTGTGTACTTGGATCACCAAACTGCGTCATGTCCAGGCAGGACGTTTGAACAGCAGCCCCGAGGGCAGGAAGGCAACCCTTCGGATTTGAAATAGATGTGTTCGTGAGCTGCCTACGGGGTACATTCGCGTCCACCATGAACGTGGTGCTCACGTTGGTGTAACCGGCGTTGCCAAGGACCGCATTGGTGATCGAGAAGGGCAGACCGCTGTGATAGTACGTCTTGCCGCCTATCACCCAGCCGCCGGCAACCGAATCGAGGTACTTGTGACCCTTGATGTGCGATTCCGTATAGACCAGGTCGGCGCTCAGGTTATTGCGAACATCGTAGTCCGAGTTCGAGTAGTTGAGGTTGCCAGAGCCCAGTGTAGGAGTGAGCTGGCCCACGATAGAACCGCCATTGAAAACCTCGCCGGTGCCGCCGTTCGAGATCATGTCGAGCGCGTGGCTGTAGGTGTAGTTCATCTGGCTGGTGATTCCGTGACCGATATGCTTCCAGGTGACCATTGCGGCGTTGTAGTTGGAGTGTGCGTTGTTGGTGTAAGCCGTAACCCTGCTGAAGCTCGGGTCGGCCGGCGTGTTGGGCACACCATTCAGGGTCGGGAAAACGCCGGCATCCCACTGGTCGTCGCCAAGAGCGTTGTAGTAGCCGGTGGCAGCGTTCAGGTCGCCATTCTGGAGCACTTCATCAAAGCCATAGTTGCCGGCATAGGTCACGATGACCGCGTCTTGCCTACCGATCTGGCGCTGCAACTGCAGGTTGTATTCCAGGTATTCCGGGCTCTTGAAAGTGCCCGGGATATAGGCATTGATGGTCGGTGGAGTAAAGGTTAGGATGCCCTGGTTGACCAGCGCGTTGTTGATCTGTGTGACATTCTGGCCGCTCGTGAAGCCTGCCTGCGTTGCGGTGTTCGCCGCCGCACTATTGGCCGTAACGCCACTCGGGGCGGTGTTGTTGAGGTTGCCGCTGAGCACCGCAACCTGATTTACGTTGGGGAAATTCTGGATGATGCCGTCGATAAAGGCAGCGGGATACAGATCGCTGAACCAGCCTACACCGCCACGAATTTCCGTCCTGCCGTCAATGGAATAATTGAAGCCGAAGCGCGGCTGAAAGTTGATGGCCTGAACTCCGGGGAAGGCATTTGCGTTCTGGGCTCTGATCGAGCCGCCATCGGCAAAGTTATAAGGCTGTGTAAGTGAGGCTGCGCTGGCCGGGAAGTTTCCGACGTACGAAGAGAAGCAGCTCTGATGGCAGAGCGGGTTGCCCGTGCGATCGACACGCGCGCCAATGGTCAGCTTCAGTTTGGGAGAAGCCTGCCACTCATCCTGGACATACACACCCAGGTTGTAGAGGGCCAGGTGGGCGGTGGTATCGGCCGCATAGTTCTGGACATATTCACCCGCTCCAGGGGAAATGGCGCCGCTGTAGAAGGTACCCAGGGTAACTGCTTCTACGAACGGAAAGTCGGTGAGTTCCTGCGCATCGAAATCGGTTATCAAATCGCGGCGGAAGTTGGCGCCGAACTTGATGGTGTTCTTGCCATGAATCCAACTGAAATCGTCTTCGAGCTGGTACTGGGTAACGTTGCGGCCCTGAGGAAAGGCGTCAGGAACACCCAGACCGGCGAGACCGAGCGAAGCAGAAGTGCCGCTGCCATCAAGACCGGCATCGGGAGTAAAGCTCCAGGGGAAGACTGCCTGCGCCGCTGCAACGTTCTGAGGTCCGAAGTAGGCCGTATACCAGTTGGCCGCTGCCACAAACACGTTTGTCTTGGTGGGGCTGAAGACATAGCTGTCGTTGAACTGGCCTTCGTACTCCGGCTGGATGGAAATGGTGCTGAATTCCGGATTGATAAAGCTGGTCGAGGTCGGTTGAGAACCGCGATCCATCTTGTACCTGCCGTAAATCCTGTGTTTGTCGCTGATATTCCAGTCAGCGCGACCGGTAAAAAGCCATTCCTCATTGATGTTGTTGGTCTCGGCGAAAGCCTGCGTCATGCAAGGTGTATTTACGCCGAAAGTGCCGCCGCCGGGTGCCGGTGTGCCGGTCACATTACCGCAACCGCCCGCATTGGTGGTCAGGTCAACAGGCTGCGCGGCGCTGTAGGAAGGGGCGCCCTGATATGCCGCAAACGCCTGATTGTACAAAGGCACATCACTCGCCGGGATGTTAGCCAGCGTGGCTGCCTGGAACTGCGTTGAGGGGTAGTTGACCAAGCCAGATGCGCCGGGCAGAACATAACGCAGGCCTTCATAGTCGGCAAAGAAGAAGAGCCTGTCCTTGATGATGGGGCCGCCTACGTTGGCCGCCCATTCATTGGAGACCGCGTGAGGCCGGGGGGCGTCGTTGTAGTTGTTGAACCAGCCGTTGGCATTCAGCAGGGTGCCGTTCCAGTTGTAGTCCGCCATGCCGTGGAATTTGTTGGTACCGGACTTGGTGGTGTAGTTGACGGTGGCGCCGGCCGCGCGGCCATACTGCGAGTTGTAACCGTTCTGGACTACCGTTGCTTCGGCGAGCTCACCTTGACCGAGCGTCAGGTTCGAGCTGCCCGAGTTGTTCAGGTTGAGGAACGGATCCTGGTTGTCGAAACCATTCATCACAAAAAGGTTTGAGATGCCCGGCAGGCCCTCTGAACTGAAGTTGCCATACGTACCACCCGAGTTCACCACAACGCCAGGAGCCGTAAAGGCAATCGTTGTCACGTCGCCGCCAGGCGTAGGCAGGGATTCAATCTGCTCTGAGTTAAAGGTGGTCGCCAGCGCCACGTTCTGCGTGTCTACCAGGGGCAGTGTAGTGGCGCTTACCTCGATGATCGTCTTATCTGCCGTCGGAGTCACCTTGATATCCGCAGGCAGCGTAGCGCCGAGTAGCACCGTTATCTCCGTAGTCTCCGACTGGAGGCCTGCCGAAGTTGCCGAAACTTTGTAGGTGCCAGGCACAAGCTGAGGCGCGGTATAGCGTCCCTCGGCGTTGGTCGTAACAACCAGCTTGGCATTGGTGCCAGCATTGATAACCGTCACCATGGCGTTGGGCACTACTGCGCCGCTTGAGTCGGCAACCACGCCGCTGATGGCGCCCGTGACTGCCGTTTGAGCATGGGCGACCGGAGCGGGCACCACCATCGCCATACCGGCGAAAGTAAGCAGGCTCAGAGCCAGTGCCGCGCCCTGCAATTTGATAAATCGCATGGAAACTCCTCCAAATCTATGGGAACGAAGCCTTTAAAGGCTGTTCGCTCCGTGGGTCATCCTCAACGTTTTGCCGGCAAAGGCCGCCAAAACAAACAATCACAGCAAATTAGCTCCCTGACAGAGGGAGCCACGTTCTTAACTCTTATCTGTTGTTTGCTATGTTTCTTTTGGTCCGTGCGTTCGTTAACGTTCACGCCCCCGAGGACAACAAAGTTACACATAGCATCGTTTCTATTGCATGAGACTTGCCAAATCTTTACCTGCATGCACAATACATCTTTTCTATAGAAAACAAACGGTTTCTGAATTATGAATATTTCTTTATTTTTAAGAGCACTACGGAATTTCATAGATTAGGGGCTTCTTATTCCATAAATTGTGTGGATTCCTTGTTTAATTTATTTCCGGAAGGCCCTTTCATCTGACCCAGACGAACAAGCAACGGCGCGGCAATCAGTCGTAAATAATCCGTGGCGTTTCCGTAAGGAAGCCGTATGGTATCCTTAGTCCCAAGGGCTGGTACGATCCATGCGTATCCAAGCACATTCCGCTATGCCGCTCCTGTCCTCCATCCGGCGCTGGTCGCGTGTCCGGTTGTGTGGCCTCTGCCCGCTTCGTCATCTGCGCGTGCTGCCCACCAGCACCCGACCTAGCCTCTTCGGCGGCGACTAAGCTCCAGGACCGCCGAAGACCCTCGCCTGCGTCTCCCTTTGGACTGAAACAGGCTGCAACGCGCCACTTGGCGCTGCCGGTCGTGGTCCAGAATTCGCACAAACCGATGGGCAAACAAAGAGCCCGCCAACGAGAGGATATTTAGATGACTCAACAGGAGCTACACGCACAATTCGGTCCAAAGCTTGTCACCGATCTTCCAGGCCCGAGGGCTCGCGCCGCAGTGGCAGCCGATGAGCGGCTTATTTCCCCCAGTTACACCCGCTCGTATCCTCTGGTGGTCAAAAGAGGCCGTGGTCTGCGCATCACGGATGTAGATGGCAATGAGTTTCTCGACTTTGCCGCCGGCATCGCAGTGACTTCCACCGGGCACTGCCATCCTGAAGTGGTGGCCGCCATTCAGAAGCAGGCCGCAGAGCTGATTCACATCTCCGGCACCGACTTTTACGACGAGCATCTGACCGATTTCGCCGCTCGTTTGAGCGCCATTGCGCCCATGAAAGGGCCGCATAAGGTCTTCTACGGCAACTCCGGCGCAGAAGCCGTTGAATGCGCGCTGAAGCTGGCCCGTTACCACACAAAGCGTCAGCAGGTGATTGCCTTTTACGGAGCGTTCCACGGTCGCACCATGGGCGCGCTTTCGCTGACCGCGTCCAAGCCGCAGCAGCGCCGCCGCTTCGGTCCACTCGTTCCAGGTGTTACGCATATTCCCTATCCATACGTGTATCGCGGCTGCCAGGGCACAGAGGCAGAGAAGGAACAGTGGGCGCTCAACTGCGCGCGCTATATCGAAGAGAAGCTCTTCAAGACCAATATCGCGCCTGAAGAAGTAGCGGCCATCTTTGTCGAGCCTATCCAGGGCGAAGGCGGTTACGTGCCTGCCCCCACTAACTTCCTCCGCGAACTGCGTAACATCTGCGACCGTCACGGCATTCTGCTTGTCGCGGATGAAATTCAATCCGGAGCCGGGCGCACGGGCAAGTGGTGGGCCATCGAGCACTCCGGCGTGGAACCCGATATCGTCACCAGCTCCAAGGGTATTGCCAGCGGCATGCCGCTCGGCGTCTGCATGGCCAAAGCCGAGATCATGGACTGGCTGCCCGGCTCGCACGCCTCCACCTTTGGCGGAAATCCCGTCTCGCTTGCCGCGGCGCTGGCCACCATGGACGTGCTCGAACGCGAAGGCATTGCCAATGCTGCGCACATTGGCGGCTTGATCCTAAAGCGGCTTGAGGGCTGGAAGCAAACGCATCCGCTCGTGGGCGATGTGCGCGGCCGCGGCCTCATGATCGGCGTTGAGCTGGTCAAGGACAAAGCAACACGCGAACCGGTCACCGCGCTCCGCAATAGGATCGAGGAGCTGGCCTTTGAGCGCGGCCTTATTATCCTGGGCTGCGGCGAAACTTCGATTCGGCTCTGTCCGCCGCTGGTGGTCAGGGAGGAAGAAGCCACCGTCGCGTTGGACATTCTCGAAGAAGTACTCACCGAGGTGGAGAAGCAGCACGCGCACCAGGGTGAACTGGCCACATCCAGCGCTTAACCCTTGCATCCAGCCGCGGCACGCCTACAATGGGGAGCAATGCTCCCTCAAAGTATGCGTGCCGCGCTCGTTCAGCGTGCATTCTCCATGCTCACTTCACTGGTCCGCCTCCGCGGCCGCGAAAAGGCGCCTGCTCATTTGGTTGTGGGTGTGCAGGGCGAAGACGCCGCATTCTTCCATCTGCTTAGCAAGGGCTATAACGTGGTTGCGCGGCGCTGGTCTGCACGGAAGCTGCCTGGGGATGTGGATATCATTGCGTGGCAGGGCCAGCTTCTCTGCTTTTTTGAGGTAAAAGCCCGAACAAAGCGCGACCTGACGCCGGCGCATGTAGCGGTCGATCAGCACAAGCGCCGTGTGCTGCGCCGTCTGGCACGCGCCTATCTACGACAACTGCCGCAGGGTGCCTCCCTGAACCTGCGCCCGAATGTACGTTTCGATGTAATCGCTGTATACCTCATCGCCGGTCAGAAAGCAGAGATCGAGCACTTTGAAAATTCCTTCGGGTGGGATGAGCGGCGCAGCAGGTATGAGAACTGATTAGTCAACGTCAAATTCACGTGTAAATAGCTTATTATAAACGAGTTGATGCTTCTATCAGCCTCAAGCCGGAAGCGCTGATTTGAGACTTTCAGGTGTTTACTACTTGTACAACAAAAGTGGTTACCAGGCCAGGGACACCCCCAAGAAAATAAATTTCATGGGCTTCCCTACGAGCCATTTCCATGTTGTTTTGTCCGCTGATTATGAGTAAAGCATATTTGGGTCTAATTCTATGCAAACTATCTGATGGAAGCTTTGGTTACGAAAGGTCAATGGACTTTGGTAACTGCCGCTCCGGGCGCATGGAGAGAGCGGTCGAAAGTGACTGCTCAGCCCTTAGCGTCCTCGTGCTCTTCGTGCCATGCCATCTGGATAGCTTCAAGCTTTGGCTCATTCGACTTCGTCGGGTCATCGGCGAAGCCCTTGAGCTCGGTGACATACTTGTGCAGGTCGGTGAACCTCACCGTCAGCGGATCGATTTCCGGATACTTTTCCTGCAATTGAATGCCAATCTCTTCAGAATTGGTCCACATAATTTCGCGCGGCATGTTTTCTTCCTCTTGAATGAAAACTGTAAGCTATTACTTGCCTTCCGCCAGCGTCAGCGGCTTGCCTTCAGAAACATAATTGCGATTCCACTTGGGAATCTCCACAACATAGGTTCCAGGCTTGGTAATCACCGCCTGGCAACCCAGCCGCGAGTTGAGCTGCTGATCGGCGGCCATATCCATCCGATCCAGTTCATCGTCGTCAGCCTCGCTGATGCCCTGCGCGCCTTCCTTCACCCACACATGACAAGTAGTGCAGGCGCACGATCCGCCGCATGCATGGTCCAGAAAGATCTCGAAGTTTTCCGCCACGTCCAGAAACGACATCGGCTTGCCGTGGTGGTCGTAAGGCATGGTGCCATACTCAAACTCCACGGTCTTGCCCTCTGGCTCAAAGGTGACGCGCACCAGTTTGTCCGCGGGGATGTTCGTTGTATTTGCTCCACTCATAATTCTTCCTTCATCTATCGTAAGCGAGCGGAATCATGCGAAGCCGCTTTGGCATGAATGTTCAGTCTTATTTGAATTCTGCCGGCGCCATCGGATGCGGCGCTTCGATCGCGTCGCCCATCTGTTTGCCCGCGGCTTCCATTGTTTTGCCGCGGATCGCCGTGGTCACCGCGGCTTCCATCATCAGCTCCGCAAAACGTCGCGTAGCCTGATCCAGCGCGACTGTTGCTTCGCGAATGACCTGTTGATCTTCGCCCGCTTTGACCGCGACCAGATGCTTCTGCGCCGTCTCAATGTTTTCTTTTTCGTCGGCGGTAAGCTGTGCCCACGCAGGATTCTGCGGAGCGCGCTCCACAGCAGAGAGAATCGTATCCGCCTCGTTGCGAGCCTCAATCAGCAGCCGCTTGGCGAAGTCGTCCTCTGCATGATCGAAGGAGTCGAGAATCATGTTCTCGACTTGCTCGTCTGTAAGCCCGTACGTCGGCTTGACCTCAATCTGCGCCTGCTTGCCGCTGCGCTGCTCACGCGCGGAGACCTGCAGGATGCCGTCCGCATCGATGAGGAACTTTACCTCGATGCGCGGCAGTCCGGCGCTCATCGGCGGAATGCCTTTGAGATCGAATCGCGCCAGTGAGCGGCAATCCGCGGCCAGTTCGCGTTCGCCTTGTACCACGTGGATCGCAACGTTCGCCTGTCCGTCTACGCCGGTCGTGAAGTGCTCGGTCGCAGATGCCGGAATGGTCGAGTTGCGCTGAATGATCTTTGCGACTGTTCCGCCCAGCGCTTCAATGCCCAGTGAAAGAGGAGTTACATCCAGCAGCAACAGTTCTTCAGTGGCCTTGGAAGCGCCTGCGAGAATGTCTGCCTGTACTGCCGCTCCCAGTGCGACTACTTCATCCGGATTCAGGTCTGTATGAGGCTTCTTTCCGCGCGCGCTCAGATGGAAGAGACCGTTCACGAGCTGCTGCACTGCGGGAATGCGCGTGGAACCGCCAACGAGAACGACTTCATCAATCTGTTCAGGAAGCACGCCCGCGTCCAGCATCGCTTGTTTGCACGGGCCAGTGGTGCGTTCCAGGACCGGCTGGATCAGATCCTCAAAGACCTCGCGCGGAATCTCGCGCTGGTAGTGATCGCCATTTGGCAGTTCAATGTCGAAATGAGCCGCGGGCTGATAGGAAAGCTGAATCTTTGCGTCAATCGCAGCCTTGCGCAATGCCTGTACCGCGCCGGGATGCTGGCGAAGATCCACGCCGTGCTCGGCGTGAATCTCATCCAGCGCAATCGTCAGCAGGAGATTGTCGATGTCATCACCACCCAGGTGCGTATCGCCGTTCGTTGACTGCACCTCAAAGATGCCGTCGCGCAGCTTCAGAATGGAGACATCAAACGTTCCGCCGCCCAGGTCGTAAACCGCAATCGTACCTTCCTTCGCGCGGTCGAGACCATAGGCCAACGCTGCCGCGGTCGGTTCATTCACCAGCCGCAGCACATCGAGGCCCGCCATGCGCCCCGCATCTTTCGTGGCCTGCCGCTGTGCGTCATTAAAATACGCGGGTACGGTGATCACAGCTTGCGTAACCGGTGCGCCAAAGAATCGCTCCGCATTGCGCTTTAACTGGCGCAGCACATACGCTGAAATCTCCGGCGGCGTGAAGCGAAGTTCTCCGAGCTGTACGCGCGGAACCTCACCTTCTTCCGAGTCCGCCGCAATACGGAAAGGGAAAAACTTCAGCTCGTTCTGCACTTCGCTAACGCTGCGGCCCATTAACCGCTTCACGGAGTAGATCACACGCTCCGGTGTTTCAATCAGAGCTTGACGTGCACTGTTCCCAACAGTCACTGTTGGCCGCCCGCCTTCGGCAGGCGTCGGATCGAGTGCAACCACGCTGGGCACGAGATTTGAGCCGTCCGCGCCGGGAATCACAACCGGCTTGGGGCCTTCCATGTATGCCACGAGGGAGTTCGTCGTCCCCAGATCGATGCCGACTACTCGGCCGTTTTCGTTGTTAGCTGCCATTGCTGCTCAGGAATCTCCCAATGTCTCGGTAACTTCGCGAACCAGGTTGCTCAGATAGCGCCTGCGGTCGAGCAACGCAATCATGGTCTTTTGCGCTGCCTCGCGTGCCGCGTCATTTCCGGACTCTGCGCCCTCATCCCATTTTGTCCATTCGGTGCGGAGCTGGTCATCTACCTCGCCCTGCAATGCGACAATTTTTTTTCTTGCCTCGGACAAGCTCTGTTTGAGTCCCGCATCCTCGTCGCCCATGCGAAGTTCTTCAAGCTGCATATTCAACTCAAAAACTTCTTCCAGCAGATCGGCTGGCGCGCGCGAAGGGTCTTTTTTATCCTTGCCTGCAAACTCCTCGCCGATCTCCGCGCCATGCATCCGCAGCAGGTGCCGCGTGCGCGCAATTGGCTCCTTCAACGTGCGGTATGCGTCGTTCAATAGCGAGGAGCTTGCCAGACTCCATTCCTTCTCCTGCTCCGATGCGCGGCCGAAGCGATCCGGATGCAGCTTGCGGCTCAGCTTGTGAAACTGATGCTCCAGCATGCCGAGGTCAAGGTTCAGTCGCGGCTCCAGGCCAAAGACAGAAAAATAACCGCCCGAAGGCGGCTGGATCTTTCCACATTGCTCGCAGAAAAGCGCGCCTTCCTTCAGTGGCGCCGAACAAGACCAGCAGAGAGATGTTGCTGTGGTCGCACTTTCAGGCGTATTTGCAGCATTCAACATCGTCATCGTCAACCTTACTTGTCCGGATGCGGCGTTATGCCGAGAAAGAAGACCCGCAGCCGCAGGAGCGTGACGAGTTCGGATTGACGAAGTTGAATCCCTGGCGCATCAGCGTCTCCTCGTAGTCCAGCGTCATTCCGTGTAGATAGAGGAAGCTTTTGGGATCAACAAAGACGCGTACGCCGTCGAATTCATAGATTCTGTCGCGTTCACGGGGCCGCGTGTCGAATTTAATGGAGTACGAAAGCCCGGAGCAGCCGCCGCCCAGAACACCGAGCCGCAAACCACCTTCTTCCGGCGAGATGTCTTCCTTGGCCATCGCACTCTTAATACGTGCCACGGCTTTGGGCGTCACCTGCAATCCCTGGCTGGGACCCTGCGGCACTGCAGGCTTCGGCAGCGCGGCAGAAACGCCCTCGGCGGGTTTGCTCTCGATACTTACAAAATTCGACATGCTTTCCCTTCAACATAGACTATTTGGCCCGAACGCGTGGCGTCCGGGCCGAGTCTGCATTACTCCGCGTTAGTTTGCCGCGGTCGCAACTGCCACGGGAGCTGTCTCCGCGACACCGTTCTTTTTCTTCCAGTCACCAATCGCCGCGCGGATTGCGTCCTCCGCCAACACGGAACAGTGAATCTTAACTGGAGGAAGTGAAAGCTCCTTCACGATGTCCGTGTTCTTGATCTCCAGAGCCTCTTCGACCTTGCGGCCCTTGATCCACTCGGTGGCCAGCGAAGAGCTGGCAATCGCGGAACCGCAGCCGAAGGTCTTGAACTTGGCTTCTTCAATCACCTGGGTCTCCGGATTCACGCGAATCTGCAGGCGCATCACGTCGCCGCACTCCGGCGCGCCGACGAGGCCCGTGCCAACTTCGGTCGAACCCTTGTCCAGCGTACCCACGTTGCGGGGATTGTTGTAGTGATCCACTACCTTGTCGCTATATGCCATGTTCGTATCTCCTCCCGCGGGGGAAAGCCGCGTCTACCTATCCTATTAGATTCGGCGGAGCAGCCCGCCGATGCTTCTCTTCAGAAGCTTGTGTTGTGGGTGCCCCCACTTATCGTAGCCTTTTCCGGCGTGCCGCGGTAATAAACATAGTGAGCGCGTGCCAGAAGGACAAGAAAAACCAATGCCAATGGGAGCAAGCAAAGCCAATTATGGTCTTGCACATAGGCGTAGAACTTCCCGCCGTCGGCCCAGCGCAGCGCAGTGAGAAATGCGAACCCTGCGAGGAATCGCATAGCAAACCGGAGCATGGACTGTCTTTTCATTGCCGACTCCTTGCCTGTCTTAGTGCGCCTGCCACTCGATTTTAGTCAGGTCGATGCCTTCTTTTACCATCTCGTACAGCGGCGAAAGCTCACGGAGCTTCAGCACGATGTCAATCACCTTGTCGGCCACGTAATCTACTTCCGCCTCGGTATTAAAGCGTCCCAGGCCAAAGCGGATGGAGCTGTGTGCGACGTCATCGCCAAGTCCCAGAGCTTTCAGCACATAGCTTGGTTCAAGCGTTGCCGAGGTGCAGGCCGATCCCGAGGAAACCGCGATGTCGTTGATGCCCATCAACAGCGATTCGCCTTCCACGTAGACGAAGCTCATGTTGAGGTTGCCGGGCAGGCGGTGCTCCCACGATCCGTTCACATGGACGTAGTCGAGCGCCGACTCCAGCCTGGCTTTCAGCCGGTCGCGCAGGTTGCGCAGATACGCGGCCTCAGAATCCATCTCCATCAGAGCGATCTCACATGCTTTGCCAAGACCCACAATGCCGGGAACATTCAGCGTGCCGGACCGCATGCCGCGTTCATGGCCGCCGCCGTCAATCTGTGCGGCAATCTGTACGCGTGGATTGCGGCGGCGAACGTACAGCGCGCCGACACCCTTGGGGCCGTAAATCTTGTGTCCGCTGAGCGAGAGCACGTCGATAAAGTCCGCGTTCACGTCCACCGGAACCTTGCCTACGGACTGGACCGCATCTGTATGAAAAAGCACGCTCTTTTCGCGGCAGATTTTACCGATCTCGCGGATGGGCTGCAGTACGCCGATCTCGTTATTCGCTGCCATGATCGAGACCAGAATCGTCTTCTCGTCGATTGCGCGCTTCAGGTCTTCGAGATCGATGAGGCCGTCGGCCTTCACCGGCAGATAAGTTACGCGATAGCCGTTCTTCTCCAGCCGCTTGCAGGTATCGAGAATGGCCTTGTGCTCTGTTACCTGCGTGATGATGTGATTGCCGCGCTCGCGATACATCTCCGCAATGCCCTTGAGGGCCAGGTTGTCGCTCTCGGTGGCGCCGCTGGTGAAGATGATCTCCTTCGATGTGGCACCGATCAGCTTTGCGATTTGCTGGCGCGCTGTTTCAACCGCCTGCTCGGCCTCCCAGCCAAAGGAGTGATTACGGCTGGCCGCGTTGCCGAATTTCGATGTGAAGAACGGCATCATTGCCTCCAGAACCCGCGGGTCCAGCGGGCTGGTGGCATGATTGTCCATGTAGATGGGCAAACTCACGCCCGCTGGAACTTCGATCTGGCTTGTAACTGTGGTGCTCATCGCTTATATCCTCAACAATCGCCTGGCCGCGTTCGGCCTTCTGTCCTGTTTCGCCGCCACTGGAACTCATCTGGCCGGGCAGCGAAAATCCTTGTGAAACTTACGACACAGTCAGCGTGATCAGCCCGTGGTTCGCTGCCTGTGCCGGAGCCTTCGTCGTGTCGTCGGCCAGATCACCGATGCTGATGCTCTTCAGCACTCCGGCTATCGTCTCATTTACTCTGGCCAATGGCTCTTTGATGGTGCAGCTTGGCGTCAGGTCGCAGCCGTGAGCGCCTTTAGTGCACGATGTGATAAAAAACGGCCCGTCGATTGAGTGAATGACCTCAAACGCCGAGATATGGCTGGCCCCGCGCGCCAGTTCGTACCCGCCGTTCATTCCGGCGTGAGACCTCAGGATTCCCGTCTTAGTGAGCCGCTGCAGAACCTTGGCCAGAAGCTGCGCCGGAATGCCATAAGCGTCCGCTATCTCTTTTGCGCTCAACGCAGGCGTTTCCGGATGCTCGGCCAGGTACTTGAGAGCCATCAGCCCGTAATCCGCTTTTTTGGTGAGCTTAAGCATGGGTTTCCAGCCGTTTATATCCGACTGCTAAGGTCCTCATTCAGTATACGGCTGCTTTGGTTGCTGCCACAAGGGTGTTAGAGGCCTTCGCTCATTATCTGCCGCCGCTGAAAGACCAGCGCGGCTGCTCCTTTCAGCCGAGCCAAATCTCCATCGTGCGCTGGAAGGATGCGCGGCGCTGAGCCTGCCAGGGTCTGCTTACTGGCAGCACGCTCGATAACCGGCCCGTAGCGGTGCCAGGCGGAGGTAATGTCTCCGGCAATCAGGATGGTCCCCGGCGCCAGTGCGGCCATAATGATTCGCAGGCCGTCGCCAATGTATCGCGCCTGCTTTTCAACTGCCTGCGCTGCGTGGTCGTTTCCGCTTTCGGCCAGGTGCAGCAGCTCTGCAAATGTAGCCACGCGGGCATCCGGCTCCAATTCGTGGTAGTAGCGCAGAGCTGCTCGCGTAGAGGCGAAAACCTCCCAGCAGCCCGTGCGCCCGCAGGCGCATCTGGGTCCGGACGCATCCAGAATGATGTGGCCGAACTCACCCGCCATACCGTGGTGGCCTGAAACCATGCGCCCGTTGGCAAAGACCCCTGAGCCTACTCCTTCAGATACCGTTACCAGGACGACATCGCGGTTGCCGTCCAGATCTCCGAAGATCAGCTCCGCCAGCAGGCAGGCCTTCGCGGCATTTTCCATCCACACGGGCAGCTGCATGGCTGCTTCGATGGCGCTTTTCAGGTCAAACTGCGGCCAGTGCAGGTTTGGCGCAAAGATGAGCTGTTCCGTGGCCGGATCAACGCGTCCTGGAAGGCTCACGCCAATACCTTCAATCGTCTTATCGGGAATCATGCCGCGCAGCCGCTGCATGGCCTGCACGATGAGCTGAGTGGAGGCCTGTGGCTCGCGCGTAAGTGTCGCCCTGGCCTGCGCCAACAGGTGCCCGTTGAGGTCCACGGTCGCAATGGTCGCGCGCCGTGGGTGAATATCGACGGCGATGACAAGAACATCCTCATTGAGTCCCAACAACGTAGGCCGCCGCCCGCGCGCCGCGGTTGCCTGCGCACCCTCTCGAACCCATTTTTCACGGATGAGCTGTTCTACGATCTGCGAAACCGTGCTGCGCTGCAGGCCAGATCGGCGCGCCAGATCGGCGCGGGAGATCGGTTGATTTTCGCGGATGATTTCAAGAACAATATCGCGATTGATCCGGCGGGCAGTCTCGCTCGACGCAGGCTGTACGGCCGTCAGATCGATATGTCGAATGCCCCGTCCATGCGGACGTCCGGTCAAGCTAATTTCTCTCCAAGTAAAAGTTCAGCTTGTAGTGACCGCAGCATAGCACGTTCCAGCGCGGCTGAGTGCAGGACTTAGAACTCCGGCGGATGCTCTTGCACTACGCCGAATGCCGCCTCAAAGGCCATGCCCGCTTGCACCAGGGTTCCCTCATCGAAGAGCCGGCCTATGAGCGTGATCCCATGCGGCACGCGGCGCGGAGAAGAGAATCTCGGGAGTGGATGCTTCGGGTCCGGCGCCCAGTCGCTGCGGGCCTCGGAGACTTTGACCCATCCAGCGCGCATTGTCAGCGAAGGGTGCCCGGTATTGTTGGTAATCACCAGCATCTCGTCGCGCAGCGAAGGCACCAGCAGCAGGTCTACCTTCTCGAAGACCCTGGCCATCTCTTCTGCTACCTTGCGACGGAAGCGGTCCGCCTGGACGAAATCGACCGCCGACAAAAAGCGCGACTGGCGGAAGGTATTGGGCCATGCATCGGGAACCTGCGCCTTCAGCTCGTCGACTTTGTGCGAGAGCGTCAGTTCTTCAAAGGCCGCTGAACTCTCGGCAAAGAGAATCAGGTTCAGCGAGTCGTAAGGCCAGTCGGGAATCGAGACCTCCACCAACTCCATGCCTAGCTTCCTGGCCGTTTCCAGTGCCATGCGATCCACGTCTGTCGCTGGTGTTTCTTTCATCCAGGCAGGAAAATATCCGAGACGCAAGCCTCTAGCTCCAGCCTCTGCGTTAAAGCTCAGCCTGCTTGGTACGCTCGCCGTATCGCCAGGATCGGGTCCGCTGATTGCGTTCAGCACCAGAATCGTGTCTTCCACGCTGCGCGCCATCGGTCCCAGCTTGTCCAGGGACCAGCAGAGGGTCATGGCTCCGGTGCGCGGCACGCGGCCATAGGTCGGACGAAGGCCCGTCACGCCGCAACGCATCGAAGGGCTGACGATCGATCCGCCTGTCTCCGAGCCAATCGCAAAGGCTACAAGTCCGGCCGCCGTTGCTGCGCCCGGTCCCGCGCTCGATCCCGATGAACCTTCCTCCAGCAGCCACGGGTTCATGGTCTGGCCACCGAACCATATATCGTTCAGAGCCAATGCGCCCATGCTGAGCTTGGCGATCAGCACCGCGCCGGCGTCATTGAGCCGCTGCGTGACGGCAGCATTTTTTTGCGGCACGCGATTGCGGAAGGGCTCTGCGCCATACGTCGTGGGAATTCCTGCCGTGTCGAGCAAATCCTTCGCTCCCCACGGAATTCCATGCAGCGGCCCGCGATAGTTTCCCGCTGCAATCTCAGCGTCAGCCTTGCGGGCCTGCTCCAGCGCATGATCGCGCGTTACGGTAATCATGCAGTGCAGCTTTGGATCGAAGCGTTCGATGCGACGCAGATAAATCTCCGTCAGTTGCGTCGAAGTGAGCTTGCGAGCTTCGATCCAGCGGGAGAGCTGCGCGACAGGCGCGTAGGCAATGGCTTCTTCGCTTGCCGGCAGGGGCGTGTTTGAGCCGGTGCTGCGAACAAAGAGTGTCGGCTGCTGTTTCAAAGTAATGCCCGGAATCGCCGGGTTCCATACCGTTGCGGGCGAGAGGCTGTCTTCCAGCGCCAATTTGCGCGGCCCTGTCCGCAACTCGTAGAGCCCCGCCATTGCCTCGCGCCAGTTGCCTGCGGCCTGCGCGCGGTCCGCCTCTGTCATCTCCACCTGAATCAGCTTTTCAGCCTCTGCAAATGTCTCCGCCGAGACCGGCGGCCCCACTGCGGGCGATGTGCCGAATGCTGTGGGCGCACCGGGTGTGGTCTGATTCTGGGGTTGCTGGCCCGGAACCTGTCCAGCCGCTTGCGCGGCAAGGCTCTCAGGGAGCGCTGCTGCGAGCGCCCCCATAGAGCTAAGTGTCAGAAACTCTCGTCGCGAAGCGGTCATTTTATCTTGCTCCCGGAGGTACGTGGTCTTCGAGGTATCGCGCAATCAGGCTCATGAGGTGGTAGCTGGTGCCGCGTCCCTCAAAGATCCCATGCGAGCGGTTGGGATAGTCCATGAAGTCAAAAGGTTTGCCCAGCTCAATGAGTTTATTGATGAGCAGCTCTGTACCCTGGTAATGCACGTTGTCATCGCCCGAGCCGTGTATTACCAGCAAATGTCCCTGGAGCCCGTCGGCAAAGTTTATGGGTGAGCCATCATGGTAGCCTTTCACATTCTGCTCAGGCAAGCCCATGTAACGCTCCTGGTAGATGGTGTCGTAGTGAGCTTCATCGGCCACCGGCGCAACGGCAATGCCTGCCGCATAGACGCCGGGATAGCGCAGCATCAGCCCCAGTGTCTGCGATCCGCCGCCGCTCCAGCCCCAGATTGCCATACGGGACGAGTCAATATAACTGTGCTGCTTTGCCAGCCACTGAATTGCCTCTGCCTGCTGCGAGGAAGCCAAGACGCCAACCGCACCGTAGATCGATTTGCGCCACTCCCTACCTTTGGGAGAAGGTGTGCCCTCGTTGTCAAAGCTCACGATGATGTAGCCTTGCTGCGCGAGCGCCGCGTGGAAGAGTCCGCGCGTTCCCTGCCAGCTATCGCGCACTGTGGCACCTGCCGGCTCACCATATATATACGTCAGAACGGGGTACTTCTTTGAGAGGTCAAAATTCGGCGGCTTGAGCATGTAGCCGTCCAGCACTACGCCGTTAGCGACCGGAACTTTGAAGAACTCGGGCGGGTTGGGTAGCAGCGGCCTAACCTTATTCGCCAGCGCTTCGTTCGACTCCAGCACGCGGGCGGATTTGTGGTCGGGCAGGCTCACAATCTCGATCCGATTGGGTTGCGTGAAGGTGTTGTAGGTATGCACCGCCCACTTGGCGTCCGGCGAAATCTCGTACCTGTGCGCGCCCGGCTGGTCCGCCGGGGTTATGCGCTCCGGTTTGCCTGTGCCGTCCAGTTTCGCGCGGTAGAGGTACTCGCGAATGGGATCATCTGGGGAGGCCATGAAATAAAGCCACCCGCCGGCATTGTCGATTGCTTGAACGGAGATCACGTCACCCTCAAAGTTGGTGATCTTCTTCGCCTCGCCTGTTTTGCGGTCCACGCGCCAGGCGTGCCGCCAGCCATCGCGCTCACTGATCCATAACAGATCCGCTTCCTTGCCCGCGCCGTTATGAATCCAATCCAGCGGAACAATATCTACCCACGCCTTGTCGGTATCTTCAAAGAAGAGCCTGGTGGCACCGGTTTTGGCTTCAGCCAGCATGACTTTTCCGTCCTGCTGCAGGCGGTCGAGGTATTCCAGCATGACCTGCTGCGAGTTGCCGGCCCACTCCATGCGAACGATGTAATTCTGGCGTGGATCGCCATCGAGCTTGATCCATGTTGTCGGGCCGCCGCTTACGCTCACCACCCCAGCGCGCACCGCGGAGTTTGTAGTTCCAGGCTGCGGGTACTTGTACTTAAAGGTCGTCGGGTACTCGTTGGCGGTGTCGTTGATTAAGGTGTATTCACCGACGCCGCTCTGGTCGAACTGCCAGTAGGCAATCGACTGCCCGTCCGGGCTCCAGCGGAAGCAGTTCCGCAGGTCTAACTCTTCTTCGCTCACCCAATCGGAGGTGCCGTTGATGATGTTCTCTGAACCGTCGGAGGTGAGCTGCGTGATTTTTTCTGTGGCCAGGTCTTCGACGTACAGATTGCTCTGCTGCACCCAGGCTACTTTTGAGCCATCCGGCGAGAAGGTGGCAAACATCAGTGTGGACTCCGGCGCATTGCCACCGAGCTTGAAGAGCTTGCTCGCGCCGGGATCGTAAACCCAGTAGTCGCCGCGAGTGTTTTGCCGCCACACGCGCTTGGAGTTGGTAAAGATCAGCATCTTCTTACGGTCTGCTGACCATGAGTAGCCGTGAATCTGCAGCGGTGCGCTGGCGCCTTGAGGAATAAGCTGCGCGGCGGAAACCAGTACGCTCCGCTTGCCTGTGGCCGGGTCATAGGCCGCAATGTCTATTCCTTTGCCATTGGCTGCCGGCTCCAGAATGGCGTAGCTTTCTCCATCCGCCTGCCACTCCATCTGCACGCCACGGGGGCCGTACCCACCTTTGTTAAACAGCGCGTCCAGTTGGCTGTGCAGGTCAGGCGTCTGCGCCGCGGCTGGGGCGGGCAGGGACAAAGCAGCGCACAACAGCGCCGCAGGCACACATATAGAACGGAAAGAAAACACGCAGCAAACCTCCAATGAAAAACAGGGGAAAATCCGTTCTCCGATTATACGGAGCGTGGACTGGGATTCGTTTTTGCTTTGCCGCCGTACTTTATTTCCGATCCCAGGCAACCTTTTTCCATACTCTGCTTCATAACGCGCAGATAAGCGTGATTTGCCTGGAGCGGCTTCCCCTAAGCTGCCGTCAGTGCTCACACTCACAATTCAGCCAACCGCTCGCATTGCGAGGAGGTTCCCCATGACAGCTGCTCTCAGGCCGGAGTGGAGTAAGCCCGGCGTCATTCTCTTTGCATCTGAAGTTCCTGCTAACGAAGAAGCGTTTTCTTATGCTTTGGCGCAGGCTATTGAGAATCGTGCTTCTTTGGTACTTTTTCATGCTTGTGAGGCGCTTTCGAATCCCGGGGCTTTGAGCGGCGGGGTGGGTGCGGATCTGGTGGCTAGCCTCGAATATATTGAGCCGGGTTCGGTGCAGCGGGCAGAGGCTCGGGCTTTGGCTCCGCTGGCGCGGCGGGCGCGGGCTGCTGGAGTGCATTGCCGGGTGGTGGTGCGGCAGGGTAAGGCTGCGGACGAGATTCTTGAGGCGGCGCGGGAGTGTGGGGCGGGGCGCATTGTGGTTGGGACGCATGCGCGGGGGCATATTGGGAAGCTGCTGATTGGTTCGGTGGCGGAGTCAGTGCTGCGGCGGGCGCATGTGCCGGTTTTGATTGTGGGGCCGGAGGTTCCGGGGAATCCGGTGCAGAGTTTTGGGCCGCGGATTGTGCTTTGCGCGGTTAGCCATGTGGCTACGGGCGCGCCGGTGGTGGCGTTTGCTGCTGAGGTTGCTGACAAGCTGCATGCGCGGTTGATTGTGCAGCATGTGATTCGCGACCAGGAGTGCAAGGATGTGCTGGCGCGGCGGTGCGCTGAGGAGATTGAGAGCCTGATGCTCGATATGGTGCCGCTGCGACTGAGGCAGAAGGTGCATCCGCAGCCGGTGGTGACGCCGGGGGAGCCGGCGCAGAAGCTGATTGACCAGAGCCGGGCGCTGAATGCGGACCTGATTGTGATGGGGGCGTATGGGGCTTCGGTTTTTTCGGCGATTTCACGGCATGGGGTGGTGTATCGCGTGATGGCTGAGGCGCAATGCCCGGTGATGACGCTTTCGCCGGCGGTGCTTGAAACCGGTGGTGCGAGGGTGAAGATTGTGGAGCTGACGGAGACGTATCTGGCTGGGGTGATTTGACTTGGCTTGTTTTCGGCTATCCTGTGCAGGGTTGATTCCGAAGCGGTGCATTTTGTGTGGGTTATGGCGGTTTCCACAGTGCTTATAGAAATCTTTATGCCATCCTCATTCTGAAACTGTGCTGGATGCATGGTTTGGAAGTGGTTTGGGTTCTGTGGGTTGCGGAAAGTGGCCCGGTTTGTGGCTGAAATCTTCATGCGATCTTTATTTCGGGACTGTGCCGGTGAGTTGTGGAAAAGTGGATGTAACTTGTTTCATGGTTTTAACCGTATTATTTTCATTTATTTATAAGGATTTGGTTACCGAAATCCAGAAAAATATGTTTCGGTCTTCAGGCTGGAAAAGCATACCTCAGGGGCTAAAGCCCCAGCCGTCCTGCTGGACTTATTGCCGGGGATAAATCCCCGGCCTACCTCCCGCGCATTTGTGCAATCCATGGACTTATTGCCGGGGATAAATCCCCGGCCTACCTCCTGCGCATTTGTGCAATCCATAGACTTATTGCCGGGGATAAATCCCCGGCCTACCTCCTGCGCATTTGTGCAATCCATAGACTTATTGCCGGGGATAAATCCCCGGCCTACCTCCTGTGCATTTGTGTCATCCATAGTGCGGAAAAGGGAACGGCCCGAACCGGTTAAAGGGTTCGGGCCGTGGCTTTTCTTCTGCCGATTATGAGTGTTTCACAAAACCCCTTAATTGCATGCAAACTTTCTTTGGGTGGGGACGTTACGAAAGGGAGTTGGACTTTCGTAACCAGGGACGAGTAGAGAGGGACGAGGAAAGATGAGCCGGCAATTGCGGTCTGTCGTCGCCGGTCCCCAAAAGCGAGGGACCGGTGGCACCCTCATCCTCTGGGTCAGGTAAGATCGCCAAGACCTGGCCACCCGGCTATTGCGGAACTCCATCGTCGATTTGCAGGCAATCCATTCTCAGCGTACCGCCGTCATTGAGGATCACGCCATTGAACCGCAATACGCTTCCTATCGCGATCGATTGAGTGTTGAGTTGCTTCGTATTGCTATCCGCATAAACGACGACCGTGCCCGGGTTTGTCAGCAGTGTGGTCTGGTAGGTCTGGACCGCGAACTGCGAAAACAGATCATACGCGGCCAGCGAGACTGTATATGTGTCAAAGCCGCCCTGGCTGGAAACCGCTGTCACTGTTCCGTCGATTGTCTGCGGGAGGAGCGTGACGGTGCTCACGGCAGGGTTGC
>NZ_JBEKYX010000025.1:0-41448 GCF_049510455.1 Occallatibacter sp. | reverse complement strand
GAAAATCGAAAGAGGCCTTGAAGATATCCGGCAAGGCAGGGTTGTCGATCATGAAGTTGTCATGCAACGCATGAATGCATTCATCCAGAAGGCGCGTGCAAGAAGGCGAAAGACCGCGTGAACATACGGTGGTCCGATGAAGCGGCCTTTGATCTCGAAAGCATCTTCGTATACATTGTGCAGGACAACGAGGACGCTGCCGTTAGCACGGTGGAACGCATACATGCGGCGATTGACCGTGCAGCGTTAATGCCATACATAGGCCGCGTAGGAAAGAAGGAAGAGACCAGAGAACTTGTCCTTCCCAGTACGCCGTATATCGTCGTATACGAGATTCTGGAAGAGACAATTTTCCTAGTGACCATTCTGCAGTGACCATTCTGCATGGGGCGCAGAAGTGGCCGTAGCTGTTGGAATATTTAAGGGAGCGTCCATGGATTCCGAAAATCTGCCATCTGAGAATCAAACAATAAGCGTTGACGCGGGACTGCCGCAGCCCGAGCTTAATTTAACGCCTCAGCCGCCAGGCACTCTGCGCCGCATCTTTATTGGCCCGCAGGGAATGCGAGCCGGCTGGTCGGCAGCTATTTTCTTTGCGCTCTTTTTCTCGCTGCTGCTGCTGATCGGCGGGCTCGCGCGGCTCATTGCAGGCCTGCTGCACCACAAGGCCGCCTCTGGAGCCGCCATGACGCCGATCGGCTCCATTATTGGCGAAGCCTCCGTTCTGCTTGCCCTCATCTGCGCTGGCGCCATGATGGCTCTGATCGAGCGGCGGCGCATTCTTGACTACAATCTGCGTGGCCCGAGCCCTGTTGTGCGCTTTGCAAGTGGTTTTATTGCCGGGTTTGCTGCGCTTTCGGCCCTGATAGGCGGACTTTACCTGGGCGGATGGCTCCATTTCGGTCCCGTCGCGCTCACTGGCGCTCAGATATTTGAGTACGCGGCTCTGTGGGCGGCGGGTTTTCTCTTTGTCGGTCTCACAGAAGAAGGCTTCTGCCGGTGCTATCTGCAGTTCACCCTGACGCGCGGCATCAACTTCTGGTGGGCGCTGGGTGTGGTCGTGGCGCTGTGCGCCGTTCTAGCGCCGCAATACAAAAATGAGAGCGCGTGGGGCGTGTGGTTCTTTGCCGCGGCAGGTCTCTTGCCTTGTCTTGGCTTGTATCTGCGGAAAGCGCGGCGAAGCTCGTTCTGGTATGCGGCCTGGGCGACTTCCACCTTCTTTGGTTTTATTCACACAAGTAATAACGGCGAGAACTGGATCGGCATCTTTGCCGCTGCCGCGATTGGTTTTGTCTTCTGCGTGAGCGTATACGTGACAGGCTCGGCGTGGTGGGCAATTGGCGCCCACGCGGCATGGGACTGGGCGGAGACTTTTTTCTACGGCACGGCAGACAGCGGCATGGCTGCCAAAGGCCACTTTCTCACCACTGCGCCTTCCGGTTCGGCGCTCTGGTCCGGCGGGACGGATGGACCGGAGGGCAGCCTGCTGGTGCTGCCGGCGATTTTGCTGATATTGGCGATTGTGCTGGTGCAATATAGGCGTGTAAGGAATACTGAGCCGGCATACTGACTTTGGCCAGTCAGTATGCGGCGATACGCACTGTGGGACTAAACACGTAGCCCCTGAGGGATGCTTTTCAATCAAACTGAGACACTACCCGATGCTCGATCTTCTGGTCACCGTCACCCCCAACCTGTAACCTGTATTCAGAAATGAACAAGCTTGTCTTCGCCAATCTGCTTCATCGCCCGTTACGCTCCATCATCAGCGTGCTTGCCGTCGCCATTGAGGTCATCATGATCCTCTCGATCGCAGGCGTCTTCATGGGCATGCTGAATGACCAGAAGACACGCACGAACGGCACCGGCGCTGACCTGATGCTCTGGCCTTCAAATTCCAGCTATATGAACGGCGTGGGCGGCGCGCCCATGTCCGCCAAAATTGCCGATGTGCTGCGGAAGCTGCCGCATGTGACCGCTGCCTCGCCTGTAATTCAAAAGCTCAACACCGCCGGCAAGATCGAGCTCATCTATGGAGTCGACTATGCGAGCTTTGACGCTCTCAAGCCCTTCGTATTTATCGGCGGAGGACCGTTTCAGGCGCCATATGACGCAATCGTAGATGATATCCAGGCCAACTCGACACCGGCACTCCATGTAGGCGACACCATCAAAATTATGGATCATCCCTTCCGCATCTCCGGAATCGTGGAGCACGGCAAAGGCAGCCGTAAGCTGATTCCCATTGACACGATGGGCGAGATGACCGGCTCCGTGGGCAGAGCTTCGGTCTTCTATATCAAGGTGGACGATAAAGCTAATCTTGAGGCGGTAAGAAACGAAATCCATGCAACCAAAGGCCTGGAAGACTACCCGATCCAGAGCATCGACGAGTGGCTGGCCACAATGACACCTGATAAGCTCCCCGGCTTCAACATCGCCCTCACCACCGTCACCGGCATCGCCGTCATCGTCGGCTTCCTCGTTATTTTTCAATCTATGTACACGGCGGTTCTGGAGCGCACGCGCGAGATCGGCATTCTCAAATCCATGGGCGCATCCAAGATGGACATAGTCTCAGTAGTGCTGCGCGAAACAGCGCTTGTCGCCATCGCTGGCGTCACCCTCGGCATTGTGGGGTCTTTCGGAGTCAAGCTGCTGCTCGCCCACGTCTTCCCCACCCTGAACTTTGAGATCACGGCTGGATGGATCGGGCGCGGAATGTTGATCGCTTTCATAGGCGCTCTATGCGGAGCGCTTTACCCCGCATGGATGGCAGCCCGCAAAGACCCCCTCGATGCGCTGGCGTATGAGTAAGCCAGGCAGTGTCTCAATCTGAATCGCTTTGTGATAGGGCACGACTTTAGTCGTGCCGAAACGGCCATAAAAATGAAATTGGGCTTTAGCCCCTGAGGCAGTTTCTTCAAACTGAGACACTACCGTAAGCAAGGCAGGATTGACGCCTGCCAAGCGTAACGATACGCTTTACAAGCGATTAAGAACTTCAGGCATGCCGGGCTTGAGAAGTTCTATCGGACCGGAAATAAAAGCGGCATTCAGCCTGTGCATGCTGAAAAACTCAGCCTGCAGCTCTTCGCGCTCGATCATGCAAAATCGGCATCGGACCTTGCGCGGCCCGGCTGGAGTTTGCATCCTTTGAAGGGCAATCTAGCCGGTCACTGGTCTATCAAGGTGAACGGAAACTGGCGTATCACGTTACGCTTTGAAGGCGAGGATGTGATCTTAGTGGACTATCGGGATTATCACGGGAGGTAACCATGGCCAAAAGCGAAATGTTCAACCCTCCGCATCCCGGGTTCGTTCTGCGCGAGTACATGGGGAATATAGATGTAACCGCAATGGCGCGGCACCTGCACATCTCGCGCATCACGCTTTCCCGCATTCTGAATGGAGCATCCGGTATCAGCGCCGAAATGTCGCTGCGTCTCGGCGATGCGCTCGGCACGCATCCGTCGTTCTGGTACGACATGCAGGCATCCTTCGATATGTGGCAGGCCAGGCAAAAAAAGCGCCCCCGAATTGAACGCCTGAACGCGGCCGCATAAGCATCTTCCCCGCACTGCAACTCAAATCGTCCCTCGTCCTTCGCCACTCGTCCCTATATACTGACCCCATCCTTTTAAGACCCTTGGGAGTAGCTAAATTTGAGTGTTTCCCTCAAGCGCCTGGCAGAGGCGGCGTGGATTCTATGCATTGCGGCATTCGCGCTGCTTCACTTCGCGCACCTGAGCGCGGACTTTCCCAACCACACTCCGTGGTTCATGGACTGGGCCAAGTACACCGACGAGGGCTGGTACGGCAACGCCGCGGTCCGCGCGCACCTCTACGGCAACTGGTACATGACCGGCGACTTCAATCCCGCACCCGCAGTCCCGGTGTGGCCATTTCTGGAGTGGCTGCTCTTCTTTTTCACCGGCGTCAACATTGAGGCGGCTCGCGCCCTGGCTGTCAGCTTCTTTGTAGTGAATCTGCTGCTGAGTTACACCCTGCTGCGCGTGCGCGGCACACGGTGGATGGCGCTGCTGGCGCTGACGTTGATCGCGACAAGCCCGTTTCTCTACGCCTTCAGCCGGCTCGCAATTCTCGAACCCATGCTGACGGCATTCTTCCTGGCAGCATTGAACCTCGCCGTGCGGCTACCGCGGCTGAAACGCCCGATCGCCGCCTCGATCGGCATCGGACTGCTATACACCCTGATGCTCCTCACCAAGACCTCGGCGGCGTTTCTGCTACCCGCGTTGGGCTGGGCGATTCTGGCTTCCTTCGGCAAAGGCCCAAAGTGGTGGAAGCCAACGCGTGAAGCCATTCGCTGCGCACTTGCAGCAGCGCTTTCCGCCGCAATCTCCTTCGGCCTGTGGATGGCGCTTGTGATCGTCAGCGGACTGCTCACCGACTACCGCTATCTCTTCTTCATCAACAAGTACATCAAGCCGAAAGAGTTCTACTGGCCGCTGGTAAGCCTTTGGTGGTCATTCCACGGCGGGCTGTGGGTAGATCACATTCTCATTCCCCTCGCCGGTGTGGTCTTTCTCATAGCGGTCGCCGCATTCCGCACTCAGTGGGGACGCAAACTTCTATCCGACCCGGTCTTCGGCGCTTCCGTGCTCGCAGCGGCGGGTTACATCCTCTTCATGACCTATCAGAACCACCCGCAGCCAAGGTATTTCACCGTAGTCGGCGTGTTCTCCATCTTTGTACTGGTGCAGGGCGCAGAGGCTCTTGTGAATGTAAGCAAGAGCAACACGCATCGTTGGGTGCTGTGGCTGGGCAGTGGCGCAATTGCGGTCGCAGTGCTGGCGGCAGGGTCGAATGCCGCAACCACGCTCACCTACGCCATGCATCCGGAATACACATGGGTCACCGCCGCGCGGAATCTGACCCGGTACGTCAATGACCACCCCAACGGCAAACGCCTCGTCGTCTCCATCAGCGGCGACGAAATGACCATGATCACGCACCTGCCCACAATGTGTGACGACTTCGGCACCATGGACTTCTCCGACAGGCTCGGCAAATATCAACCAGGCTGGTGGGCAGGTTGGAACTCCCTTGATCCCGGCACGCTCGAAGACCTGCACACCCACTACTCGCTCGAACAGGTAGCCAGCTTCCCCGCCTTCGACGACCCCGACCGCAACGTCCTCGTGCTCTTCAAGCTGCATCCCCTGCCCAACGGCAAGATACGCGAAAACGTCGGGCTCAGCCTGCGCGTAAAGCTGCCCGACGACAAATTTACAGTCTCTGTCGATGCTGAAGACGAATAAAAATACCAATTCCCACAATCGTCCACAAGTCCAACCGCTGCTATTCTGTAGACGCATGACGCACACCCCCAACCGGAGCCGCAGCTCCCGGAGGCTCACACTTTGAGCGGCTCACGCTGGGGCGCGGGCTTTTCCGCCATGGGACGCTTCGTCTCTGAAATCGAAGCCGCCGCCAAAGACAACACTCCCCTGAAACCGGGCTATGTCCTTGCCGGCGACGAGATATTTCTCCAGGAACGCTGCCGCGCCGCCGTACTGCGCGCCTATGTCCCCGCCGATCTCAGGGACTTCTGCCTCTCCGACATCGATCTTGCATCAACATCTATCTTTGAAACGCTGGACCGCGCGCAGACGCCGTCGCTGATGGCCCCGTTCCAGGTGATCTTCATTCGCAACGTGCGGCAGCTCTACACCCGCGGCGCAAAGAAGGATGAGTTTGCCGCGCTCGACCGCTACTTCCGCTCGCCGAATCCGCAAGCTCTCTTGATCTTCGTAGCCGATTTCATCCGCATTCCGGCAGACATCCGCCGCATGGAGATGGAAGACAAAACCCGCTATGAGCGCCTCACAGAAACCTTGGGCGAGCACTGCGGCATGGTCGAGCTCACCCGCGTTGGTGAAGAAGACGCCATGCGCTGGGCCGTATCCACAGCGCAGGAGAACGAAACAAAACTAGATCCCGACGCAGCCCGCGAACTCGTAGACGCGCTCGGCGCGGACATGATGCTCATTGCCTCCGAGCTGGAAAAACTTCTGCTCTACACCCAGGGCCGCGGTCGCATCACCCTCGGCGATGTGGAAACAATGGTGCTCGGCGCAAAGCAGCGATCCCTCTACGAGCTGACCGATGCCATCAGCGCCCGTCAGCCCAAGCGTGCATTAGCTCTATTACACGGTCTGCTGAATTCGTCCGAAGCCGGCGAGGATGCGGCCATCGGACACCTCTACATGCTGGCCCGCACCTTCCGTCAGATGCTCGTCATCCTTGAGAAAAACGTGCGCGACTCGCGCGCCATCTGGCAGGCTCTGTGGCAGGGCTTTCGCATTCCGCCCTTCGCGGCAGACGACCTCATCCGCCAGGCTCGCCGCTACAAATCACGCCGTGAGCTGACACGCGCCATCCGGCTGATCGCGCGCGCCGATCTGGAACTGCGCTCCTCACCGCCGGACAAGCGGCTGGTGCTGGAGCGTCTGGTTTACGATCTGGCATCCGAGCCAAAGCCACAATCAGCCTGGGCTGCAAACCAATTCACGTTTGAATCCTGAATCAAATCCTGAACTCAGCAGCTCAGAATAAATTTCCAGCCACCTGCTCGGAGGCCGTGTAGATCCTCGTCATCAGCGACGAAGTATTCAGCACCGGATCATCCTTGACCGTGCTGTGGATCGTGATGGTAAATATCTGGTTGCGCACGCGGCCCACCACGCGCTCGCTCACGGATTTCTTGTGAGCATCCATCGCGCACACCGCCGCCTCGTTGCCAATCGCCTGCAAAAGCTGTGAGCTCGCCCCGCAGGCCTGCATCATGCCCGCCAGCTTGGCATGCGCATCCGTGCTCACCTCCATCGTGACGATTAGCTCGCGCACACCACCATCCCCCTTGGACGTAAACATGCAAGTCCCGGGCTGATCCATCCGCACCGTCGGCCCGGCATCCGCAGTGATCGTCGCCGACGTTGACGTCGTCACCGCCGGCCCGGCTGTATAAGCTCCCACGGCATCACCGCCCAATAGCCCACCAACCGTCGCCTCCGTCAGCCAGGGGCAGTTATTCGCGGCATGCGCACTGGCAGGAATCAGCAGCACAACCACGGCCAGCAAGATGCGAAGAGTCCATTTACTTGCCGCCATTGTGCATGCCTCCTGTCTCCGTCATGTCGGAGTGAACATGCCACGGAATGCTCTCCGCGGAGATCTCCGGATGAGCGCGCAGGAAGTCTAGCGAATAAGTAGGCGCGCCCGGATCCACTTTCTTGTCGGCGAACATGCCTTGCTGATCGCGCGCCTCCTGCATTCTGCCCGCGCGGCGATACAGAATGGACAGGTTGTAATGCGCTATCAGGTCGTCGGGGTCAATCGTCTGCAGCGCCTCGAACTGCTCCGTGGCTTCCTTATCCCGGTTCTGCTGGTAATACGTAATGCCCAGTTGCTGCCGCGCATCGCGCGACTCCGGGAACTTCTCGACGACATATTGGAAGTCGGCGATCTCAGCCGGCGAGTTGCCGGCCCTGCGCTGCAGCAGACCGTCGTAATAGTGTGCGCGTGCGCTTGCCGGGTCCAGCTTGAGCGCATGACTGATCGCCATGCGCGCAGAGTCATACTTCTCCCAGACGATTTCCGTTAGGCCGATATTGGTATAGCCATCGGCGTAGTCGGGGCGCAGTTTCACCACTTCGTCGAATGCGTCAACGGACTCCTTGTACTGGAACTGATCCAGCAGCGAAATGCCCAGATTGTTCCAGCGCATCCAGTCTTCGTTATCGTTCGGTTGCGGCGCTTCAGGGCTGTTCTCGCCGATCTTCAGCACGCGCGTACGCGAGGCGATCTCGACCAACGGATACGCCGGATGGTCATCCTTGCCGAAGATATTGTCGAGATAGCTCTGGCGCAGGTGGCGATAGTTGACCTTTGCCGTAACAGTGACCGCGCCCGTGATATCGGCCGGCATGCGGAACTGATAACGCACCAGAACCGAGCGGCCGGCCTGCACGGAGTTGTCGTAAGCCACGGAGTGAATCGTCCACACCTTGTGGTTGTCCACAAAGTTGCCCTCATCGGTAACAGGGCGATTAGTAAAGCTGTGCGCGCGGGGATCGATCATTCCGTCGGGTTTCAGGAACCCGGAGTGATAAATCTCCTTGCCATTTGCGTCCTTGGCGCTGAACTCCAGCCAGCCCTCATAAAGATCCCGCACCTCGGGAATGAGCGAGTGGCCTATACCCGTGCTCTGAACCACAACCCAGGCCTCCACCACGTCGCTGGGGGCAAGCTTATAAGAGACTTTGCCAAGCGGCGCGATCAGCTTCTCATCGCTGTTGCGCTTGATCGCAAAGATATCGACCTTGAGGTAATTTCCGGTTTTGAGAAACTCGATGGTTTTGTCGAGCTGATCCTTAAAACCATAGTAGTAGGGAACGGCCGTGTTGCCGGCAAGCCAGCGATGTGAGGCAAGTGTGCCGTTTTTGGCGCCATAGTCAGGATGCGTGATTGCATTACGCATCATATGGCAGGTCTGGCAGGTCTTGAAGTCCGCGGTATAGAAGGGAAGCGGACTGCGGTGCGAGAACTTCGACTGCTGCCACTCGTCGTAAGCGGTAAAGGCACGGATGAATTTGTAGTCGTTGAGTGGCGCCGGCAGATTTGCCTTGTGGCAGGCAGCGCAGAACTCCGGCTTGTGCAGAAAGTCATGCATCACAGCCGCGGAATGCCGCTCCGGATGCTGCAGAATCATATCGAAAGGCACCTGGCCTGGAATCCGGTTGCCCTTTTCATCCACCATGACAGCGGGCACGCCAATGACTACCGCGGCATTGCCGTTCACCGATCCGCCTTTCATCGCGTCACCGATGCTGGTCACCGAGTGGCAGGTCATGCAGGTAAGGCCGTCTGAGTCGAACTTCGCGCGATCCACCTTGCCATCTTCGGTAAGGGCCGCGCCAAGCACGCCGATGGGATTGTGGCAGCTATCGCAGAAGCGTGCAAACGCCATTCCGCGGGTATTGTCGCGGATCAGCAGATTCACGCTGGTGCGATAAAACGGCGTACGGAACGAGTTCGAGTGCAGCGCCTGCCGCCACTGGGAATAAGCCTCCTGGTGGCATGTGCCGCAGTACTCCGCGCTGGGATACGCGCCGGGCTGCATAAAGCCCTGTCCCACCGGTTCAATGTTGCCCGGAACGTAGGGGTTGCCCTTGCCGTAGTGAAAATTGTAGGCAGGCGTCACCAGGTCGTTATACGCCTTGTGATCGGCGGCGAATTTCTCGTCCGCGCGAGCCTTGAAGCGCGCCATGGAAGCAAGCTGCGCATCCGTGTCCGGCGTTGGCTGCGCGTCCTTTGGCTTCGGCGTATATGCCGGCGGCGGCGCAAGCTCACTGGTGCCGGGGTCAGCCGGATTCACGCTTTGTTGCGTCTGCTGCGCCTGGGCGCAGGCGGCAAATGCCGCCGTAAGCGCCAGTGCGAACAGTATCAGCCTCGAAAAAAATTGTTTGGTCATGGATTTGGTGTCCTGTTTTTCTGTGACCGGTTTATGCGCATTCCTAACAGAAATCCGGCTTACATCTTCTTTCCGAAGGCGTTATACGTAGCAGGATTGTCGTAGACGCTTGGAATGATTCCCTTGCCTTCTTCCGCCGTGAAGTAACGATCGACGGAAGCAGGGCTTATGGTTTCCTTGTTGCCGTCTGACCACTCAATCTCAACCTTGTCCACCTTGGTGGACTGGCCGAGGCCAAAGTGAAGCCGGAAATCATTTGAGGATTCAAAGCTGCCGCCGCTCATCACATCGCTGCGCTGGCGCTGGCCGTTCACAGTGACAAAAACCTTTGTGCCAATCGCGTCGCGCGGACTCTTTGGCCCGCCGATAAGCTGGAATCCGACCCAGTGGTTGCTGTCCTTGTTCACATTCCGCAGCAGAACGGGTGTGTGATCGATGCAGTTGATGACCACGTCAATCTTGCCGTCGTTGAAGAGATCGCCAAATGCAGCACCGCGTGCAGGAATCACGTCGGCAAGGCCTGAGCCCTCAACCGGCGGCATCACCTCAAATTTCTTGCCTTGATTCACGTTATGGAAGAGCATGGGCCGCTCTGCCCATGAGGTGCCCCAGTTGTGCTGGTCCACCTGCGGATAAACGTGGCCGCTGACGAACATGAGATCTTTCCACCCGTCGTTGTCAAAGTCGAAGAATGCATCTCCCCAGCTCAGGAACGGATAGGTAGGCTCGGCCATGCCCATCTGCGGAGTAATGTCTACAAAGTTTGCATCGCCGTCATTGCGATACAGAGCCTTGTAGTCGTCAGAGAAAGTGGTGGTGTAAATATCGATCCGGCCATTATTCATGTAATCGCCCACGGCAATGCCCATGCCCGCCGTCTCGCGCGCGTCCTGGTTAAGCGCAAAGCCCGAAAAGAAGCTCGAATCCTGGAACGTTCCGTCGCCTTTATTGATGTACAGATAGTTGGGCGAGGAATCGTCTGTCACAATCAAATCCACCTTGCCGTCGTTATTGATATCCACAAAGGTGGACGAGAAGCCGTAATACTTGCGCTTGTCGCTCACGCCCGCCTTCTCGCTCACATCCGTAAAGGTGCCGTCACCATTGTTGTGGAAGAGATGGTCCGGCTCGCCGGGCAGTCCGCGCGGCCCGCACATGGTCGTTGCGCCGCGGAAAGAGCAATTCGCAAAGCCAACAGCGGCTGATCCAGCCATCGGAAGCCGGTTCATATCCCAGTGAACATAGCCGGGAACGAAAATATCCAGCCGTCCGTCGCCGTCGTAGTCGCCAAAGCTGGGCCCGGTAGACCAGTTGCCGAGCGTAACGCCCGCCTGTTCCGCCACATCGGTAAACGTACCGTCATGGTTGTTGTGATAAAGCCGGTTCTTGCCGTAGTTCGCCACGTAAAGATCGGGCCATCCGTCGTTGTCGTAGTCACCCACAGCCACGCCAAAGCCCCAGCGCTCGTTCGTCACGCCGGCCTGCTCGGCAACGTTTGTAAATGTGCCGTCATGATTGTTGTGGAAGAGCGCGGCCTTCGGCGGAGCCTCTTTGCCGTCGAGCGCATCCCGCGTAGAGCCGTTGACAATGTAAATGTCCAGCCAGCCATCGTGGTCGTAGTCAAGCAGAGCCACACCCGAGCCGATAGCTTCCAGGATGTAAGGCTTCTCCGGCGTCCCCATCTTGTGCTTCCAGCTCGTGAGCCCAGCCTTCTGCGAAATGTCCTCAAAAACAACCGGGCCCGTCTTGACGAATCCGCCGGCGGTAATCGGCCGCTTCTCTGAGTCCAGTACCGGAGCAAAGACACCAGCCGTAGCAGAGCCGCCCTGCGGCGCGGATGCGGCATTGCCCTTTCCGCCATACAGCGGCGGCTGCCCAGGAGGCTCATTCTGCTGCGCTTGAGCGCACAGCGGAAACAGCGTAACGAGCGCTCCGGTTACAGCCAGAACTTGCAGAGAAAACCTTGCGGCACACAATCTCATTCAAATGACCTCACGAACTGGGGAGTCTCTAATCTCGTATTCTTCCTGATGCGCTCTTGCACTGTCACCACCACTTTGGCGGATAAGACATTCATCCGATGGGTGGAGAAGACGCAATGGCAAGTCACAGCGCCACAGTACAAAAAACCGGCAGGAAAAAGCGAACTAGAGTCGACTTTAAGCAGATAGCATTCTACCCCTCCAGACATACCATCAGGAATAGCCGAAACATGGCTGCCAGACAGCCCAGGCAGCAGCGCATCGCAGCCGCGCAGACCCCACCATGAATAAGCCTGATCAGGGGTATAGATAATCGCTATCGGCCCTGTTTCCTCCAGGTCGCAGATAGAAAATATCCCTGTGGGCGCAATCCTCTTGACTTGGTTGCTTCAGTAGAAAGAGCCGGTTCCTGCCCGCTTCCGCTCCTGGCCTGGGCCTGATACTTTTATGTACTCAACACCAGTGTTCTGTTCTCTTCTATCCAATTTTTCGTGGAGATCTCGCGCGTATGTCCTTGTTGAAAGATACTTTTTTCAGGCGCCTCTGCTTCCGGTTCGTCTGCACATCGGCGCTTGCCGGATGCTGTATCGCCGCCGCTCAAGCGCCCGCACCCGCGCCCTCCGGTACACCACCGGCAAACCGGCCCCCACGAGTCGCGGCAACCGGCGTGAATAAGCCCGGCGTCTCACGCCCACTCGCCGATCTGCACCCCGGCGCGGTCTTTCCCGTGGCAGGCAGCCCGGACTGGAGCGTCGTTACAAACGATGCGGTATGGGTAGCCTCTGCGCGCCTGAACCACGTCGTGCAGTTGCTCCCGGCCACAAACACCGTGGGCCTCACCGCCGACGTAAAACGCCCTTGCTCCGGATTGGCGGACGGCTTCGGCTCCATCTGGGTCCCAAGCTGCTCAGACCACGTCCTCGTGCGCCTCGATCCCGCTACCGCAAAGCCTGTCGCAACCATCCCCGTCGTCCCTGCCAACTCCGAAGGCGGCATCACCATCGGCGAAGGCTCCGTCTGGATCGTCGCCAAACCCTCCACACTCGTTCGCATCGATCCGGCAACAAACAAGGTCACTGCCTCCATCGAACTCCCCTCCGGCTCCGAAAACCCCTTCTTCGCGGATGGATTTGTCTGGGTCTCATCCTTCGAGCACGATTCGCTGCTCAAGGTTGACCCAAAAGCAAACAGGATCGTCGCCACCATTCCCGTCGGACCAAAGCCGCGCTTCCTCACCGCCGGAGCCGGTTCCATCTGGACGCTCAACCAGGGCGACGGAACCATCACGCGCGTCGATGAAAAGACCGGCAAAATGGTAGCCAGCATTCCCTGCGGCCTCCAGGGTGAAGGCGGCGAGATCGCCTTCGGCGCGGGCTACGTGTGGGCCGCGCTCTTCGATTTCCCCCTCACGCAGGTCGACCCAAAGACCAACGCCGTCGTCAAACAATGGGCCGGCAAGGGCGGAGACGGCGTGCGATTCGGCCACGGCTCCGTATGGCTCTCGAACCTCATGCAGCAAAATGTGTGGAGGATTCCATCGGAGCAGAACTAGCTGCTACACTGCCATCTTTGCGCGGAAATTTGCTCCTCGCCCCGCGCGGGTTGTTCAATTCCCCTCCGTCATGAAGGAGTAAGCCTTGCCGAACCCCACAATTCTTTCCAGCGCCGAGCCGGCTATACCCCTTGAGACGGCGCAGTACGATGCCACTCAGCAGGCCGAACCGATCTTTCGCGCCATCGTGGAGGCCGGCGGCCACTTTACACGCGTCATCAAGAAAGGGCAGCGGGTACGGATTGTGGACCTTGAGGGAAACCAGGCCATCGACACCCTGTTTTACAACGCGCATGACACGGCAGACCGCTACAGCGCCCAGGACACCATTCGCGAGCAGCAAAACATCTATCTCACCACTGGAACAAAGCTGATCTCAACCAACGGCAACGTCCTGCTGACGATTGTGGACGATACCTGCGGACGTCATGACACACTCGGCGGCGCGTGCGCGCAGGAATCCAACCAGGTTCGTTACGCAATCGAAAAGAAGCCCATGCACGCCTGCCGTCAGAGTTTCATGATGGGCGCGCTTCAATGGGCTGAATCTGCGGGAATCAGCTTCGGCAAGCAGGACATTGCGGCAAACGTCAACTTCTTCATGAACGTGCCCGTCACGCCCGAAGGCGGCCTCACCTTCGAAGATGGCGTCTCTGAAGCCGGCAAATATGTCGAGTTGCGCGCCGAGATGGACGTGCTCATGCTGATCTCGAACTGCCCGCAGCTCAACAATCCCTGCAATGCCTACAATCCCACACCCGCTGAAGTGCTGGTGTGGGCCGAGTAAGCTCGATCCCGCGCGGCAACCCACGTGTACTCAGGAATGATCGCCTTCAGCTTCTCTCGAATGCGATCCTCATCCCACGTCGGCAAGCATTCCCTCAGTTCACTCAACTCTCTCGACAACTGCGGCCACGCGGGCACAAAACACTTCGCGCGTTGAACCTTGGCGGCAGCCGTAGGCTCCGGCGTCTCTGAGTCGTAGAACAGCTCTTCATGCAGCTTTTCTCCGGGCCTCACGCCAATGTATTCAATCTCCATTTCATCTTCGCTCTTGCCGAAATCGCGAATCAGCCTTCCTGCCAGATCGACAATGCGCACAGGCTCGCCCATATCCAGCACAAGAATGTCTCCGTGATCTCCCACGCCATACGCCTGCACAAGCAGCAGCGCCGCCTCCGGAATCGTCATGAAGTAGCGCGTCATCTCCGCATGCGTGACCGTAATCGGCGCTCCGCGGCGAATCTGCTCCTGAAAAATCGGAACCACGCTTCCCTGCGATCCAAGCACATTGCCAAACCGCACAGAGACGCACCGCATCCGCGCAAACGGCCTCGCTCCCAGAATCATCTCTCCCAGGCGCTTCGTGCAGCCCATCACGCCGCCCGGATTCACAGCCTTGTCCGTGGAGATGAGCACAAAATCATCGCATCCACACCCATCCGCGCACGTAAGCAGATCCATCAGCCCAAAGACATTGTTTTTCAGCGCCGCGCATGGATTCGCCTCACACAGCGATACATGCTTGTACGCCGCGGCATGAAAGATCACCTGAACGCCATGCTGCACAAGATGATGCCGCATGGCCTCGCGATCGGTAATGTCAGCCACAACAAAAGCCTTTTCAGTATCCGCATGCCCCGGCAGTTTCTCCTGCAGATGAAAAAGCGGCGTCTCGGCCTGATCGAGACATACCAGCTTCGCCGGCTTCGAGCGAAGAATCTGCGCGCACAGCTCAGAGCCGATGGAGCCGGCTGCCCCCGTCACCATCACAACGCGTCCACGCAGAGCCGCATTCTCACAGCTCGATTCCTCAGCCACAGAGTCATGAACCGGCAACTCATTCAGGTCGAGAAGATTTGCGGCAACATTACCGGTCGCGGCAGAGGCGCCCCACTTCCGCGGCACAATCCCATAGCCATCTTTCAAAGCGCGTTGCAGCACCATTTCCACCGCATCGCAGATGCGTTCCACATGCTGCTGGCCAAGCGTGGGGTACACCGGAAACGCAAGACTGGTTTCGCCAAGCTCACGCGCAATCGGCAGACACTGCGCTGGACGCCACTCCACCGGAAATGCCTTTTCGAGATAAACCTCGCTGCAGCTTCCGCTGCCACATGGAATGCCCTCCGCCGCAAGCTCTTCAAGAATTCGGTCCCGGCTGTACCCCTCAACCAGCATCTCGCTGCGCAGAAACGCATAAAACCGGTAGTACGCATGGCCCACATGCTCAGGCACAACCGGAACTCGCAAAGCGGCAATCCCGCCCAGCCGTTGCGCCAGATAGCGTGCATTCGCCCGCCTGCGCTCAAGCCAATCCGGCAGCTTCCGCAGCGCCGCCCGTCCCACCGCCGATTGCACCTCCGTCATACGCAGATTGCTGCCGAACGACTCATGCACCCAGCGAAAGCTCGCGGATATGCGCTCCGCATGCACCGCATCAAAGTCCTTGCCATGATCGCGGTAGGCCCACATCTTCTTCCACAACTGCTCATCGGAAGTGCAGACCATGCCGCCTTCGCCGGCCGTCGTCATGATCTTGTCCTGGCAAAAGGAAAAGGCCGCCACATCCCCAAACGACCCAACCGGCCTGCCATCGAGCGTAGCCCCCTGCGCCTGCGCGCAGTCTTCCACCACTCGCAAGCCGTGCTTCCGCGCCACGCCCAGAATGGCCTGCATATCGCAAGGCCATCCGCCCAGATGCACCGCAAGAATCGCCCGAGTCGCCGCTGTGACCGCGTTGCCGATCGCCTCAACCAGAATGGTCTGCGACCACGGATACACATCCACAAAGACAGGCCGCGCGCCCACCGCCACAATCGCCCCGGCGCTGGCAATAAAGGTCCGCGACGTGGTGATCACTTCATCCCCGCGACCAATGCCAAGCGCGCGCAGCGCAACTTCCAGAGCGAGAGTCCCGTTGGCTACGGCCAGCGCATGGGAGCAGCCTGTAAACTCCGCAAACTCGCGCTCAAACTGAACGCCCTCCTGCCCGGTCCAGTAATTCACCCTGCCGGAGCGCAGAACGGCCTCAGCCGCAGCAATCATTTCGTCGTCAAAATGCGGCCACGGGGGAAACGGATCGGCCCTGTCCACGGTCACCACTCCCGGTAGTGAATTCCATTCAGACCCACACCGTCCGACTTCGAATGGACATCGAAGACATTCTGGCCGCCCCACGAATCGGTCGTCGGCTCATCCTGCATGGATCGCATGACCCAATCCGCTTGATGCGTGATCGGATCGACCGGAATCCGCTTCAGGAACTTCACCTTCTTAGTCTGTATCTCCACGCCCGCCGCCAGCGTATCGAGATCGGGCGGATAGCCAAAGCTATCGATTTTTATCTGAAAGGCGCCGGCGTCCGCGGCTCTCTTATATTCGTCAATCGCAGAACGTATCTGCGCCAGGTCGTATTTCAGCTCGCGCTCCTGCTCACGCCGAATGGCAAAACGAGCAATCGGCACCGCTGCAGTGGCAAGAATGGCAAGAATCCCGGCCGTGACCACCAGCTCCACCAGGGTCAGGCCCATCTGTCCATTCGTCTTGTTGTAAAGCTTCTTTGGCATATGCGTGGTATCCGGTCAGGAACCGGATGATTCCTTAGGGAACTATATACGTAAATTCCCTCGTCTTTTTTCTCAGGCTGACTTGCTAACCCGCTATCGCGCAAAGCGCGGCTAACTCGCTAAAAAGAGTAACGGATATAGTTCCCATTCCGTATAACTGACGAAAATTCGCCGGATTCCGCTTCGCCTAAAAGCTTGTCAAGCCCTTTTTCGAAAAATAGTTTCTAAATCTCTGATTCTAAACAGCAAAAAACTTCGTCCAGTTTGCACATTATTTCGCGGAATCTGCCATACTCAAAATCAGAGAGAAAAAGCGCAGGCCCGAATTCATTTGGATTCGGGCCTTCATGCGTGGCGAAAACGCGAAAGAAGCTCTGATAATCTGCAACCGCACCCAAGAAAAGAGAACAAAAGGCGAACAAAACTCCGCGCATCAAAAATGAATCGTAAGGTTTTTAGAAACAGTTATTTACAACTGCAAGTGCAAATTTTTAAAAAAATTTGGTAACCTGCTTCCTATATTTAAGTAGTAAACAGTCCGGCAGATCGGTACTGGCTCAGTTTGAATTGTTTTGTAACAGGGCACGCCTTCACAGCTTGCGGAAAAACTCAAATCGGACCAGCTTTGTAACAGGGCACGACTTCAGTCGTGCCGAAACAGTCGCTTACAAGGTTTTTGGGCTTTAGCCCCTGCGGGATTTTTTCAAACTGAGCCATTACCCGGCAGATCGAAAATGCCACTTTTTCGCTTCACCATAGCAGGCATATCCTGGCGTCAAATCCGCATTACCTATCAGAAATTAAAAGACATACGCATCAAAAGGAGAAAATTATCAGATCTGGCAATGCGAGACAGCCAGATTTCCACAGGCCAGTTTGCTAACAGCCCCGACGGCATCTGACTCTGTACAGTAATGTGTTTCCAGCCATCGCCTGAGGGCCATCAAAATATGCCGAAGCTGCGAGCTCTTGCCCTTCGAACCGCGTTCTGCGCAATATGCCTCCTCGTCGCATGTCAGTCTCACCAGCAGAAAACCGCAGCAAATCCAGGCTCTTCCGGCCAGGCCTCCATCGATTCCTACATTCACGCATCATGGGATACCCTGACGCGCTCCATGACCGATTGCGCCTCGCTCACCGACACAAAAATCGACCCGAAATTGAAGACCAGCCCAGTCCTCTACCTTCCGCAAGACTTCCCCGAACCCAATGAAGTCAAGGCTTTAACCAGCCAGTGCGCCGTCGACGTGGAGCGTCTGCCGGTTCGTATTCGGCACATTGGAGATCCCATCCGTCTGCCGGCCGAAGGGCTTCTCTATCTCCCCAATAAGTACGTCGTCCCCGGCGGCCGCTTCAACGAGATGTACGGATGGGACAGCTACTTCATCCTTCTCGGCCTTATTCAGGACCACCGCATCGATCTCGCCCGCGGCATAGTCGAAAACTTCTTCTTCGAAATTGAGCATTACGGCGGCATCCTCAACGCCAACCGCACCTATTACCTCACCCGCTCCCAGCCGCCGTTCCTCACCTCCATGATCCGCTCCATATATGACGCTGAAGCCATCTCCGGCCAGAACGACACGGCATGGCTGGCCCATGCTTACGCCTATGCTGTTCAGGATCACGCTCTCTGGATGACCGCGGCACATCGCGCCGGAAGCACCGGACTTGCCCGTTATTACGACTTTGGTGAAGGACCGGTGCCGGAGATGTCGGACGCCGACACCTACTACCCGGATGTGATTCAATGGCTGCTCTCGCATCCTGGAGCCGGCACAACGTATCTGATCGACGGCCCCGCAAATCCGGGTCCTGCCGACCGCGCCCGAATCGCCCTGGTGAGTTGCGACCCCACAACCTCCCAGGTATGCGCCCATGCCCACGTCGGCACGCACTGGCTGAGCAAGGATTTCTTTAAAGGCGACCGTGCGATGCGGGAATCGGGCTTCGACACCACTTTCCGATTCGGCTTCTTCAGCGGCTCAACGCACCATTACGCGCCGGTATGCCTCAATTCCCTGCTCTACAAATACGAGCAGGATCTGGCATGGATAGCAGGGCAACTACACAGGCCATCCGAAATGAAGCAGTGGCAGGCGCTTGCCGATGCCCGCAGGCGTGCCATCGACAAATATCTATGGAATCCAGGCAAGGGCATGTACTTCGATTACGATTACACCGCGCCCCGCCAACAACAATCGGATTATGAGTACCTCACAACCTTCTATCCCTTGTGGGCCGCAGCCGCCACTCCGGAGCAGGCAAAGCTTGTAGAAGCCCACCTGGCGGATTTTGAGAGGGCCGGAGGTCTAGCCATGAGCACACGGGAGTCCGGCGTGCAGTGGGACATGCCCTATGGATGGGCGCCTGTCATCTGGCTCGTCACCGATGGACTCGCCGGATACGGTGACATAAGGGATGCGCAGCGTATCTCCGGAAAGTTTACTGATGTGGTACGCACAAATTTCGCCCGCGATCGCGCGATTCGCGAAAAGTACAACGTCGTGAACGGCTCATCTGAATTTCATCCAACCGCCGCCGGCTACTCGGAAAATGTCGTCGGCTTCGGCTGGACGAACGGTGTCTATCTGAAAATGAAAGCTTTGCTCATGCGGCAGGAGCCATAGCCTCGAAGACTGCATAAAACACAAAAGGCAGCCCGGTCACAACCGGACTGCCTTTTTCTGCGTATCGGATGGCTCGCTTTATCTCTCTGCGTTCGCGCGGATTACCCGCAAGCAGCTTTAATATAAAATTCGCTTGCCTTGTACTCCCCTTTAGTTGTACACATATTTCATAAACACCTGTCGCTCATATTCCTGGTTTGCAGGTTCAAGCTGTTTGAGTGAGCCGCGCAAATGCGCCATAACGGCAATTGTTCAGAGTCTTATTTACTTGGTTTTAATAGTACTTATGCGAATATCCGAAAAGACAATCCCCTTGGTCATAATTTTCAAGCCATTTTTCTCTGGAGTAAACCTCGGTTTCCGATAAAACAGGTTCAAAAATCGTCGACGAAATGATGTAGAACCAAACAAAATATTCTCCCCCCTTGGTTTAATTAATTGTTTATCTCCCTCGAAGTACTCAAGTTACCTTGAGATAGAACCGTAGTGCTATTTTTGTGGTACTATTGGGTTAATCTTCATAAATAGTTGATGACCGAAGTAACAAAGAAACTGATGGGCACTGCCCAATCGTTCGATATGCCTAGTAACACCGGCTGGTTTGCTGTTCTGTCTTGGTGGACATCGTCATCAGGAGAAACTTATGTTAAAGAGATCCATTTTTCTCTTTTTGTGCGGCAATGGCTCTAATTCGGCCGCACCGTATATTCGAAACTTTTCCGCACTGCGCAATGAAGCGCATGTCCAAACAAGTTTCTGTTCCACTAAGCGCGCCAGGGCTTTATTCCTGGCTCTCCTGTGCGGTCTCATGATGGCAAACCTGGCGGTAACCGGATGCGCGGAGCTGCCTAAGAGCGCCGTGACGGGCGGTTCTGGCAGCTCAGGCGGTTCAGGCGGTTCAACTGGCGGCAGTTCAGACTCGGCGACATCTACTCTGGCGCTGAGTACCAGCAGCATTAGCTACGGAACGCTGGATGTTGGAGGGGGCATCGATCAGCACGTCACGCTGACCTCAACGGGCACAGGTTCGGTGACAATAAGTGCTATGTCGATCAGTGGCGCCGGCTTCATCTTCTCTGGACCTGGGCTGCCGTTCACATTGGGCGCGGGTCAGTCAGCAACGATGGGCATTGAGTTTAGTCCGAAGAGCGCCGGTGCGGCGAGCGGAAAGTTCATCCTGACCAGCGATTCCTCCACGGGAGCCACCTCGACCATCGCTCTGAGCGGAATAGCACAGGCGATACCGAGCAGCCTGAGTTGTGCCAGCGCTTCGGAGACGAAAGCAGCAACGGACACCTGCACGGTAACCCTCAACGCAGCCGCGCCCACCGGAGGCCAGGAAGTAAACCTGGCAAGCATCTCTTCGGCAGTGACGGTGCCGGCCTCAGTGACCGTCGCCGCGGGCGCCACCAGCGCCAGTTTCCCAGCTACCGTCAAAGCAGTGACCACCGCGCAAACTGCAACGCTGAAAGCCACCGTTGGCGCGGAGGTCAAGAGTTACTCGATCGATCTTAGCGCGGCATCGGCCTCTACGCTGACGCTGAGCACCACCAGCATCGGCTACGGAACGGTGAATGTCGGGGGGGGCGTCGAGCAGCACGTCACGATGACCTCAGCGGGCACAGGTTCGGTGACAATAAGTGCTATGTCGATCAGTGGCGCCGGCTTCATCTTCTCCGGACCTGGGCTGCCTTTCACATTGGCCGCGGGTCAATCAGCAACAATGGGCATTGAGTTTAGTCCTGAGAGCTCAGGTGCGGCGAGTGGAAAATTCACCCTGACCAGCAACTCCTCCACGGGAACAACCTCGACCATCGCTCTGAGCGGAACGGGACTAGCGGTGCCGAGCAGCCTGAGCTGCGCAAGCGCTTCGGAGACAAAGGCCGCGACGGATACCTGCACGGTAACCCTCAACGCGGCTGCGCCGGCCGGCAATCAGGCAGTAAGTTTATCGAGCAGTACTTCTGCCGTGATGGTGGAGCCTTCGGTAACTGTCGCTGCAGGCTCCACGAAAGGCACCTTCGCGGCTAACGTCACATCCGTGAGCACTCCACAGACAGCTACACTGACGGCCACCGTTGGCACGGCGACGCTGACTTATTCGATCAGCGTGGGCGCGGCAACAAAGCCGGCACTGACCGTAAGCACAACCAGCTTGAGCTTCGGAACAGTAAACGTAGCATCCACATCCTCCCAATCGGTCACGCTGACCTCATCCGGCACAGGCTCGGTGACGGTAAGCGCCGAATCCCTGAGCGGCACAGGTTACACACTCTCCGGAGCAAGCTTCCCATTGACGCTCACTGCGGGACAGTCAGCCACCCTCGCAATCGCCTTTAAGCCCACCACGGCCGGCACAGCCAGCGGCTCGTTAATCCTGACCAGCAACTCCTCCACGGGAACCACCTCGACCATCGCTCTGAGCGGAACGGCACAAGCGATACCGAGCGGCCTGATCTGTGCAAGCGCTTCGGAGACAAAGGCGGCGACGGATACCTGCACGGTAACCCTCAACGCGGCTGCGCCCACGGGTGGCCAGGCAGTAAGCTTATCGAGCAGTACTTCAACAGTGACAGTGCCGTCTTCGGTGACCGTTGCCGCAGGCGCCACCAGTGCCAGCTTCCCGGCTACCGTCGCAGCAGTGAGCACAGCGCAGACGGCAACGCTCAGGGCCACCGTCGGCACAACGGCGCAGAGTTATTCGATCAGCCTGAGCGCCGCAGCAACGACGTCCACGCTGACCGTAGGCGCCACCAGCATAAGCTTCGGAACGATAAACGTAGCTTCCACTGCCTCCCAATCGGTCACGCTGACCTCATCGGGCACAGGCTCGGTGACGGTAAGCGCCGAATCCCTGAGCGGCGCAGGTTACACACTTTCCGGAGCGAGCTTCCCATTGACGCTCACTGCCGGACAGTCAGCCACTCTCGCAATCGCCTTTAATCCCACCACGGCCGGCACAGCCAGCGGCTCGTTAATCCTGACCAGCAACTCCTCCACGGGAACGACCTCAACCATCGCTCTGAGCGGAACAGGGCAAGCGGTGCCGAGCGGCTTGAGCTGTGCCAGCGCTTCGGTAACAGGCGCAACGACGGATATCTGCACAGTGACCCTCAACGCCGCCGCGCCGGCCGGCGGCCAGGCAGTCACCCTGTCGAGCAGCTCGACGGCGGTAACAGTGCCGACTTCGATGACCGTGACAGCCGGCGCAACCAGCGCCAGCTTCCAGGCGTCGATCTCATCTGTAGGCTCGGCACAGACGGCAACGCTGGCGGCGAGTGTCGCCGGTACGGTAAAGAGTTATTCGCTCAGCCTGGGCGCGACGGCGGCCACACTGACCATAAGCTCAGCCAGCGTGAACTTCGGAACCATAAACGTATCCTCGACTACCTCTCAGTCAGTGACTCTGACGTCATCGGGTACGGCTTCGCTGACGATAAGCGGCGCATCCGTGAACGGCACCGGCTTCACTCTCTCCGGGGCAAGCTTTCCATTAACGCTTACTGCAGGACAGACAACCACCCTCGCAATCAGCTTCGATCCCACTACCGCAGGCGCGACAACCGGCTCGGTAGTTCTGACCAGCAACTCTTCGACTGGAACCACCTCGACCGTCGCCTTGAGCGGGACAGGTCAGGCAGTACCGTTCGAAGTCTCCCTTACCTGGGACGCGCCGGGAAGCTCTTCCATCCCAGTGGTTGGCTATAACGTCTACCGCGCAAACTCCGGCACTTCTTCCTACAGCATAGTGAATCCGTCTTTGGATGCCTCAACCGCCTATACAGATACCACCGTAGCGGATGGAAGTTCTTACATGTACTACGTCGTAAGCGTCGATGCGGAAGGCAACCAGAGCGTGCCCTCCAGCACATTCAACGCATTAATTCCGTAAACGCTGATTTCACTCACGGCAGGGACGGTTCTCACGAACAGTCCCTGCCATTTTTTTTGCAATCGCCATCTGCCTGAAAATTCTGAACAAGAATTCCTCCTTTTCGACAGAGCCGGCCGCTCAACTGAGAACTTCTGCAATGACTCAAATAATTGCCCAACGAATAACGGATTAGCCTAGTATTATCGCCACAGTACAAGGTAGAAGAAGGGGTTTGCTGAATGCTTACCAAGGACTTGGCAAGTTTGGATCGGCAGCATCAGATTCACTCACTACATCATCCGGTTGAAACCACTGACAGCTTGATTTTTGAGAGTGGAAACGGAATATACGTTCGAGACACGGAGGGCCGGGAATATCTCGACGGCCTTTCAGGGCTGTGGAATGTCAATGTAGGTCATGGGCGGGACGAGTTGGCGAATGTTGCTGCCGACCAGATGAAACGATTGGCATACTACTCAGGGTATGCGGGATCGACAACAATACCTTCGATCGTACTGGCGGAACGCCTGATTCAATTGGCGCCCTCAATGGGAGCGGTGTTCTTCAGCTCAGGCGGAGCCGAAGCAAATGAATCGGCATTCAAAACGGCTCGCTATTACTGGAAAGTCTCCGGCAAACCTGAAAAGGTCAAGATCATCTCCCGCATCCATGGTTATCACGGAGTTACCTTGCAGGCGATGACCGCGACGGGCATGGCGAGTTACAAGAAGATGTTTAGCCCTCACGTGCCCGGCTTCATTCATATCCCCACCTGCTATCCATTCCGTTTCGAAGCTGTTGAATCGGGCGTAACAGTTGGCGAGGCCGCAGCGCGCGAACTGGAAGAAGCGATCCTTCGGGAGGGACCCGATACCGTTGCTGCCTTCATCGGCGAGCCGATTCACGGCGCGGGCGGCGCAATCTATCCCACAGACGATTACTGGCCGCGCATACGCGAAATATGCACACGCTACGACGTGCTGATGATTGCGGATGAAATTATTACGGGATTTGGACGCACGGGCCGCTGGTTTGGACTGGAGCACTGGAACGTCAAGCCAGACATCCTATCCTTCGCGAAAGGCGTGACCTCCGGATACCTGCCGCTCAGCGGAATTATCGTCCATCAGAAGATCAAGGACGCGCTCGATTCCGTCGAACCGGCAAACCGCTGGATGCATGGCTATACAAATTCAGGCCATCCGCCGTGCTGTGCGGTCGCTCTCCGGAATATCGAAATCATCGAGCGTGAGGGCCTGCTCGAAAACACAGCAAAAATGGGCGATCTTCTGCTCACAGCACTCAAGGATGCGTTCGAGGATCATCCGAATGCGGGCGATATTCGCGGAGGAAAAGGGTTATTAGCTGCCGTGGAGTTTGTGGAGGATCGCAAAACCCGGAAGAATTTCTCTGCCCAAAAAGATTTTGGCGCGCAGCTTCGGATAGAGATGATAGATCGAGGGGTCCTCACACGCACCCGCCCCGTTATTGGCGAGCATCCACTACCGGGCGACGAGGTACTCTTTGCGCCGCCGCTGATTATCAATGAAGAGCAGATCCATCACATGGTCGCAGTGACAAAGGAGTCAGTCGAAACCGTGCTTCGCCGCTAGCCGCCGGGTCCGTGCCTCCCTTACATCGATAGCCTTGAAACATGCTTTGAAATATGCACGGCCTGCTGCAATGTTGCAGTTGTGCCCATATCCGTGGCATCTCCGCTGTGAGTGGAATTCGGCTTGATCGTCTGGTCTTCCGCATCTTCCAACGCCAGAACCGCATATCCAGTTGCAGCGTCGCTCATGAAATGCCCCATGCCGCTGGCCGGATCGCGAAATCCGTTCATGGAGGAAGCCCACCAACTGCCCTTCTGCGACTGATGTGATTTGAGCCACTCCAGCCCGCGCTGCAAAGCAGCATCCGTCGAACTGACGCCCGCCTTCTTCATGCCCAGGACAGCAAGGCCAGTGGCACATCCGTCGCTGCCATCCACACGATCCGCGCGCTTGAACAGGCCAAGCACTGCAGGCTTCAGAGCCTCCTGCCGGTCCAGAACCGACAATGACCATCCGCCGTCCGCATTTTGCAGACTGGCAACTTTTTGAATTAAGTCTTTGCGCTGAACATCGCTGAGGAGTCCAGGCATCTCAGCGGAAGCCCACAAAACATAGAGTTGATTCAATGCAGGCTGAGCGGAATAGTTCCTGAGCAAGTAATCGCGCAGGCGCTCGACATGATGGCGTATTGCATTGTCGTTGCTATTCTGCTCCGACGTCATTCCCACAGCGATTGCCATCATCGCTGCTCCCTGGTATCCGGATTCGGATGACTCCCACGGCGCTTCATGAAAGTCCTGCCAGTCCCAGGCTCCAATGTTTTCACCACCTGTTTTCTGCAACGCCCATGCATTGTCAAAAGCCCGGCGAACCAACGGGTCAGACTTCTGATTTCCGCGATCGTATGCCGCCAGAATCACTGCATTGAGCACGGCTTCCGTGGAGTGCGAGGGCATAGCGTGAGCAGCGTCGGTATAGTACGGCTTCATCCGAGGCCACTCATTGACCCGGGTCTCAATGCTTCCAAGCATTTTCGTTTCATAAGGCGTCAACGCTGCTTCGCCCAACTGCCGACGGAGCATCGGACGAACGAACGCATACGGCACAACTGTATGACAGGAAATACAGACTGTTCCCTTCTCCAGTTGTGCAGGCTCCCATGCCTGCCACCAGGCTTCTCGATCGTCGAGATAGCTTGCTGCTGCTGCAGGGCTCCACTCGTTACGGCCGGAGCCGTCAGCATGCGTTGACGAAGCGCGGACGCGAAAGGCGGCCCACAGAACCAGCCCCAGAACGCCAAGAACAACGATCGAAGTTGTGTAGAGAAGTATTCGCTTCATGCTTTCCCCGTGTGTACCCCAAAAATCAATGCCCCATGATTTTCGCCAGTACGGCAACAAAAATCATGAGGCCCGAGACTCCATAGTATTACTTGTTGAAAGAAATTTCCTACTATAGCGAAATAAGCGCCGCCGGGTCCAGCGTTAACTGCTTCGATGAACTCAAAAGCGTCTCCATTTCGGCATGCTTCTTCTGCATACATGCCCTTTTCTCAGCGGAAATATATTGCAGCCAGTTGCTGTAAAGGGTCTCAGCAACCCCGTGCCAACTGTTCTCTATTTGGGCTGAGGACAGGATTTCTTCAAGCCGTGCAAAGTCTCCCTCATGCGGTCGCGCGGGGATCTCGCGTTGCATATCCAATAACGCTTGCTCAGTCTGAAGATCGAAGTAGGCTTGAGGAAAATTCGGATAGTTACCCGTTTCCCCCCGGATAAAGCGGATTGCATCGCGACGATATTCCATCAGAAGAGAATCTAATTGATATTCAGGATGACTTTGAAAGAAAAGGAACAAACTCTGCTCCTGCTTGATGAAGCAGTCGGCACCATTTCCGTCAGTCCGGATAAGTACCTGGTATCCCGAACTGGTGAGGTCTGTCTCCTGCAAGCCATTCCAGCGTGAGTGTGGCAGTCGAAACTGCGCGGGAAGATTTGCTGTGATCGGATGCCCTGCGACTCCGGTGCTATCGAGGATTCCGCTATGCTTTTGGCCGCTTCTCACACGCTGAATACCGTCTATATGCAGAACGGCGGCATGCGCTGCCAAACATGACCAGACTGTGGAATAGGTCTTCTCGCGAGCCCACTCAAGAAGATTCACAAAGTTCGGCCAATAAGGCTCGTCAGAGAGATTGGCGGCAATTGGTTCTCTGCCCGTGACAATCAGTCCATCCAGTTCCGTATCCCAAAGCGATTCAACGCTCTTGTAATTCTGATCGATGTGATTCTGCGCCGATGGACCGCGCGGAATATTCGGAAGCGAGTAGAGCGAAAGGCTGACAGAGAACTCGCCAGAGGCGGCATTCAGCAGGGAGAGAAACTGCTGCTCCGTGGCAAGAAGAGCTCCATCCGGCATGTTATTTACCAGCCCAATTGCCAGATTTCTGCTCTCGCTTTCGATGCACTGAGCAGACGGGCTGTCGCAACCCGTGCTACAGCGTGAATATTTCGCGTTCGAAGAAGGTAGAGCCATCGTAACTGGCATGAGGTTCTCCTGAGGCTGCAGAAAGACTTGTAATTAGCTGTGCTGCGCCGCAGCTTCGAGCGCCTGCTCGAGATCGGCAACGATATCGTCAATGTGCTCAATGCCGACACTGAGGCGTACCATCTCCGGTGTAACACCTGCGCTGCGTTGTTCTTCAGGCGACATCTGACGGTGCGTTGTGGAAGCCGGATGGCAAGCGAGAGACTTGGCATCGCCGAGATTCACCAGCCTGGTGACCAGGTTGAGCGCGTCATGAAATTTGACTGCAGCGGGAAAGCCGCCCTTGATTCCAAAGGATATGAGTGAACACGCACGTCCGCCCAGATATTTTTTCGCCAGAAGGTGATACCGGTTTTCAGGGAAGCCTGGATAATTCACCCATTCCACCTGCGGGTGATCGCGCAGAAACTCTGCGACACGCCGTCCGTTTTCTACATGGCGTTCCACTCGCAGCGCAACTGTTTCAATCCCCTGCAACAGCAAAAATGCGCTGAAGGGCGAGAGCACCGCACCTGTAGTTCGCTGATAAAGACTCTTGCAGCGTCCAATAAAGGCTGCCTTTCCGTAGTGCTCGGTGTAAACCAGACCGTGATAAGAGGCATCGGGCTGCGTGAACATCGGAAACCGTGCCGCATGTTCTTTCCAGGGGAAATTTCCGCCGTCTACAATCGCGCCACCGAGCGTCGTTCCGTGGCCACCGAGAAATTTCGTAAGTGAATGCACTACGATATCGGCGCCATAATCAATCGGACGAAGAAGGATGGGCGTTGCCACTGTGTTATCGACGATCAACGGCACGCCATGCGCGTGAGCCACTTCAGCTAACGCCTCAATGTCGCAGACATTCCCAGCGGGATTGCCGACACTCTCACAATAGACTGCCCGAGTCTGCTCATCGATCAGAGATTCGATAGCTTCCGGCTGATCGGAACTCGCAAAGCGCACCTGAGTTCCCTGCTGTGGAAGCAGGTGGGCAAGCAGCGTGTGTGTGGTGCCATACAACTGGGGCACAGAGACAATGTTGGTGCCGAGCGAGCTTACGTTGAAGAGTGCATACGAGACAGCCGCCTGCCCACTGGCGAGACACTGTGCTGCCACGCCTCCTTCGAGGGCGGTAATGCGCCGCTCCAGAACATCTGTCGTCGGATTTCCGATTCTGGTATATCGATATCCTTCTGCTTCCAGGTTGAAAAGCGCCGCAGCATGATCGGCGCTGTCAAATGCATATGCCACAGTTTGATAGATTGGGACGGCAACGGACTTTGTTGTCGGATCCACTTGATAGCCGCTGTGAATAGCGATAGTCTCTGGTTTCATCTTCATTCCTGCACGCAAAAAAGAGAGCGTCGTTTGTAGCGTGTCGTTGTCTTTGGCCGAAGCGCTGGAGATTACTGACCAGCGCGAACATCTTATTTTGCGATGAGGCGAGTGATATCACGAACAATGTCCTGTATCTCGGCCTCCGTGGTTTTGAAACTGGTAATGCATGCGCGCACCGCAGAAGAACCATTGATCTGGACCTCAGACATCCAGGCTGTCTGTTCCTGGCGAAGATCTGCCAGAAGACTTGCGACATCGAGACCATCCCTTGTGAAGCAGACCACCGGCAATGGCGTATTGTTTACGATTCGCCAACCTGCGGCGGAAAGCGATTCTCTCAGAATTTCGCCCATTCGAGACTGGTGCTCGATCATGGCTGCCTGACCGGATTCACCACGTTCAGCGAGGCTCATAAAGAGTTTCAGTCCGGTGAATCTGCGTGACCACTGAACTGAATTTGTATATGGATCAAAAGTGGTCGATCCGGCGCTGCCCGGCATATAAGAGGCGGCTGCTCGAAAGGCCCGCGCCACTGTCTCTGGATGACGGCAAAAGAACATTCCGCAGGCCATCGAGACAGAGAACCACTTGTGAGCATCGCACGTTATCGAATCCGCGAATTCAATGCCGGCAATGTGATTTCGCAACGAAGGCGAGAGAATTGCCGCCCCACCCCATGCAGCATCCGCGTGAAACCACATTCCCTCATCTCGACAGAGCTTAGCTATTTCCTGCAAGGGATCGATCGCGCCCGCGGCCGTTGTGCCGGCGGTTCCAACCACCATCAGAGGAGCAAATCCGTTCGCGCGATCTTCGCTGATCTTGCTAGCGAGTTCGCGAGAACTCATCTTCAGATCGGAGTCGGCCGGTACCACTCGCACGGATTTGCGCCCCAAACCCACTATATGAGCAATTTTGCTGAAGGAATGATGCGCTTCAGCGGAAAGATAAATGACGGGAGTAGCAGTCAGGCTTCTCAGACCATCGTCACCGTAGTCGGGAAACGCATGGGTTAACGCCGTGACGACAGCAGACAGGTTCGCCTCCGCCCCACCGCTTGTGAAGGTGGCGATCGCATTGGAAGGTAGGCCAAACTTGGTAGTAAGCCAGCCAAGCGTATGCCGCTCAATTTCGTTCGGCGCGGGAGCAGTCCGCCATGCTGCAAGCTGTGGGTTATAGGTAGCCACCAGCGCATCCGCAACAACGGAAGCGAAAGTGACGCTTGGGTTGAATAAGCCCAGATAGCGAGGGTGCGTGATCTGCACCTGCCAGTGGCGCAACATTTCCTCTACATCAGCGGCAACCTCTTCCAGAGGAATCGCACGACTGAAATCGTATCGAGCCGCCAAATGCTCTCGAATTTCTTCAGGAGATACATCTGGCCAAACCTGCCCTTGATCGATAAGGGCCTGCGTTGCTTCAAACTCACGTCGAATTGGATCAATAAACATGGAATAGTTAAATTGACAAAGCTACCACTAAGCAGAGAAAGCAAGCTTTAGTCACAGACGGATCTGCCCGGCCTGTACGCGCTCGTACATATCCCTGTCGAGTAGCTGCAATGCTTGCGTCTCAGGATTGCCGAAATAGATGGCATCAGATGTCAGGTCTGGATTATACCCCTGGCGTATCAATTCGTTCTTCGAATACTTAAACGTTCCGGTTGTCTCGCAGTCCTCCTGAAGACGAATGAATGCCGGGCGCGCGTAGGATGGGAGGCGCTCCGCGCAGTGTTGCCGAAGTGCTTCCAGGTCCGGAACGCCATCGACAGTAAGCGCAGCCATGCCGATCCTACCCTCTGCGCCCGCAATTTTTACACCATAAACAATTGCATGCTTGACGCCGGGAAATGCACGAAGAACTTCTGCGACTTCAGTCGTTGCAACATTCTCGCCCTTCCATCGAAATGTCTCGCCGATGCGATCGACAAAGTAGAAAAACCCCTTTTCGTCCTTCCGCATCAGATCGCCAGTGCGAAACCACACATCACCAGGCTCAAATACATCCCGCAACAACTTGCTTTCAGATGCATCTGCGTCCGTGTAGCCTTCAAAGCGGCTACCCACCTGCGATGGATCTTTGACCATCCGGGCAAGAGCTTCTCCCGCTTCATTGGACGCGCACGGAATGCAGAAACCCTGTGCATTGCGCACAAGCTCCGCGCGCTCAGAATCAAATGTAGCCAGGACCGGCGAGAATCGATGCGCCAGGTAGGGCGGGACGCGGCCAATTGCACCTGGTTCTCCCTCTACGTTGAATAGGGACAACCCGCCTTCAGTGGAAGCATAAAATTCTAGAATTCTCGGGATATGAAACCGCTCCTGAAACGCGCGCCAGGTATCTGCCGACATGCCGTTACCGCAGGCTATCCGGATGCGATGATTCAGATCGTTCGGTACCCGCGATCCGTGAAGCAGATAGCGGCAGAACTCCCCGATATACTGAAACATCGTGCAATCCCAACGGACCACATCATCCCAAAACTGGCTGACCGAAAAAGACTCGCGAACCACAACACTGGCTCCGCTTGTCAACGCGGCGCCGGGAACGAGTACACCTCCAATGCTGTGATACATCGGCAAGCAATTGTAAATTCGGTCATCCGGCTGAACATGGAGCATTCCAGCAAACCATTGGGACCACTGCAGAATACGCGCGTGACTGACATTAGCAGCCTTCGGCAAGCCGGTTGTGCCAGACGTATAGATGTAGAGCGCAACATCATCGATGGAAAGCCTTGGCCGCTCTGTATCCGTCAGATTGCTGGCCGGCAACTGCTGAATGTGATGATCGATACGCGGGAGCGATCCGCAGCTAACTCCGTGAATCCAGATTTGCGGTTCACACGAAAGACCCGCCATCGCTGACGTCATGGATTCGACGAATTCGCCCGCTACGATCAAGTGCCTGGGCTGCACAACGTTGATGCAATGGGACAACGACGAGCCGATAAGGTTGGTGTTAAGCAAGGCCACAACACCACCTGCCGCTGCAACTCCAAGCCAACAAGCAAAATATTCTGGCCGGTTCGTCATCAACAGACCCACGGCCTCGCCTTTTTTCAGGCCTTGCTCGAGTGCCCACCGGGTGTACTGGTTTGCTCTTGCGAGCACTTCCGAGTAAGTGAAGCTCTCCCGATCCGACAGCAGAGCAGGAGCATCCCCGAATCTGTCGGCAAGTCCCTCCAGGATCGATGACAGCAGACGATGGGGATTACGAGGAATGTCCGCAGTCCGCTCAAGAGCCCGCAACCATGCCCGCGCCGGCTTTTCTGCTTGTTCGGATGCAGCAAAAGCGCTTTGGGTCACGCCGTGCTCCCAGCATCCACCGTGATCACAGTTCCGGTAATGTTCTTCGCCTTATCGCTCAGAAGAAACTCCACGGCGTTCGCCACATCCTTCACTTCACTCAATCGGCGAAGAGCGCTGCGCCGCGCGATCTTGTTCCGGCTTTCCTGGTCAAGGCTATGCGTAAGCTCGGTATCAACAAAACCCGGTGCTACCGAATTAACATTGATGCCCATCTCGCCGACCTCACGCGCCAGCGATCTGGAAAAGCCGAGAAGAGAGGATTTTGTTGCGCCGTAAACAGAAAGTCCCTTGTAGCCCGTGGTCGCGATAATCGACGACAAGTTCACAATGCGGCCTTCACCCTGGCTCATCATGCTTCGGACAACATATTTTGTGAGCACCATTGGCGAAAGAGTATTCAGGCGCACGAGCCGCTCTATCTGTGCCGTCGGCATCATAGCTAATGCGCCCTCGAAGCTGATGCCTGCATTATTTACGAGCCCATAGATTGGCCCATGATCCTTGCGCAACTGCGACACGAAAGATGGAATCTTCTCAACTTCGGCAAGATCAAAGCAGCGAAAAACAAAGGAGCCGGAATTGAAGGCTTCTGCCTGTGCTCGGGCCTCAGCAAACTCGCTGTTGTCATTACGAGCAACACCAATGACTCGATATCCCTCAGAAACAAGTAGGCGGGCAATCCCAAGCCCCAAACCTCGACTCGCGCCCGTCACCAGTACATTACGCATTCCGGCGCAAAACCTTCCCAGCCCCGCCTAGTCCCAGCATCGGAACGATATTGATGGTTGCTGGCACCTTGTAGGCAGGTAACTGCTCTCGGCAAAGCTGCAGAATATCCGCTTGAATCAGGGACTCGTCATGCTCAATCGGCGTACAATCTTTTCGCAAAACCACATCCGCAACAACCAACGCGCCCGTAATGCGGCTTTTCTGCGCCCGGACAACACACATTTGTACATCAGGGTGCCTGGAGATGACGGCTTCTACCTGCTCAGGGTAGACCTTGAGGCCGCCCACATTAATCACGCCGTCACGTCGACCGGCGAAATAGTATCGCCCTTCCCGCAGTTCAAGGAGGTCGTTCGTATCTACAAATCCATCTTGATCCTTCAGCACCGGTGCATTGTCCCCAAGATAGCGGCTTGCGGTTCCTGCCGAGCGAATTCTCAGCGTGCCATCCTGCACATGCATGTCCACACTTGGATTGGCTTCCAGAATATCCTCCGGGAATCCGGGAGCTCCATCCGTCACTTCAAAAGCTACTCCAGCCTCCGTAGACGCGAACGCATGCACGATCCGAGCTTCAGGATATGCGGAGCGCAAATTGTTGAGAATGGCTTGATCGATGGCCTCGCCTGAGAGACGGACATATTTGGGCTTGAGAAGATGGGCTGCCGAGGACATCAATGCTCGTCGCCAATGCGAAGGCGTTCCGGAAATATGAGTTACGCCGAAGGAGGCGGCGCGGCCCAGGAAATCGCCAGTGGATTCAGCTGCACCCGGAAGAACCAGGGATGCACCGGTCCGAGCGGCACGGAGCAGAATCTGGAGTCCGCCATATCGGCGAATGTCATAGAACGTGCTCCAGATCACCTGGGTACTCATCGTGCCTCGCGGTTGAATTGCAGCCGTCAGGCTCCCAAGAGTATGGGCAACAAGCTTTGGCAAGCCGGTGGTTCCAGATGTCATCAGGACCCACTCCGTCTCCTTTTCTTCCCGTTCATAATTTTCGCGGGGCTGGATACTGCGGCTCAGCGCACTGAAAAGCAAAGAACGTGGCTTACCCAGTTGCGCCATCACTTGATCGGTGACGATTCCATCCACCTGCGCGGTATCAATCACATAGGGAAGGTGTTCGAATTGCAGATCAGGCGGACATAAGACGACCCGCTGGGCAATGCCGTCCAATTCCATCAACGCGGCAATCGTTGCCAGTTGGCTCTGGACAGCGATCAATACAGAGCGACCCTGAAGCTCATCACCCCGGCTGTACAGGACAGACCCCTCAAGCAGATCTAACCACTCGATGCGTTGCTCAGGGTCCTGGATGAGGTTGCCGGGCGCACACCCTGAATCTCGCAGCAGGCCGGATAAGCTTATAAATCTACCTTGCGGTGTTGTCACGGACATAGATTTCTCCAGAATCTGGAAATAGCGAGAATCAAATACAGCTTAATCGGGAAATCTTTCCAACAGCTTCACTTTACAGAAGTGGATTGAGTTCCGCCCGAATCCTTCGGCGAGACCGGCTTTGGCGGAACCAGCGGCTTGAGATTTCTTGAAAACTTCTTCAGCGAGATATCCTGCCTGAATGCAACTCCGCAACGGGCAATTGGCACCGCTGGATTTCCCTGCACCACAGTCATCGGAGGCACCGATTGAGACACTACACTTCCCGCTGTAACAACTGCTCCACGACCAATCACGACATTGGGAAGAATAATTGCGCCTGGACCGATAAATGCATCTCGCTCAATCCGGACACCTCGAAATTCCTTGAAGTGCGCAATGATGGTAGCGCGCATACTAATGGCTACGCCATCCTCGATCGTGACCAGGTCAGGACGGGCTGTATCTAGTATCACATCGTATCCAATCCATACCCCTTTTCCGATTTTCACCCCGCGGGCGCGATGCAGCATTACGCGCAGAGTCTTTGCTCCTGGCATGCTTCTAGCCAGAATCTGGAATATCCGCCCAAGTGACCCTCGTAGCGAGCTCTCTTCAGGTTCCTGCCAATCGCCACTGATTTCTTGCAGCGCATCCATCTTGGAGCTGACCTGGTTACTATTCTCTACGCCAGCGGGGGGTGTCGCCGACGACGCAGCATTGGCCTGGCCGTCGCGCTCAGCAGCATGATTCTTTGATAATACCGACTCCCCGGCAGAAGCGCTCATCACGATCTCGCAGAAGTGTCATATAGCTGAATGAACTCGCCAAAAGTTACCGGAAAGAGAGTATCTTCGGCAGCGAATGGGTCGACGCCGAACTTGTCTTCCAGACGGGTGACAATAATGGCGAAACAGAGAGAGTCCAGTCCGCATCCGACAAGCGGCAGATCATCAGTCAGAGCAGGTATTGAACGGCTGTGCTCTTGCGCAACTTTTTCGAACTGCTCGACAATTTCAGCGCGTGTACTCACGGGCTAATCCTCTTTTTTGTTTTAGATTTGATTCGCTCAAGGAAACCTATGATACAGCAATTCATAAGTTTGAGGACAACGAAGCATCGCCAAGCCAGAAATCCGGCTGTATTGGCCTCGCGAGCTAACGCGCAGAGCGGGTATTTTGCAAGGTTGCCGCTTTATCAGCTTTGCACAACCTTGCAAAATACCCGCTCTCTCGTTCGGAGGCTACTTTGCGTCGTTGCTAACTACATCATCGGTTCTGATCTACTAATTAAGCAGAAACCGATGCTGACTTGGGATCGATGGTGCGTTCAATCAGCGTACGAAGAAGATAGACTCCCTCATATAAATCTGTCCCTGGGTCAGCCGGTTTGACTGCCATTTCCAAGCCGAGCGCCCGGAAAAGCCCTGCGGTGTGCTCAATGTCGCAAACTCCATGCACATCCGTATATTCCATCTCTGTCGATCCATTTGCCGCTGCAAGACTGGCTAGAAACGGCATGAATTTCTGGATGAATCCTTCAAAGAAGCCCATCGTTACCAGGGACTGAACTCCATTCAGGCGGCCAAGGAAGATACGAACATCCATCAACTCTTCATTCGCGGAGAGCGCATCCTGGTCGTTCGGGAAGGCATTCGCTGCGATCGCGAACTTCCGCAACATGTTCGGATGAGCATCACGCACTTCTTCGAGAAGGTTGTCAAGAAGGATAGGTGCCACCTCCGCAGCTTTGGCAGCCATGAGGGTTGCTGTCATCCAATAGATGAAGTTGCCTTCGAGTACAGAGCTATAGCGGGCAATGATTCCGCGCCGCTCAGCACTGGTTAGCTTGTGGACATCGGGCAGAGAAGCGATCATCTCATCAATAATGCTCTCAATCTTCTGCTGAACTTCAAGTTCAAGTCCCTGAACCTGCAGTTGATCTGGTGTTGCAACGGTGCTCATACGCAAAAGCCTCCTTGGCTTGGTTGAAACTTATGGATAAAAGGCCATCGCGATGAATCATGCAATAGCCGATGCAAACTCTCCTGTATCAGAACCTTACAAAGACTGAACTTGAAACAATAGCCACGCCTTCGTCTCGGAAATGTGCCGTCTGAACCATATCTATGATGAACCCGTTTAGGGCAAAAGCCCAACTACCGAAAAGTGTTATGGATTCTCGATCTGGGATACTGAATAGAAATACCGCATGTTGGTCGAACATTGGCGATTGCGCATGATTTACACGGGCACTCTGAAAAGATCGCGAGCTGTTTGTGCGTATTTCTTAGACACGAGATATGGAAGCATAACGATCTCGGCCAGCCACGGCAATGGATCATCCCAGCTGAATACAGATTCCGTACGTGCGGCACGCATGGACTGCATATATGTACGTAGCTTGAGGCAGCCATGCGCAAGGTCAGCTAGCGCCGTCGGCACGTCAGTAAGAATCCTCACCCAACCTACCCCGGACTTCGCTCGTGCCGGTTCAATCGGCCAGCCCATCTGATCTGCGTACGCTAAGTAGGGGAAATCTACTCCGCATGCGGCCCCAAGACCGTGAAATCCCCATACTCGCGCATTCACGTCTAGCAGTTTGTACTTTCCGTCCCGCGGATCGCGCTTATACTCGATCTCCACTAAGCCGTGGTATTGGATCGCCCCCAGAAACCTTTCGGAGATTTCCTCAATTTCTGGCTTTTCGACAGTCTCCACGTACGTCGCGGCCCGCCCGAACTCGCGCGGATGCTGCCGCGCACGACGCGCAATCAACGTACTATGTGGACGTCCATTCTGATAGAAAGCGCAGTAGGAATACTGTTCACGCCCATCCCCGGGAATGATCTCCTGCACCAGTATCTCTTGTGTCGAGATATGACGGTTCGCATCCTCGTAGAGCTGCTCAAGTTCCTTTGCGGTATTTGCTCGCCAAGCCTTTGCACCAGTCGCATAAAAGAAGTTTTCTTTAATGGCCGGTTTAATCGCCAGCGGCAATCGCGAATTAAGCGATTGCAATTCATTGATCCCATTCAGAACAAAGGTCTGCGGACACGGAATACCGAGTTTCTCCGCCAACTCGTAAGTCTTGGCTTTATCCCAGGCCCATTCCACACTTGCCCACTCCCCGGTCGTAACCCTGTAGAAATCAGCGAGTTCGTTCCGATTCCTTGAAAACGCTGCAACCGTTTCATCTCGCGTGGGAAATAGAACCCAGCCTTGGAGTTGGAATCTCCGCCCCAACTCCAACACAGCATCGAGAGTCGCGCGCTCATCCAGGATATTGGGCGTTTTCTCCACGCGCGTGGCATATTTTGAGCACGACGCGATGCAGTACTGACTATCCAAAACGTACACAGGAATACCGCGCCGACCCAGACTGCGCACAATAGCCAGGCCGGAATGATCTCCACCGACAACAACAACACCCGCGGCCTTCTCCGCTAAAATCTCCGTTTTATCCGAGTTCTGAATGTGCTCTCCTCAGTTCAGCTTCCGGGATAAATTGGAGACCAGCGCATTCGATGCAAATTCCGTCCCGGTAACGAAATTAAGTAGTGGACCAAAACTCCGCGCGGCCGGTGCTCCGAGGAAGTGCAGTCCAGACACCGAACAATGCAGTCCCCGTCCAACTTTGGGATATCCGCTGAACTTGAACTGTTCGATCGCCTGTATCAGATCCGGAGCGAGGAAACTATATTTCGCGATATCCACGCTATACCCTGTGCCCAGCAATACGTGATCTACGCGCCTCTCGCTGCCGTCATCAAGCAAGAGCTTCACCTCATCCCCAATCTCGGTAACAGAGACGATATTGCGCCCAGTCGTAATCTTTGCATTACCAAGCCTTGGAATTAGCCACGGCGCACCGGCCGAGCGTACCGCGCGAGTTCGGATGCGATCTCTCCACTCCAGCGGAAAGTGGTAAAGCATATCCGGGTAAGCAACCAGCCGGCTAATCCCGATTGGTCCAATGTCATGCTTCGAATAGAGCATCTTGGAGATCGGCCCAAGTCGATGTAGCTTAGGATGCATTCCAATCCAGCGGAGCACGGGAATTCGGGAAATCACTTCCACCTCCGCTCCAGCCTCGCCAAGTAAAGCCGCGCATTCCAAAGCGCTCTGCCCCGCACCTATTACCGCCACACGCTTGCCCAGTCCGACTAACTTGCGACCGTCATAGCAATGCGAGCAAGCCTTTTCGGATAATTTCGCGTACGTCGCGGGGATCCTGCGGAAGTTTCCAACGCCTGCGGCCACCACGACACGGCGCGCCGTGACTTGGGTACCGTCCTCAAGCACTAGCTTGAATGAGGAATTCTCTTTTTGGACCGTATTTATGTTCCGTTGGTCAAGGTCACACCCTATCTGTTGCCCAAACCATTTTCCGTAGCCTACAAATGTCTCCAATGAAGTGCGCTGAGCCGGAGTTATATTGTTCGCCGATTCATACGCCTCCAGGGTGAAATTGGACCGAGGATCTGAAATCGTTGAAGCCGGCCTCGGTGACCGCAGAAGCATTCCTGCCGGCATTTTGTCAGCCCAGAATTCCATCGGTTTGCCAAAGATCCGTGCGTCTATCCCCGCTTCACGCAGGTGAGCTGCCGCAGATAATCCATACGGGCCCGCGCCGATAATAGCGATATCAATGTCTGGTGAACTACCTGCCATCTCCCTTTCCTTCTCTCTCGCTCTGCTTCGTACGAGATGTATTGCTCCCGATCTGAACTAGCTTTACTTTCGTTAGATCGGATGGCAAAGGTTCGGCCTGAGGAAAATACCTACGAACAATGGATTTTATTTTGAAGTCGTTTCCGACTGTCAGCTCTGTTCTGCCATTTTCGAGGGATTTTGCAAACCGGATTGATTTGCGCCATCCAGACTCATAACAAGTCGCCCGTCTTTCTCGCTTGCCCATGCGAGAATGGCACGTTCCTTGCCGGGTCCCTCGATGCTCCAACCATCTTGCTCTTTGACTACTCGCATCTGCGCTCTCTGCCTCCACCAACTGTCAACTTCCCCAGGTGTGGTAATCCAAAGAGATGTTTCGTCTCGCAATGTTGCTAAGTGCTTTAACAAGGACTGGTAGATACTGCACTCTTGTTGTCCCATTACATAGTCTGGATGCACGATGAAGCTCATCAGTCCATGACGCGCCATGATAAGACTGATTTGTTGTCTCCATATATCGATCGAATAGTCATGCAGAATGTTGAATAGTGTGTAGTCCTGAATCGTAGTTACAGGTATCTCCAGGATATTTCCAAGAAAATATGGCATCACCGTGCAACAGCCACCTCGCTGCGGATCAAGGTGGGCCACATTCGGGACAGACATGTCGTAGGAGAACTCGAACGCGTCATACCACGGTTGCTTCCGATACAGAACTCCGGCACGAAATCCTTTAGCCTCAAACTGTCTGCCGTAGGAATTGATCTTTGCCACGCGCTCCAGGAACTGCTTGCGACTCTTATACAGGCGACCGTCGTGGTTCAGGTCATGTACAACAACTTCGAATCCACGTTGGCGGATGGAGTCCAGAAATTCTCTAGAGACATCGTAACGTTCTTCCGGAACTACCTGAAAGGATGCTTTGATTCCAAATGAATCATTGATATCCATCAGCACTGAGCAGAAGTCTCTTCCGACCTTCGTTTCGACGTCGTGCGTCATGATTGCACAGCTTGATTTCCCTTCAGGCCAGAACCAGATGAATGGGATTCGCTCGATTTTGTTAGCCCGCAACGACAACAGTAATAAGCGCTCAAGCAGAAGATCCACTGAGCAATCGACCGGCCACTGCGGAAACTTCAGCTTGTTCCATCCTCTTAGACGGAACTTCTGGAGCTTGCTCCGCACGCTTACAGGGAGCAATGGTCGCACAAAATAGTAGACCTGTGCTAATAAAGAAGATGCTCCTTCGCTGCGATCATCCGTATAGAGTTCTTGGCGCAGATTTTCGATGACTTCGGCTGGATCGAAACAAAGAGAGACTGAGTCCCCTTCGATAGCAGCGTCGATCAAACCATCGTGAAGCGTCTCGGTGACAAGTGACGCAAGTCGCCGCCCATAATATTTTCCGAAGTATGTGCCGCAGTCTCCGAAACGAAAGTATCCGCGTGACACCAGGGGACTCTCTTTCAATGCAAGGTGCGCATATTGTTCCGGGCAGCGATAATAATCAGCTAGGTAGTTGTTCATCTCGTTAGCAGATCTCAATGACTACTTCAGATAGACACCGTGAATATAGTTACGCAATTCATCGGAACGTTACATCATCATCTTGAATGACAATTGACGCACGCGCGGGCCGGTACCAGGTAAAAAAAGCAGACCTAATCAGCTCCAGATTTTTGTGTCCCACTGCTCTTCAGTTGCAAAACGTTCCCGTATCCAATTTATGCTCCAGTCGCGCTCGGAATCTCGATTTATAATCCCGATGGGCTACTCTGAAACTCACTTTTTCGACGTTTTTAGCTAAAAGCTTTCTCATAAGCAGCAAGTAAATTTCCAACGGAATAGCTCCAAGCAAGCTCTGTCTGCACGCGCGTATACCCAAATTCTCCCATCCGTCGCCTCTCTTCCGGATGATCAACCAACCACAGTATCTTCTCTGCAAAATCCGCGACTTGATTCTCTTTGTCGCAATAAAGTGACGCATCCTGAGCGCTGATTCTTCCTTCCTTAAGGTCAAACTGAACAATCGGCTTTCCCATAGCCATGTATTCCATGATCTTGATCATGGTTGAAATATCATTCATACGGCAGGGTTTATCAGGATTGACGCAGATATCCGCCGTGGAAAGGATTTCAAGGAGATCCTTATCCGGAATCCTCCCTGTGAAATTCACAATATCGGCAATGTTCTTTTCGGCGACTATTTCCTGTAGTTCCGTGAAGGCCGGACCACTGCCTACACAAGTGAAGTGAACGTCATGCCTTCCCAATGCCTTGATGTACTCAGCCACGCCTAAAAGGATGTCCAGGCCGTCCTGAGCACTCATAACGCCAACATACCCAACAAGGCAGGGTTTGCCGTACTTTAACGAGGGATTTGGCGTGACAGGACGAAACGTCGCCAGGTTCGGCCCATTGCGAACCACAAATACACGCTCGGGGGCTCTACCGCCCCGGGTCACTGCGATCTCCTTGTAGCTATCGTTTGTCGCGATAACAACGTCGCTAACTAGAAAAGTCATTTTCTCCAGCCACACCAGAGCTTTATATAAAAAATCCCTTCTTTCGTATTTCGCCAGATACAATTCCGGATTTACATCGTGATGATCGAAAATAAACTTTACCCCAAAAAGCTTGAACGGAAGCGCCACCAGAAAAATAGTATCCGGCGGATTGCACGCCTGTATCACATTGAATCCGCGCCGGAAATAAATCCACCACGAGAGTAAAAATTCCCAGAACAGGGCACAAAAATATTCCCATATATATGCAAATGCCCCGTTTCCTTCTTTCGGCATAGGGTGACGGTAGATATGAATTCCATCT
>NZ_JBEKYX010000024.1:0-42024 GCF_049510455.1 Occallatibacter sp. | reverse complement strand
CTGCTGACGGTGACCGTGCTGCCGCTCTGTAAGATCTCCTGCTGTGTGCCGTATGCCGTGGTGACGGTGAAACTTCCCGAAGAGGCATTCACGGAGGCGATGAGCCCGGAAAGGCCATTCATAGCGGTTTGCGCCGAGGCTGCGTCCGTAAGACTGAAGGTTGGAGTGACTGCAAAGTCTATTGGTATAATCCCTGTTTCGCCGCTCTGCAAGAAGCATTCGCTTACTTGCCAGCTTGCCGATTGCGAGACCTGGAGGTTGAGCAGAAGCGTCATGGCGCTGCCGCTGGCTTCTATTGGCGCGGGCAGGTTTATCTGGACGTTGGAATCAGGCGTATTGCCATCATAACCGTAAATGCTGGTTGCAACCTCGTCTCCGGAAGTTGGGGAAGCAGCGCCCATGCAGTCAAAGAGGGCCGTCCCGATGGCAGCCGTCGCAGAGGTGTATGTGTCCTGGGGGATAGTGGTTGTGAACAGAGGCTCCGAGCCTCCGTTGAGATGCATGAATTCATCGTATTCGTAGCCGGGGAATAGAGTCACGGTGTTTCCCGACTTCCCGGTGAGGGTGATGCTGTTAAAGAAGAGATTGAACTGCGTGAGCTGATCGTTTGCCGTGCTGGATGCCAGAAGAGTAACCTGCGTGTTCCCCTGGGGCTGAGGCGGATTGGATGGACCCGGCTGCGTTGGTGCTGCCACAGCCCGTGCTATAGATGGCTATCAGGACGGAAACGAGGATAAGCAGCATGCAGCGGATAGACGAGGCTTGTCCGCGCGAAGATGAGGTTCTCTTCCGCTCATAAAATTGCGAGTCGATTGCGCCCTCACGAAGAACATATGTGGACGTCTTAACTGACATTCCACCGATCTGGGACACAGGTATGGCAAAAAAGAACTCAGCACAGCCATGCGGCAATACTTCTTTCGTTGTGTCATTCGTCTGTTGAGATGGCGCGTCGGCAATTATTCGAAAGCACTTCACGGCTGTCAAGTTAAATTTGCGGCTGAACCTGCGAGTCCCAAGCTATTTCGGCAGGAGGCTGAAGTTCTAGCTTGCGGGCGTGCTGTCCGCAGGCTTTTTGCCTGCGCCGAAGAGCCAGGCGTTGAGGAAGGCGAAGAGCATGCCGCCTACCGTGAACTTGAGCCAGACGGGGGCGGAGGATGGCGAGAAGAAGCCTTCGAGGCAGCCTGCTACGACAAGCATGGGGATGGTGCCGGAGACGAGGCGTGAGGCTTCCATGCCGCTCTGGGCGACGGCGTCTTTCCAGCGGAGTGCGCCGGGGAAGACCATTCCGTGTGCGAGGCGCAGGCCTGCCGCGCCGGCGAGCATGATTGCGGGAAGCTCGAGCGAGCCGTGAGGAGCGACGAAGCTCCACAGCGCGACAGACATGCCGTAATGGTGGCAGGCTGCGCCGATGACGCCGAGCATCATTCCGTTGTTATAGAGCGAGAACAGGGTGAGGAGGCCGAAGGTGATTCCGCCTGCGAAGGTCACGAAGCTGACCGAGAGATTGTTGGTCATGATGGCGCTGGTGGCGGTGGGAGCGACGCTGACGACAGATTGCGTCCACATTTCGTGGCGCTCCATGGTGGCGATCATCTGCGGGCCGAGGAAGTGGCGCATGAAGTCGATGTGGGTACTGGTGAGGATAGCGCCGAGTGCGCAACAGGCCAGCGTGATGCCGACGGAAAGCCCGACGTAGGCTAAATTGCGGCGGAAGATTTCCGGGTACTCGTCGCGCAGATAACGGAAGAGATGCAGGGCGCTCGTTTTACGACCGGCATAAATGATATGGTGGGCGCGAGCCAACAGTTGATTGACATGCGTAGCATAGGTCTGTGCGGTTGCGTCGCGACGGAGCACGGAGAGATCGGAGGCTACCTGCCGGTAGAGCAAGGCCATCTCCCGCATTTCGGCGCGGGAGAGCTGTTTGATGCCTGCGGAGTTGACCGCCGCGAGCAAGGCTTCGAGGCGGCTCCAGTAAGGACGCCGCTTTTGAAGCCAGAGGTTGGAGACAATAGTATTTGCCATGAGTACGAGCCCTAATTCGACAAGACTGGATCAAACGAGACTGGAACAGATGGGACTGGATCAGGTTAACGCAGAGGCCCTGAATCCGGAACACCACGCCATCGATACGCCGGAGCTGGTGGCGATTGAGATGCCGCTGGCGGGCATCGGCAGCCGCTTTATCGCTATATTGATCGATACGCTGCTCTGGATCGTGAGCTTTTTCGTGCTGATCATTGTCTTCAGCCTTTTAGCTCCGGCGTTTCATGCCTTCAGCCGCCTGTCTGAGCAGTGGATCACGGGGATTGTCATCTTTCTGCTTTTTCTGCTGCAGTGGGGCTATTTCACGCTCTTTGAGGCTTTCTGGAATGGGCAGACGCCGGGCAAAAAGATTGCCAGGATTCGCGTGATTCAGCGATCGGGGCGTCCTATCGGCATTCTGGAATCGATGGCCCGCAACTTCATTCGGATTGTGGATCAGATTCCTACGTTTTATGCGGTGGGCATTGTGTCTGTCTTTGTGACACGGCAGAACCAGCGGCTGGGGGACATGGTTGCGGGAACGATTGTTGTACGGGATCGGCCGCAGGAGGCTCCGCTGTGGGGCGATTCGGGCTCGCGCACCTTTACGGCGGCGAGTTTTAGCTCGGGCGTGACTCCGCAGGCCCTGCCGCCTGAGCCACACATGCGCGTGAGCCTGCCGCCTGGGAATATCGCCAAACTTGCCTCGGGCGATCTGGAGGTGCTGGAGAATTTTCTCTCCCGGCGGCTGGATATGCCGCTGAGCACGCGGGCGGCTCTGGCGGAGCGTATCTCGGCTGCGCTGAGGGCAAAATCGGGCCTGGAGATGCCTCCGGAGATAAGCACGGAGACGTTTCTGGAGGCGACGGCGCGGCAACTGCGCGATATGGCCCGGATGGGTTAGCCGGCATACAACACAAGTAACCTTTTGATGAAGCGTTTGCATCTTAAAGAGTGCCGATATGCAGCTCTTTCAGGTCTCTGCGTGGGCATTTTTCGGCGGCAAGCCGCTGTAAGCGTTTAGCTTATTTCTTTACGACTTAAGTAATTCATTTAGTTCCAATAATTCATGAAAGGCACGACAATTCCAAGACAATTCTGTGACAATTTCTTGACAATACCTCTCAAACGGGAGTTAAATTTCATACGGCTGGAAGGCCGCTTTTTTTGGAGGCACCAACTTAAACGATTAAGTAGCTGTCTACCAAAAAACAGAGCCAGCAAATCCTCATTGTTCGTTTTCGTGGATTCCTCCGTAATTCCGGAGTGCTCAGGCGGTCCCTGAAAGCAGCGCGGTGAGAAATGGGAGAACAGGACAACGATCGTTCTCCAGGTTGGATTGTGAGACAGGCCACAATCCAGACCAACAAAAACGAAGTCGCAACCGGGCATCATGCCTTTTTGAAAAAGGAAGGTCAGATGAGAATCAAATTGCCAGGGAGACCCATTCTTCTAATTCTGCTACTAGCTCTAGCAACTTCTCTGGGCGCATACGCCCAGGAGAATGCTGAGTTGACAGGAAGCGTCACAGACCCCACGGGCGCTGTGATACCGAATGCAAGAGTCACCATCACCAACCCCGCCACCGGGGAAACGCGCTCGACGGCAAGTAACGGTGCGGGTCTTTACGACTTTTCCGGATTGAACCACGGCACCTACACGCTGAAGGTTGAGGCTTCCGGGTTCAAGCAGTACCAGAAGACCAACGTTGTGATGAACGTGGCCGCGACGGTGGCCGAAAATGCGGTGCTTGAAATCGGCGCCAACAACCAGACGGTTACGGTGGAAGCCGACGCGCTCCATCTGCAGACGGAAACCAATGAAGTCAGCAACCTGATTACCGGCGACCAGATTACCCAACTGGCTACCAACGGCCGCAACATGGTTTCACTGACGACGCTGGGCACGGGTGTTTCCGCCATGATTCCCTCTTTCAACGGCGTCACGGCGCAGGGCAGCGGCTTCGGGCTTAGCTTTAACGGCATGCGCCCGGATCACAATGACTGGCTGATTGACGGCGGCGAGGCTTATGACCGCGGCTCGGGCGGCAAATTCGACGTGATGCCCACCATGGATATTCTTGGCGAGTTCCAGGTTTTGAGCAGCAACTACAGCCCGGATTACGGCATCAGCTCCGGCGGCACGATTACGATGGTGATCAAGTCCGGCAGCAAGAGCCTTCACGGCGGCGCCTGGGAATTCAACCGCAACGATGCTTTCGATGCCGGCAATTACTTTTCCAAGCAATCGAATACGCCCACGCCGGAACTTCGACTGAATATCTTCGGCTTCGATATCGGCGGCCCGGTAGTCATTCCCGGCATCTATCCGAGATCGAAGAGCCGGACGTATTTCTTCGAGAGCGAGGAGTGGCGTCGTTATATCCAGGGCGCCAGTCCGGTATCGACGGCAACGGTTCCCGACGCGGACTTCCCGACTGCGGGACAGGCTCTGAACTACAACGCGTGGAACCTGAAAACAGCGCCGCTGGTGCCTGTGACTTCAGACCCGAATAAGCTCGCCGAGTATCCAGCCAACTGGGTGCCTGGGCAGCCGATCCCGGCAAACGCGGATGGGACCTATACGATTCCGGCCGGCGTGCTGGATCCCAACGCGGTTTTGTTCATGGGAACAGGGGCAATTCCGCACGCGACAAACGGCACCGGAAGCACAGACAATCCGCTGGTTATTGCAGCGCCTAAACAGCCCACTTACGTTCGTGAGGACGTGGTCCGCATCGATCATGACATCAGCTCCAAGTACCACTTGATGGGTCACTGGATTCATGACCAGATGTCGCAAACCATCTATCCCAGCGAATGGAGCGGCAGCAGCTACTACACGGTGGGCACGGTGTTTGCCAACCCGTCGTGGGCCTCGGTGATCAAGTTGAGCCAGGATCTTTCTCCAACGCTGCTCAACGAGACGGCTCTCAACGTGAACGGAAACACAATCGTATGGAGCCCGGTGGGCATCTCTCAGCAGCCGGCGGGTTGGACAGGGCAGCCTCTTTCCGGTTTCACGGGCAACAATGCGCTCAAGGAACTGCCTGGAGTTGGATTCTCCGGCACGCTGAATACGGCATGGACGCAGAACTACGATCCATGGCACAACGCGTTTCTGGATTACCAGGTCCGGGACGATCTGTCGTGGCAGAGAGGCAGACATGGCTTGAAGTTTGGCGTCTCTTATATGCGCGTGGACAAAAACCAGGAGCAACAGTCGCTTGTCCAGGGAACCTATAACTTTGGATCGGACTATTCAGGGGACTCTTACCTGAACTTCCTCATGGGTTTTGCGGATCAGTTCACGCAGCTCCAGAATTTGACTACCGCTCACTGGCTGAATAACACTTACTCCGTTTATGGCATGGACAACTGGCACCTGACGCCGCGCCTGACCCTGAATCTTGGGGTGCGCTACGACGCTCTGCCGCGTGTCTATGAAAAGTTCAACCGCGTTTCGAACTTTAATCCGGCGCTGTTCACCGCCGCGGCTGCGCAGGTTCCGGACCCGACAACCGGCTCTCTGAATCCAACCGGACCGGGAGTTCAGAACGTCAATGGAACGCCCTTCTACTTGAATGGCATTGCGTTAGCCGGCTCGAGCAACACGGCGCGCGGCCTGGTGAACAACGACTACAACACCTTGGAGCCTCGCGTCGGTGCTGCTTTCGATGTGTTCGGCACCGGCAAAACAGTTCTGCGCACCGGCTTCGGCGTCTTCTATGAACGCGTTCAGGGCAACGACATCTACGGCTTGAGCTCGAATGCCCCGTTTGCGGTGAATGCGCAGGTGAACGGCGTGTACTTCAGCAATCCCAACCAGAGCGCTGCAACCGGCGCGCAAGCCACCACCCCGCTTAACCCGAGCAGCCCTGGAAGCCTTGACACCCACTATCCGAATCCAGGCACGGCGCAGTTCAGCCTGGGTATTCAACAGCAGCTTCAGCCATCCGTTGTAGCCATAGTTCAGTATGTTGGATCGGTTGGCTGGGACCAGAACAACGAGCGCAGCATTAACACACTGCCGCTGACCGACCCGACCAACGGCACCTACGACAACCGCGAGGCAGTGGCAAATAACAGCGGCCTCTCCAACCAGTACCGAATCTACTCCGGCTACGGTGGAATCTCGCAGGTGGAAAGCGTCACCAACTCCAACTATCACTCGCTGCAGGCTGGACTGCGCCTTGAAAACAAGCACGGCCTCAATGCACAGTTCTCCTATACCTGGTCGCATGAAATCGACATCGCCAGCGGCGACGAGGGATCGACCAACGCAGCCGGCGGGCAGGCCTTTGTCTCAAATCCGTTCAACATCGCGTATGACCGCGGCTCGGGCGTGCTCGACCGCCGGCATATCTTCAACGTCAACTATGACTACAAGCTGCCATTCTTCCGGAACAGCAATGCTCTTGCCCGCACCACGCTGGGCGGATGGGAGATCTCCGGCGTTACCGTGGCGGAAGCAGGATCGCCGCTGCAAGCCTACTACAACGGTCCGGATATTGTGGGCCTTGGCGGCGGAACGGTCAACCGGCCTGACGTCTCCGGCGGAACCAAGGGACCGAAGACTCAGACGGCGTGGTTCAAATCGTCGGCCTTTTCTTCTCCCACGGCACCCTGGGATGGCGGCGCCAACCAAGGCTTCGGCACTGCGGGCAAGGATGCTGTAGTCGGCCCTGGGCTCTTTAACTGGAACATAGCCATGTTCAAGAGCTTTGCGCTCACCTCGCATGAAGGCCCCCGATTCGAGTTCCGCGTCGAGTCCTTCAACACCTTCAACCACACCGAATTCAACGGACTAGACACAACGCTGGAGGATAAGAACTTCGGGCAGGCAACCAGCGTTTACGATCCTCGCACATTGCAGTTTGGCGGCAAGTTCCTGTTCTAAATTGCGATTTTCAACCTGGCGCGGCGGGCATTTTGCCTGCCGCGCTTTTTCTTTGCAGAAGTCCGGCATCCCTTGTAACGACTGATGATGCATCTTCGTCGCATGTCTTTTTGCGAGAAGATTGGGACAACTGAGAAAATCAATTCCGCAGTCTTAATAGAGGCAAGCGTGCCACGGATTTTATCTCTCGCTTTGATTTCGTTTTTATTTGTCGCGCCCGCGTTGGCGCAGAACGCGGCAAGTGCGAATGCCGCGCCGAGCCGCGAAGCAGCATTGAATCTGGAAGAGCAGGACAAGCCTGCCGATGCTGAAGCTGCGTGGCACGCGATCTTGAAAGCTCAGCCAGGCAATGCCGAGGCGCTTGCACATCTCGGACTTATCGCCAGTCACCAGGAACACTACAAGGATGCCGCTGTTTATTATCGCAAGGCGCTTGTCCTCAATCCCAAACTGCCTGGTGTGCGCCTGAATCTTGGGCTTGCGCTGTTTAAAGGCGGCGAGATGAAGGAGGCCGTGCCGGTGTTTGCGCAACTTCTCAAGTCTGCGGCGCCTGATTCTCCGGACGCTCAACGCTATACCATTCTGCTGGCTATGTCTCATTATGGCGCACAGGAATATGCTCCGGCTGTTCCGCTGTTCAAGAAAGCCGCGGCGCGCGATCCGCGGAATCTGACTCTTCTGATGACACTTGCACATACCTGCCTGTGGTCGAAGCAATACCAGTGCGTGCTGGATACGTATAAGGAGATTCTTGCGCTGAATGCGGAGTCGGCTGAGGCCGACATGCTGGCCGGAGAAGCTTCGGATGAGTTGCATGATCATGGCGATGCTATTGAGCAGTTTCGTGCGGCTGTGAAAGCCAATCCAAATGAGCCGGAGGTGCATTTCGGTCTTGGCTATCTGCTATGGACACAGAAGCATCTTGACGAGGCTGCAACGGAGTTTCAGGCGGAGCTGGCGAACGATCCCAAACACACGCAGTCCATGATGTATCTCGGCGACACGTATATGCAGTTGAACCAGCCGGAGAAGGCTCTGCCATTTCTTGAGCAGGCTGAGCGGGCGGATCCCTCGCAGTGGCGGGTGCATCTCGATCTCGGCAGCGTGGCTGCCGATGCGGGACAGAATGCTGAGGCCTTGCGCCAATTGCTGCTGGCTGACAAACAACAGCCGAATGAAGTGAATGTCCACATGCGCCTGGGGCGGCTATACAAGGCAATGGGCAAAACGGCGGAGGCCAAGGCGGAGTTCGATAAGGCTTCCATGCTGACCAACGCTGCGGATGAAGTACTGGTGCGCCAGATGCGGCCTAAGAATCCTGTTGAGAAACCTGCGCCGCCGCCTCAGTAAGTTGTGGTCTGGTTGGTGTGCGCGCGCAGATACCAGCAGGGGCTCGACTGATTCTGCTGATATGGCGGAAACGGGAAGAGGCTTCGCGTGCAGGTCCACTGCTCCTGGCCCTGGTAGTCGATCTCCTGCTTTTCATTTTTGAGCGACGCGGCGACAAAGAGGCTTACCGTTATCGTGTCCGTGGGCGAGCCCCGCAGTTTGAATGTGAGCCAGTCGGCTGCGTAGAGTACGGCGGCGATAATTAAAAGCGCAACGGCGGCAATACGCAGATAACGCATCATAGATTTTCTTCTCCTGCGGGGAGCGAGGCTGGAATCGATTGGGAAGCTACGCCGGTGAGGCGGCGTGAGCGTGCTTCGGCAATGACGTGCTCAAGTTGCGCGGCGGCTTGCGCGTAGCTGAGCCCCTCGGCGCGAATGTTTGAGATGCAGACCCGCTCGGCATCTGTGCGGCCTGACCGTGGCTGCCATGTGATGTAGGCCCCGAGCGAGTCTGGCGAACTGAGGCCGGGGCGCTCGCCGATCAATACGATGGAAAGCTGTGCATCGAGCGTCTGGCCGATCTCATCGCCGATGGCTACGCGGCCCTGTTCGACGATGCAGATGGGTGCAAGGCTCACGATGGCGAGGCGAGGAAGCAGTTCGTTGAGTACGGCTGGGACGTGACGCTCGATGGCGAGTGAGGAGAGGCCGTCGGCAATGATGAGAGCCAGCTCTGCGTCGCGTGGTTGCGCGGAGAGTAGTTTGCGGCTGTCGTCACTTAGTAGCCGGCCGAGATCGGGGCGTTGCAGATACTCCGCGCGATTGGCTGCCGCGGAATGAAGCTGTAGTACGACGGAATTGGTTTCGGCCTTGATGGCTGCGGCGAGGCCTGCGGCATCGAGACGCGCATGGACTGCGTCGCGTGCGCGGGCGTGGGCGAGTTGGAAGGCGAGCACGTCACGTGTCTCAAGGCTAATGCCTGTGCGGCCCAGACCGACACGCGCCGGAGTAAGCGACTGCAGTTTTGCGACGATGCCGTTATGGACGAGATCGCTCATGCGGTCAGAAGCCTCTCCGGATGCGTTGCTTCCAGTGCGAGGCGGGCGAAGTTATCGCCGGCGAGCCATGCTTCGAATTCGGGCGCGGGTTTGAGGCCGAGAATGCGACGCACGTAGAGCGCATCATGAAAGCTGGTGCTCTGGTAGTTGAGCATGACGTCATCCGCGCCGGGCACTCCCATGATGTAGTTGACGCCTGCGGCTCCGAGCAGTGTGAGAAGTGCGTCTGTATCGTCCTGGTCGGCTTCGGCATGATTGGTATAGCAGACGTCGCAGCCCATGGGAAGGCCGAGGAGCTTGCCGCAGAAGTGATCTTCAAGTCCGGCGCGCGTGATCTGCTTGCCGTTGTAGAGATACTCGGGGCCGATGAAGCCGACGACTGTGTTGACGAGCATGGGCGAGAAGGCGCGGGCTACGGCGTAAGCGCGGGCTTCGAGTGTCTGCTGATCTACACCTAAACCACCGGTGCCGTAATGCGCGTTGGCGGAGAGTGCTGAGCCTTGGCCGGTTTCAAAGTACATTACGTTTTGGCCGACGGTGCCGCGATTGAGCTTTCGGCCCGCGTCATCGGCTTCGCGCAGAAGTGCGAGATTGATGCCAAAGCTGCGATTGGCGGCTTCAGTTCCGGCGATGGATTGAAAAATGAGATCGACGGGCGCGCCCAATTCAAGGGCGGCCATTTGTGTTGTGATGTGAGCGAGAACGCAGCTTTGTATGGGAATGAAAAAACGCTGGCGCAGTGCGTCGATGAGATGCAGGAGATGCGCTGTGGCTGCTGGACTGTCACCGGCGGGGTTGATGCCGATGACGGCGTCGCCTGACCCGAGGAGAAGACCATCGAGGATGGCAGCGGCGATTCCCGCGGGATCGTCTGTGGGATGGTTTGGTTGCAGGCGCGCGCTCAAGCGACCGGGCAGGCCCACCGTGGTGCGAAAGCACGTGATGACGCGGATCTTTGCAGACGCGGCGATGAGATCCTGCAGGCGCATGAGCTTGCTTACGGCTGCGGCCATCTCTGGCGTGAGGCCGGGAGCGAGTGCGGCCAGGCGCTCAGGCGTGGCATCGTCCGAGAGCAGCCAGTTGCGCAGCTCGCCGACGGTGAAGGAACGCACGGGTGCGAAGGCTGCCGCGTTGTGGGTGTCGATGATGAGCCGTGTAACTTCGTCGGTTTCGTATGGGACGACCTGGTCGTTGAGGAAGCGCTGGAGCGGTAGATCGGCGAGTGCGCATTGCGCGGCTACGCGCTCCTCGGCTGATTCCGCTGCAATTCCGGCGAGGATGTCGCCGCTGCGCTCGGGCGTGGCTTTGGCCAGCAGCGTGGACAGATCCGGGAAGAGGTGGCGCATGTTGCCGACGGTGTGCGTGAAGCCCATTGCATTCAGGATAGCTGCATCCTGCCGGTCAGTTACTGGTTCTGTTGGGTCGGATTGCTAGAATTCTCGCGTAGTTTGCTTTGCCTGTTTTGCCCATTTTGATTTGCTTATCTGGAGAAAACATCGTGAACCGTTTCCGTATTGCAGCGGCATTTGTTCTGGCAGCCACGCTTTTGACCGCACACGGCCAGCAAACACCTGATCCGCTGGTGATTGGCACATCCGCTGGACAGATTCGCGGCGTATCACGCGCAGGTGGTGGAGCGGAGTTTCTCGGCATTCCGTATGCCGAGCCTCCTGTGGGCGAATTGCGCTGGCATGAGCCGATTCCTGCAAAGGCGTGGACGGGTCTTCGTGAGGCTACGCAGTTTGGCTCGCCGTGTGCGCAGCCGGATTTGGGAGCGTGGAATCGCCATGATGCGGCCACGAGTAAAGAGGACTGCCTGTTTTTGAACGTGATTACGCCTGAATGGCCGGCGCAGCAAAAGCCTTTGCCGGTGATGTTGTGGCTGCATGGCGGGGCGAATGCAGGCGGATCGGCTTCCGGGGCGCTGTATAAAGATGGAACGCTGATTCGTCACGGCATTCTGCTGGTGACGGTGAACTACCGCCTGAGTGTCTTCGGATTTCTTGCGCATCCGGGTCTTACGCGCGAGTCAGCGCATGGAAGCAGCGGAAATTATGGGCTGGAAGACCAGATTCTGGCGCTGCGCTGGGTGCGACAGAATATTGCGCGATTTGGCGGCGATCCGAACAACATTACGGTCTTTGGCCAGTCCGCGGGCGCGATTGACACCAGTCTGCTGATGACTTCCTTTGCGAAGAACGAATTTCATAAGGCGATTGCCGAGAGCGGTGCGGCGTTCCTGGCGCCGGTGCCTCCGCTGGCGCAGGCTGAGAAGGATGGGGTTGCATTTGCGTCCACCATGAATGCGCCGGAGGGCGAGGCTGCCGTGAAATTTCTGCGCGGGCTCAGCGCTGAGGAGTTGCTGAAGGCTGTGTCAGATCCCGATGTCAAGCGCAGGCCGCATGTGGGACCGATTGTGGATGGGTGGGTCATTACGAAATCGCCTGCGGAGGTTTTTGCCGGCGGGCATCAGTCGCAGATTCCAATGCTGCTGGGCGTGACGACACGCGAATTTGGAAATGATTTGACGCCGGAGCGGCTGGCTGCACACATCAAATTGATTGCGGGCAGCCATGCGGAGGAAGCGTTGAAGCTTTATCCGGTGAGCGACGCTGCTTCCGATCCGCTTTATGGCAAGGCTAGCGACCAGTGGGCCGCGGATATGCGTTTTCATTGTCCGGTGGCGACGGAGGGGGCGTGGCAGAGCAAGGCGAAGCAGCCGGTGTATTTGTATCAGTTCGATCACCCGATTCCGGGACAGGAGGCACAGGGGGCTGTTCACTCCGCGGACCTGCCGTATGTGTTTGGATATTTTCCGAAGTCTGGGAATATCGCCGGTAAATTTACCGATGCCGACATGCGGCTGGCCGATCTGATGGAGACTTACTGGACCAACTTTGCGAAGACGGGCAATCCGAATGCGAAGGATGTTCCTGACTGGCCGCGGTTGACGGAAGCGGGCGGCTACCTTGAGTTCATGCTGGATGGTCATGCGGAAGCGCGAGCGTCGCTGCTGCGTGCGCCGCAGTGCGCGTTGTACCGGGAGATTCTGGATAACTTTTTGCATGAGGCGCAGTGAAGCGGAATAGAGGCGATTGGTTCGGTGATGAGCACCATGCTACCCTTTCGGCACCATGCGATTTAGTTTCTTGCTTGTAGCTTTTTGCGCGGCCAGTTTTTGCGTGGGCCAGCAGACCGGTGTATCTCCGCTTCCTGCCGATCCGCGCGCAATTCTTGAGGCGGCACGGCCACTCTACGATTTTTCTTCCGCCGATCTGAAACCCTGGCATCTGCGAGTCAGCTATCAGCTCTATGACGAGAAGGAAGCTCCAACCGAGCAGGGCACATTTGAATATTGGTGGGCTTCGCCTGAAGCGCATCGAAGTTCATGGACGCGCGGCAGTGTGAGCTATACCACCTGGGAGGTTGCAGGCCACCGCCACGCGCATCAAGGCTCAAGCGAAGCGCTTAGTTATGTCGAGAGCAAGCTGGAGCAGGCGTTCTTTTCTCCACTGCCGAGCGAGCGGACTGTGAATTCCGACCATACTCAGTTCGAAAAGCGAACCTACGGAAAAGACGCCAACATGATGCAATGCGTGATGGTGGGGCCTAAGATGACAGGGGTCGGCGCGACTCCGATCGGATTGTTCCCGACCTACTGCTTTGTGCCATCGCAACCTGCCCTGGTTGCGTATTTTGCATACGCGGCACCTGTTATTGAGTTTAATCAGATCGCGAAGGTGCAAGGCCGCTATCTACCGAAGCAGATTACGATTCTCTCGTCGAGCCGGAAAAAGCTGCTCACGGCGTCCGTCGAGATGACCAACGGCATTTCTCCACAAGATGCCGCGCTTTCGCCTCCGCAGGATGTGAAGGCTTCGTATCCTCCCAGGAAGGTTGAGGAGGCTGGAGCAAAGGATTCCGCAGCGAACCAGAATCTAGATGACGACGCAAAGGCCATGGCCGCATTGCGTGATGGAATCACAATTTCTCCTGAAGAGGCACAGGGATTGGCTTTGAGCAGGCCGTCGCCGATCTATCCTCAAGATGCAAAGGACGCGCGTATCAGCGGCACTGTTGTTATTCACGCGGTGATAGGACGCGATGGCTGGGTCCACGATATGCAGGTGGTCTCAGCGCCCTCGGCATCGCTGGCTGCATCTGCGCTCGGCGCGGTTTCACAGTGGCACTATCGGCCATATCTGCTCAATGGCGAGCCGGTGGAAGTAGACACCACGGCTAACGTGATCTACTCGCTTGGGCGGTAATGTCGCGCATAGCTCTCATTGCCGAGTTTTTTGTTCTCTTTGTGGCGCTGCCGCTGGGGTATCGCTTTGCGCCGGTCAGGATTCCTGCGCTGCCGGTGCTGTGGGTGATTGCGGCGTATGCGTGGTGGCGGCTAGTACGCGATACACACTTCGATCGGGCGCGGATGTGGGATATTGGCGCGCTGCCGGGGCGTGCGGGTTTGATCCTCGCGATCTTTGCGATTGTGGCGCTGGCGATCTGGCTTGGCGTGCGAAGGTTTGCGCCGGAGCTGGAGTGGAGTTTTGTGCGCAGCAATCCGGGATTCTGGGCGATTGTGATGGCGGCCTATCCGGTGTTGTCGGTTTATCCGCAGGGGATTATCTACAGGGCCTTTTTCTTTGAGCGCTACAGCGCGATCTTTCCTTCACGCTGGGCGATGATTGTGGCGAGCGCGGCGGCTTTTGCGTTTATGCACCTGATCTTCCGCAACTGGCTTGCGGTGGGGCTCACGTTTGCGGGAGGGCTGCTCTTTGCGTGGCGTTACGGGGAAACAGGATCGCTGGCGACATCGAGCTTTGAGCATGCGCTCTATGGGTGCTGGCTGTTTACGGTGGGCCTGGGCCAGTATTTCTATCATGGGACGATTGCGAATGTGGGTACGGCACTGAAACGGTGAGCGCGAAGAAAAACGCCCCGAGCCTTGCGGCCCGAGGCGTTCGTCGTTTCAGAGGTTCCTAGGACTCGATGGAGGCGGCACGGGGCGAGACGCCGCTGATTTCCGCTGCGCGTGCCTCAGCATAAGCCGCTGCGCCGATCACGGCTACATACGGCTCAAGAATTACGCGCACTGGCATATTGATGAGCAGTTGGCTCAAACGGCCCTTGTCTGTAAAAGCCTTGATGAAGGTACCGTCCTTGAGCTTCTCAAGAATGCGGGGCGCGATGCCTCCTCCGATGTAAAGACCGCCGACGGAAAGAATCTTGAGTGCCAGGTTGCCTGATTCGGCGCCATAAGCCGAAACAAACATATCGAGCGTCTTTTCACAGATTTCGCTTTTGGCGGCAAGACCGTTTTCCGTGATGACGGAGTTGGGATCATGCGCGGCGGCGATCTGCTCGCCCAGCCATGCCGGCACTTCAAGGCCACGCACGTCGCGCAGGAACTCGAAGATGTTTGTCATGCCCATGCCGCTGAGGACGCGCTCCCAACTGATGCGTCCGTTGTATTTCTGCTTGAGGAAGCGCAGCAGGTCGATCTCGTCCTCATTGCGGGGAGCAAAGTCGGCGTGGCCGCCTTCCGACGGGTACGGCATGTGATGCCGCCCGTTCCACATGAGCAGGCCTTGACCCAGACCTGTGCCGGCAGCGATCAAAGCGCGGTTACCGATCTGGCCTGGGTCGCCTTCGGCGAGGGTGTAAATCTGGTCGGGCTTAAGCTCGGCGATTCCGTAGCCGTTGGCTTCGAGATCGTTGATGAGAAAGACATAAGGAATGCCGAGGCCGGTTTGCAGTTCGCGGTTGTCGAGAGTCCAAGGCAGATTGGTCAGGCGCAGCCGGCCGTCGCGCACAGGGCCAGGCACGCCAAAACAGGCCGATGTGGGCTTGTCTGCGGCGAGGAACTTTTTTGCGATCTCTTCCAGCCCGGAATATTCCCTGGCCGGATATTTTTCATCCCGTATATGGATGAGTTGCCCGTTGGCAAAGTCATACAACGCAAGGTGAACTTTAGTGCCGCCTACATCGCCGGCAAGAATCATCGCACTCTCTCCAAAATTCCGCGGCCTTCCGCATCGGGTGCAGGTAAGAGCGCCGCGGCGACCTTATCCAGAAACAACGTGAGTATACCGCTTGCGGGCCAGATGAGTTGACTGGGAAGCGTTTCGACGTCACGCGGCCCGAGGAAGACTTCCTTCAGCCGCTCGGTCTTATCTGCGCCGCCGATGAGGAAAAACACGCTGCGGGCCTGGTTGATAACCGGCCAGGTGAGGGTGATACGCCAGGTGTCTTTCTGCGGGACGTGATTGGCGGTAACGAGCTTGCCCATCTCGTGAATGGCATCCGTATGCGGAAAGAGCGAGGCGGTGTGACCATCGTCGCCCATGCCGAGCGCGACGAGGTCGAAGGTGGGGGTTTCGGCGCCTTCAAGGCGAAAGCTGTTGCGCAGCTCGGATTCATAGCGGGCGGCGGCGACTTCGGGCTCAAGCTCGCCTTCCATGCGGTGAATCTGCTCGGGCTTGAGCGGCACGTGATCGAGCAGCGATTCCTTTGTCATTCGGTAGTTGCTGTCGGCGTCCGTGGGCGGAACGGTGCGCTCATCCACCCAGTAAAGCTGGAGTTTATCCCACGGCATGGCGGAGAGGAATGGCTCGGCAGGATTGGCGAGCAACTGGAATGCGGCTTTCGGCGTTGATCCGCCGCTGATGGCGATGCGCGCGAGGCCGCGTGCCGCGACTGCCTGCTGTACTTTTTCGACAAACTGCTCTGCTGCGCGGCGCGCGAGTGAGGCTGAGTCCGGCTCGACGAAATATTCGACGGTGAGCTTGCTGGACATAGGGGAAGTGATCCTCCGGATACCAGCTTACAAGGTGGGGGTACAGATGTGATGAACGCCGGATTTGCAGCCGGATCAGCGGCCCAGATAATCGCGGTACTGCTGCTCCAGTATGCCGGCGGCGCGGGCCAGGGCCAGCTTGGAGAGGTTGTACCGATAGAGGCTTTCGACGAAGTTGTTCTGCGCGGTGGAGAGCGACGCCTGCGCATCCACGAGCGGCAGCGTGTCGTCCACGCCTGCGTTCACGCGATCGGTCTCGTCACTTAGCGCGCGCGTGGCCAACTCGACGTTGGACTGGGCCACATCGACGAGCTTCTTGTCTGCTGCCACGTCAAGCAGCGCCGAGCGCACCTGCTGATCGATCTTGACGCGCAGGTCACTGAGCTGCGCCTCAGCCGAGTCCCACTGCGCATGCGCGGCATCGATATCACCCCGCAGGCTTGCCTCGCGGAAGATGGGAAACTTCAGTTCTCCCGTGGCCGCAAAATTGCCGTGCGAACCGATGCTGGCTACCTCTGTGACGCCGTAGAAGCCCTTGAAGCTGAGCGTGGGCAGGCGCTGCGCGCGATAGGCCTGATGGGCCGCTTTCAGCTCCAGAGCCTGATTGGTGAGGTTCTGGTAATCCTGGCGGTTTTTGTAGGCAATGGCGCGGACTTCTTCCGGCGTTTGCGCAGCGAGTTCGCTGTATGGTGCGCGGTCTGTGAGGACGATCTTCTGGCCGGGATCGACGCCGATCTCGCGCTTGAGCAGGATCAGGTCTTTCTGGAGCCCGTTTTCGGCCTGAATGCGGGCCTGCTGCTCAGTCTGGTATTGCACCCGCGCGCGGAGCTCATCGAGATTGGCGGCAGTGCCGCCCACATGGGCCTCATGCGCATTGTTGTATGACACGCGGTCTGACTCTTCAAGAGCACGCGCATTCTCCACAGCGCTGGCCGCGGCAATGGCGCGGAGGTAAGCCGAAGCTACCTGCTGGACAACTTCGCCGCGGGCAGACATCTTGGCGAAATAGGCGGCTCGCATTCCGGCGCCTGCGGCTTTAAAGCCGGCGATGACTGGGCCGGAGAAGAGCGTCTGCTCGTATTTGAACTGCCCTTCGGTTACTTCAGCGCGGGTGATAAATGAAAAACCGGAGATGTCTGTGCCGGGGGGAAGAATGGGCAGGACTTTGGCAACGAGGCTCGGCCCAAAACCCAACGCCTCGAGGTTGTACATGTGGTAGCCGGCATCGCCGACGAGGGAGATTGTGGGCAAAAACTGCTGCACGGCCTGGTTGTACTGCCCGCGCAGATTCTTCTCAGAGTACTCGGCTTGCTTGAGGCCGAGGTTGGTGTCCAGGCCGCGCCGAACGGCATCGTCGAGCGAAAGCTTCAGCTCTTCGTCCGTTACCGGCTGCACCGTTACGCTGCCGTAAAAGGCGTTGGCGGCGGAAGAGTAATTGGAGTCAGAAGATGGGTTTACCTGCGCACGGAGGACCGGCATGGCGCAAACGGCCGCAAATAAAATGACAACTGCCGCGCGCTTAGCGACAGAATTTATGCTCTGACTCACAATCATCATTCTCTCAGATGTTTATCGAGCCGGAGGGGATTCGGCGCCGACGGAAAAATCCGTCTTATGCGGATAGGAATTGCTGTGCGTAGCCAAAATGGCTACACTAAAAACCGGAGAGGATCATGCGATTGGTGTCATTGCGGGAGTTTCGTACGCGCGGCGCGAAGGCATTGGAGAAGGTGCCGAAGGGAGAGACGGTTCTGCTGACGGGACAAAAAGGACCGGCGTATTTTCTGGTGCCGGCGATGGGGGATATTGCGGCGCAGGAGGATGACCTGCAAACGGCGATTGCGCGGGCGAGTTTGCGGGAGGACTGGGAGGTTGCCAAAACCCTTCCGCCAATCACGGATGAAGAGATCGAACAGGAGATTCGGGCGTACCGTGCCGAGCAGGCCGCACAAGAACTGCTGAAGAGTGCATGATGTGGACCATCGTTCTCGATACCAACGTCATTATCTCAGCAAGGTTGAATCCTCTCGGCGCTCCGGGCAGAATTGTGAACGAGTGGGTATTGCCGCGGCTTGTGCATACAGTGACATGCGAGTATGTCATGCAGGAATACCTCCGAGTCGCACACCGAGCGAAGTTTGCGCGCTTCAAATTTCCTCCGCCGTGGCTTGACCTGTTAATTGCGCGCAGCACGCACTTTCCCAACACTCCTTCCTGGCCGCATCCGCTACCGGACAGGAAGGATGAACCGTTTATCGCGCTTGCCGCTGCCGCTAGCGCATGGCTCATAACTGGCAATCTCAAGCACTTTCCCGAAGCAGCGCGTGACGGCGTTACGGTAGTTTCGCCAGCTGAATATCTGGCAAAGATAACTGGCGAGGATTAGTACGAATGCTGGCTATTCTTCTTCCTCATCGACGGGGCGCTTGGCGTTGGCGAGAATCTTTTCGGCTACAGGCTGCGGCACTACGTCGTAGTGATCCATCTCCATGCGGTAGGTGCCTTTGCCCTGGGTCATGGAGGTGAGATGGGTGCCGTAGGTGAGCATTTCGGCCATTGGGACCTCGGCGTTGATGATGGTGGCCTTTCCGCGCGCTTCCATGCCCTGGACGCGGCCGCGGCGGCTGTTCAGGTCGCCCATCAGGGCACCGGCAAACTGGTCGGGGGCTTCGATTTCCACCTTCATGACGGGCTCAAGCAGGCAGGGCTTTGCCTGCTCCATGCACTTGCGGAAGGCGATGCGGCCCGCCATCTTGAAGGACAGCTCGTTTGAGTCCACGTCGTGATAGCTGCCGTCATAGACCGTGGCCTTGAAGTCGACAACCGGATAGCCGGCGAGCCAGCCGCGCGAGGCGGATTCGACAATTCCCTTCTCTACTGCGGGAACAAACTGCCGCGGAATGGAGCCGCCAAAGATTTCGCTCGAAAACTGGAAGCCTGATCCGCGTGGCAACGGCTCTATGCGAATTTTGCAGTCGCCGAATTGCCCGTGCCCGCCGCTCTGCTTCTTGTGGCGGCCCTGGGCTTCTGTCTTACCGCGGATCGTCTCACGGTACGGCACTTTGGGGGATTTCAGCGTGACTTCCGCGTGATAACGCTTGCGAAGGCGGGAGACGATTGCCTCAATGTGCGGCTGACCTGCTCCAGCGATCAGGAACTCATTGGTCTGCGGATCGCGGTAGAAGCGGATGAGGAGGTCTTCTTCCATGAGCTTGTGGATTGCGGGTGCGAGTTTGTCTTCATCGGCACGTGATTTAGGCTCGATGGCGTAGGTCATGGCCGGTTCAGGGAATGGATAGAGGTCTACCTGAATCTCTGCGCCCTTCTGGCCGAGCATGTCGCCGGTCAGCGTGTCGCGCAACTTGGCTACTGCGCCCAGATCGCCTGCGTGCAACTCCGTCACCTCCACGGCCTTGCGACCCTGCATCACGCTGAGATGCGAGAGCCGCTCCTGCCCGCGGCGGGTGTAATTTTCGAGTGTGGCATCGTTTTTGACCACGCCGCTGATGACTTTGAAGAAGCTGATGCGACCGGCAAAGGGATCGCTCATGGTTTTGTACACAACCAGTGACGCCGGTTCCGAGTCTGCAACGGGACGAAATCCGATTCCGCCGAGGGCCGCTTCACCTAAGCCCGAGCCTTGGCCGCTATGTCCACTGCCGTGCCCATTTGTGGCTACTGCTACGCCGCCGCTTTCACTGGGCTGAGTCGCAGCGAACGCCGCCGGCGCGTGTACTGCAAATGGCGCGCGCTCAATGGGCGCGGGAGCATACACCTTCAGGAAATCCAGCAGATGGTCCGCGGCGACATTTGTCTCCCCGCTGACAAAGAGCACGGGGAAGATGCGGTCTTCCCGGATGGCCTCATGCAGTGCGGAGATCAGATGCTGCTCGGGAATTGTGCCCTGGGCAAAGAACTCTTCCATCAGCTCGTCTTTGCCCTCGGCCACCAGTTCCACCAGGGCCTCATGCGCGGCCTTGGCGGACGCGAACAGAGAGGCTGGAATCTCGCCGATTTTGCCCTGGCCATCGCCGTTCGGGGTGTAATAAAAGGCCTCCATCGTGACCAGATCTACTACTCCATGAAAGCCTTTCCCATCGGAAATCGGCAGCTGCACCGGGACGCAGGTGCGGCCCCAGCGATCATGCAGATCTTCAATCAGAGAGGCCAGCCCGCCGTTGCCACCGGCCTTGGGATGGTCCATCTGATTGATAACCACGATGCGCGGAATGTTCGCCTCCTCGGCATACTTCCACACGCGTTCCGTCACGGCTTCAACGCCGTTCTGCGCGTTGACGATGACTGCGGCTGATTCGACGGGCAGCAGCGCGGCGCGGGCTTCATGGCAAAAGATATGGAAGCCGGGCGTATCGACGAGGTTGATCTTGACACCCTGCCACTCGGCAAAGGCCACGGCGTTCTGCATCGTGGTGCAGCGGGCGATGTCTTCCTCGTCGTAGGCTGTGACGGCAGTGCCGTTCTGCACGCGCCCCTGCGCAGGCGTCATGTGCGCGGCGTGTAACAGCGCCGAGACCAGCGTGGTCTTGCCGCTGTGCGAATGGCCTATAACGGCGACATTGCGGATTTCACTTCCCGGATAGGTTTTCATGGCTGGTTTCCCTCGGAGTTGGGAGATGGAATAAGCGGATCAAACTGGAGGCTGAGGCGCGGGCGCGAGGAATTCAGGAGGGCGTCCGTTGGGGCGTCCGGCGAGCCGAGTTGGACAACTCGGTATCCGGCTTGGGGGCCTGCCTCATCCATGCGGAGAGACTCCGGCGGCGCAGAGATTACGCCTGTTCAAAGAGACGCAACCGGCGCTGCCTGATTAAGTACCGGATGCTATCACAACGGGAGGGGTTGGGCGTCAAGTGTTTTCGTCACTGACTTAAAACGGCCTTACAACTATATTTAGACGCTCGCGGCAGCGGGCAGAATTTCATCCACATCGACCCATTGCGTTGGGTACTCGCCCGTGTAGCAGGCCACGCAGTAGCCGGTGCCCTCGCCGCCGTCACAGCATTTGAGCATGCCGTCGAGAGAGAGATAGGCCAGCGAGTCCGCCTCAATGTATTGGCGAATCTCCTCGACGGATTGATTGGCGGCGATCAGGTCGCGCTTGCTAGGCGTGTCCACGCCGTAGAAACATGGCGAGATGGTGGGTGGGCAGCTGATGCGAAGATGGACTTCCGTGGCGCCCGCGCCGCGCACCATGCGAACGATTTTGCGTGAAGTGGTGCCGCGAATGATGGAGTCATCGATGAGGATGACACGCTTGCCTTCCAGGAGATTGCGGACCGGATTCAGCTTGAGCTTGACGCCGAAGTCACGGACGCGCTGCTCCGGCTCAATGAAGGTGCGGCCCACGTAGTGATTGCGAATGAGGCCGAAACGGAATGGAATGCCGCTTTCCTCCGCGTAGCCCAGAGCCGCGGTGACGCCGGAGTCCGGGACCGGGACGATGAGATCCGCCGGGACGCTGGATTCGCGTGCAAGCTGGCGGCCCATCTGGTCGCGGCTTTCCTGCACCCAGCGGCCGTAGATTTTGGAATCGGGGCGGGCGAAGTAGACGTGCTCAAAGACGCAGCTCGATTGGGGCACACCACTGGCAAACTGCCGGCTGGTGACACCATCCTGCGTGACCATGACGAGCTCGCCGGGGAGCACATCGCGCTCGTACTCGGCGCGGAGAAGATCGAAGGCGCAGGTTTCAGAGGCGAAGACGATGGTGTCCGGCCCGTCTGTGTTGCGAATGCGTCCCATCGACAGCGGACGAAAGCCGCGCGGATCGCGGGCTGCGAAGACGCGGTCGCGGGTCATCATGACGATTGAGAATGCGCCTTCAACCTGCGAGAGCGAATCCGCGATGGCATCTACCAGAGTGCCGGCTTTGGAATGCGCGATGAGCTGAACGATGATTTCGGAGTCAGAGGTCGTCTGAAAGACTGCGCCGGCGCGCTCCAGTTTGGTGCGCAGATTGCCAAGGTTGATCAGGTTGCCGTTATGCGCAATGGCGATGAGACCCTTGGTGGATTCGACGCGGATGGGTTGCGCGTTCAGCAGAGCCGAGTCACCAGTGGTGGAATAGCGCGTGTGTCCGATGGCCATGGAGCCGGGCAGCTTGCGCAACACGTCATCCGTGAAGATCTCAGAGATGAGGCCCATGCCCTTGATGTTTGCGAGCTGGTGGCCGTCTGCCGTGGCGATGCCACCCGACTCCTGCCCGCGATGCTGCAAGGCGTAGAGCGCAAGATAGGCCTGCCGCGCTGCGTCAGGGTGGCCGTGGATGGCGCAGACGCCGCATTCCTCACGCAGCTTGGGATCTTCATCTGGTGATTGCGTATCGTGAACCGCGCACAGTCGGGCTTCCGCAACAGAAGTGTCTTCCACGCCCGGAACGCCCTGATACATCAACCGGCTCATGCCAACACCTCGTTGTGGATCGCGGCTTCAAGAGATTCCGCCCACGGCTCGCGGAGTTCCGCAAGCGCAGCCGAGATAAATGGCTCGTGGTTCACACTGATTTCCAGACTGTCGCCGCCTGTGACGCCAATGCGCGCAGCGAGAAAGCCATACTCATCGGCGAGCTTTTCAATCTCATCCACATCGGCGGACTTCGCTGTCAGTATCACGGTTGAAGCCGGCTCGGCAAAGAGTCCAAAGAGCGGATGAATGAGCAGCGATTCATCCTGATCGGCTTTTGCGCCGATACCGCTGCGAATCGCGGACTCTGCAAGCGCTATGGCAATGCCGCCATCGGAGATGTCTTTGGCCGAATGCACCAACTCGCGATCGGCAACGGCGCCAAGCAGCGTGTGCAGGTCGGCTTCGGCATCGAGATCGAGCGCGGGAGGCGTACCCCAGACTCCACCGAGAACAACCTTTGCATATTCCGAACTGCCGAAGGCCGCAAGCTCAGCACTGGCTGTCGCTTCGGGTTCTTCGGGGTCGGCATCCGCTACCACTTCCGCCTCTGCTTCCACGACCGGATACCGCATGGGCTCCGGCGTAAACGGCACCTTCAGATCGGGATTTGGTTCTTCGCCGCGCGGCACGGGCCAGAGCAGCAGGATCGTGTCACCCACAGCTTGAAAATCCGCCGGAACGGCCTTTGTCACGTCATCCAGTATGCCGACGATACCGAGAACCGGAGTGGGATAAATTCCTTCGCCGCGGGTCTCGTTGTAAAGCGAGACATTGCCGCCGGTGATGGGCGTGCCCAGCACTGTGCAGGCCTCTGCAATGCCGTCAATAGCTGCGGAAAGCTGGGCCATGATCTCGGGCTTTTCAGGGTTGCCGAAGTTGAGGCAGTTGGTGGCGGCTACGGGTTCCGCTCCGGTCAGAGCGACCTTGCGGGCGGCTTCGGCCACGGCGTGCATTGCGCCCAACCTGGGGTCCAGATAACACCAGCGGCCGTTGCCATCGAGAGCCATTGCGAGGCCGCGCTCGTGACCGGGCGTTCCGGTGCCCTTGATTCGCATGACGCCGGCTTCACCACCAGGCCCCTGAACCGTGTTGGTCTGCACCATGGTGTCGTACTGCTCATGCACCCAGCGCTTGGAGCTGATATTTGCACTGCCCAGCAGCTTCTTGAGATCGGCTGTGTAATCGCGGTCCTTTGCGAGCTCTTCCTGCGCATGCACTGGAGGCTCGGCAGGCAGAGGCGACTTCCATGTACCGACGGGACGGTGATAAAGCGGCGCGTCATCGGTCAGCGACTCATTGGGGATGTCGGCGACCAGCACGCCATGATGCCGGATGCGCAGCCGCGACTCCGGCTTGACCGTGCCGACGACGACCGCATCCAGACCCCACTTGGCAAATACCTTGAGGACTTCGTCTTCGCGGCCCTTTTCCGCGACAAGCAGCATGCGCTCCTGACTTTCAGAAAGCATGATCTCGTAGGAGGTCATGCCGGTCTCGCGCTGCGGAACGAAGTCGAGCTCTACGTCAAGTCCCACGCCGCCACGCGCGCCCATCTCACAGGTGGAGCAGGTAAGGCCGGCCGCGCCCATGTCCTGAATGCCGACGATTGCGCCGGTTTTCATGGCTTCGAGACAGGCTTCGAGAAGCAGCTTCTCCATGAAGGGATCGCCCACCTGCACATTGGGCCGCTTCTGCTCAGAGCCTTCCTTGAATTCTTCGCTGGCCATGGTGGCGCCGTGAATGCCGTCGCGGCCAGTTTTGGCGCCGACATAGATGACCGGATTGCCGGTGCCGCTGGCCTTGCCGTAAAAGATTTCGTTTTGGCGGACGAGGCCGAGCGCGAAAGCATTTACCAGCGGATTGCCGCTGTAGCAGGGCTCGAACTTGGTTTCGCCGCCGAGGTTGGGCACGCCAAAGCAGTTGCCATAGCTGGCGATACCTTCAACGACGCCTTCCACAATGGAGTGGTTCTTGCGAATGAGTTCCGGTCCGACTGCGGCGTCGGAATCGATGGGGCCGAAGCGCAGCGAATCCATGACCGCCAGCGGCCGCGCGCCCATGGTAAAAATGTCGCGCAGAATGCCGCCCACGCCGGTTGCGGCGCCCTGGTGCGGCTCAATGTAGCTGGGGTGATTGTGGCTCTCGATCTTGAAGGCACAGGCCCATCCATCGCCCACGTCGATGATGCCGGCATTCTCACCCGGCCCCTGGACGACGCGGTCGCTCTTTGTGGGCAGCCGGCGCAGATGCACCTTGGAGGACTTGTAGGAACAGTGCTCGCTCCACATCACGCTATAAATGCCAAGCTCTGTGAGGGAGGGAACGCGTCCAAGCGCTTTAAGGATGCGGTCATACTCTTCCGGAGTAATACTGTGCTGAGTTAACAGCTCCGGGGTCAGCGCAACGGGCTCGGGAGGTACAGCAGCAGAGGGGATAGGATTCATCGCTCTGATCCCATTGTCGCATGATATTCACAATTCCTGCGCGGGTCGTGTCAAAGTACGCGCTTGTGGAAAGCAGGGACAGAAACTAGGAACGCTGTGGCAGAGCAAGTTACGCCCGTGCGGATACTTTAATCTGCCCCTCCAAATTGCCGCCGAGGCAGGCCGGGATGGCGACCCTTCAAGGTCCGCAGACGCTCAGCGCTCTATTATCCGCGCCGCTGCAATAAACGTACTCCGGCCTTTGTGTCTTGGCTGAATCGTGCGGAGTGGTTCGGGCCTTTCTATTGAGCACCGGCCCGGGACAGCACGGCTGTGACAGTACGCACCAGCAGATAGAAGTCCGTGGTCAAATTCCATGTCTGCACATAGAAAGCGTCCAGCTTGATGCGCTTTTCGTAATCAAGCTGGACGCGTCCGGAGACCTGCCACAGTCCCGACAGTCCCGGTGTTGCCGCCAGATAAAAGGGCAGCAGGTCACGATAAAAGCCGGTTTCCGCCTGAACGATGGGCCGTGGTCCAACCAACGACATTTCTCCACGCAGCACATTCAACAACTGCGGTAGCTCATCAAGACTCCATTTGCGCAGAAAACCGCCGACAGGCGTAATTCGCGGGTCGGCCTCGCTGCTCCTGCCCTTGGAAAGGCGCCATTGATCGTCAATATTCGCTGCATCAAATGCCGCGCTTCCGGAGCTTTTCGGGCGCATCGAGCAAAATTTCCAAATTCGAAAGGTGCGGCCGGCACGACCAATCCGCTCCTCCCGATAAAAGATAGGTCCTTCCGAGGTGAGCCGGATCGCAACTGCAATTGCCAACGAAGGTATCGCGCACAGAGCAAGCATGAGAGAGGCGCCAAAAATATCTACCGCGCGCTTGGCATACCGGTAGCGCCAGGATTCCCACGGCACGCCCGGATACTCCACATACACGGGATCAGGTAACTCCCATGCTGCATAACCTTCTTCCTCCAACAGAATACGCACATGCGTGGAAGACAGATTTGTCGCCACAAACTCTCCTTGAATCAGTAGCACTGTTAAACAGTCTGGTTAGATTCTTTGACGTCTTTCGTCTTTTTTACATCGTTGGTGGTTGCCAGCAGAACAAGAGACCAAGGCTCCGCATTTTTCCAACAGTTGTCCTGCATCGAGACTTGCTGAGCGCAATAGCGCCTGCAAGATTCTCTCTGTGTCTCAGAAGGACTGAGAAAGAGTCTTCAGTTTGACTTTGTAGTTTCCTAAGGATTGTTCGAACTCAGGCTTCAATCGAACCAGCCGGTTCTCATTTGAACTTTTATCCGCAGAAAGCAGGTATTGACCGTCGGTCTGTTTAAACCGAGTACAACTCCACGTTTTCTGGAACAATTCGCGGTCCCTCCGATTTTTCATGACAATCGAAACCAGGGATTATTACCCTGTTGTACCATTTTGCGATACTTTTTAAAGTGAAGTTTTTGTTAACGAGGGCTCCGTATTCCCCTTGACGGTGCGCCTGCACAGTTGAGATGTAAGGAAAACGCTGTAGGTTGTTTACCGAATCATCTTTGCAAAGAAAATTTCCGGTTAACGGAGCATTGCAAATTCCGCGGTCCTCTAAATCCGCCCGGAACCACAGGCGATTCTGCCCTGCAAAGTGAGGACAGGTCATGAGGAGCATAAGTGCTCCTCAGTACTTTGAATAGAAAAGTGGGTTGGCCGAGAGCAGCCGAGTTACTGCTGCGATACAATCTTCCCATGGCCGAGTGGTGAAATTGGCAGCCACAGCAGACTCAAAATCCCATGCGTCCCCTCGATCAGACGAGTACCACTCGCCGCGAATACCCGCTCACGACCGGCCGGAAGATCAGTCAAGGTGTTTACGCCGGGGTCTTTTTGGTCGGCGCAGGCTTCTTTCTTAAGTTGGCGGTCAACCCAATCGGCCGGGACTTTGTCTTGGTGATTGGCGGGATCTTGCTAATCCTCGGACTCATGCTCGTCGCGCAGGTATGGACTTCGCGCCTGATCCTCGACGAAGATCGGATCGAGGTGCGCTCGGCGTTTCGCACCCGTAGCGCCACCCGCGCTGAAATCGAGGGACTGCGGAAAATAGAAAATCAATACGGTCGCTGGACGCGCGTTTATCTGAAGCAAGATCGCGGCAGTTTCAGCGTCTCCGACTTCTTCGCATGTAATGACAGTCTGAAGGAGTGGTTCAAAGGCCTGCCTGATTTAGATGGGCGCGATGCCGACGAGATTACCAAAGAGGTCAGCCTTCAGGAATCTCCAACGCAACCGGAGAGCGGCGCTTCAAAGGCGTTTAGTCTAGCGAAAGCGTGGGCAGTTGGGATCAGTGTCGTCGCCGGTGTTGCAAGCGTCCCGGTGATGTTTGTAAGCTATGCGCCGGTCTACAAAGCCTCGTTAATTGTGTTGCTCGTTTGCCCAATCGCCGGAATCCTGCTCCTTCGCCGTTTTCCGCTTCTGTTCGCGGTCTTCAAAAGAAAGCCCGATCCGCGCGCAGACCTTGGTTTTCTCCTTATCTGGCCGGGCATTGGAGTGGCCTTTTCTTACCAGAATTCGAACGACCCAACTCATCTTGTAGATACATTCCAATTGACGTATTTGGTGCTGGCTGTCCTCGTATCTTTCCTCGCGGCCATTTTCCCAGCGGTTTGGAAAAGCCCCTCTCGTTGGGGTGTGTTCTTTTTTCTCGTAATTTCCGGCGGTATGTACAGCATGGGGCTCGTGAATTCAGGCAACACCTTGCTGGACCATTCGGCCCCGCGTCCTTATGCCACTTGGGTGCTGAAGAAGAGCGAGAGCCACTCAAGCAAGGGGACACGCTATTTCCTCCGCGTTGCTCCCTGGGGACCGATCAGTTACACCGACGACGTGGATGTTCCGATGCGAACTTACAACACGACGCGCGTAGGCGATCCCGTATGCTATGGGCTGCATCCCGGATTCCTGCACGGGCCCTGGTACACCTCATTAAGCTGTATGGAGCAGTCCGCCCCGATTACTCCATAATGCGTAGGGATTCGCTAATGCCATGGAGTTTCTGACCCGCTGCGGTACGATCTTCATGGTGGCCGAGTGGTGAAATTGGTAACCACAGCAGGCTCGACTCGTCTTCGGATCAGCTTTTTGTATGGTCTAATAGAGGTATTGGCGGGTTGGCGGAACTGGCAGACGCAGAGGTCTCAAAAACCTCCGAGAGCAATCTCATATCGGTTCGATTCCGATACCCGCCACCATCTAGCGTCTTCCCCAAAAATCAATGAAAAGATACCTCAGGTGATCAGTCGGGGCCGAGGCTGATTTTTGTAAAAAATAGTTGGAATTTACACATTTTCTTACACAGTTTCCAGCGTCTCGTAGCTATCATGCTGAAAGAGCTATAGTTACTGGAATACGCAGCGGACTCAAAATCCGCCGAGGGCAACCTCGTGGGGGTTCGACCCCCCCTCCCGGCACCAATAAGATCAATGATTTACCAAATCAACGCATCTTCGGATGCGTTTTTCTGTGCCCAAACTGTGCCCAAAGTTACGGAGTGCTCTAAACTTGGTGCACGGAGAATACTGCGAGCCGATGAGTCTGACGGCCTATCACGCCAAGCTCTTTGCGCATGAGCTGACGAAACGGTCCAGTTCGGACGACGTGGACAAACTCGCGTCCGCTCTTTCAGATGCTCAAGTCGATCTAAATCCGCATCAGATTGAAGCAGCGCTCTTCGCTTTTCGCTCACCGCTTTCTAAAGGAGCGATTCTCGCTGACGAAGTGGGGCTCGGCAAAACTATCGAAGCCGGTATCCTTCTAGCGCAGCGATGGGCGGAGCGTAGCCGGAAACTGCTCGGCATCTGCCCGGCAAACCTACGCAAGCAGTGGAGCCAGGAACTCAGCGACAAGTTCTTTCTGCCCACGGCAATTCTTGAGGCCAAGACTTTCAACGAAGCCATCCGGGGCGGCAATCTCAACCCTTTCGACCAGTCGAAGATCATTCTCTGCTCCTACCAGTTTGCCCGATCTAAGGAGCCTTATCTCCGTCAGACGGCCTGGGATTTGGTCGTTATAGACGAAGCTCATCGGCTCAGGAATGTCTACAAGTCCTCCAACAAAATTGCTGTTGCGATCAAGAGTGCCCTTGCGGTTCGCCAGAAGGTCTTGCTCACGGCAACACCTTTGCAAAACTCGCTGTTGGAACTGTATGGCCTCGTCAGCATTGTGGACGAGTTCATCTTCGGTGACCTTCGCAGCTTTCGTGCTCAATTCACCAGGGCGGCAGCGTCGAAGACCTCGGCCAAGGAAGGCCAGGAGGAATACAGCTCACTGCGAGAGCGTATCCGGCCAGTTTGCCAGCGCACCCTTCGCCGACAGGTAAGTCAGTACGTCGCTTTCACCCGCCGCCATGCGCTTGTACAGGAGTTCGTCCCGACCGCCGAGGAGCAGAAGCTCTATGACCTCGTATCGGACTACTTACAGAGTCCCAACCTCTATGCACTGCCATCGAGTCAGCGACAGCTCATGACTCTCATGCTTCGCAAGTTGCTCGCCAGTTCGACCTACGCTATCTCGGATACACTCGCTGGCCTTGCAGCGAAACTTGAAGAAGCCGAGCGGGTAAGCGACTCCTCGGCAATCCTAGTTGAAGATTTTGCCGAAAACTTCGAGCTGATGCCCGAGATTGAAGAGGAGTGGGCAGAAGACGATGAGGATTCCGAAGGTGAGGCCATTGCCGCGAAACAAACTCCGCTAAGCGAGGAGCAGCGCAAGGAGAGACGGGAAGAGATTGCACGGCTCAGGGAGTTCCATGAGCTTGCGCGGAGTATCCAGCGCAACTCCAAGGGCGAACAGCTCCTAACGGCTCTCAAGCGCGGTTTTGCCGCCGCAGCCGTCGCGCAGTCGGGCCAGCCGGGAACTCTTCAACAGAAGGCTCTACTCTTTACAGAGTCGCGCCGAACACAGGAGTACCTCTATCGTCTTTTGGAACAGACTGAGTTTGCCGGGAAAGTCGTTCTCTTCAATGGATCGAACACGGATGAGAAGAGTCAGACCATCTACCGCGCATGGATGGATCGGCATAAGGGTACGGACCGCATCACCGGCTCACCGACGGCTGACAAACGCGCTGCCCTGGTCGATTACTTCCGCGAAGAAGCCAGCATCATGATTGCGACGGAGGCCGCCGCAGAGGGTATCAATCTTCAGTTCTGCAATTTGGTCGTCAACTACGACCTTCCGTGGAACCCGCAGCGGATTGAGCAGCGCATAGGCCGTTGCCACCGCTACGGCCAAAAGTTTGACGTAGTGGTGGTGAATTTTCTTAACAAAGCCAACGCCGCCGACGTTCGGGTTTATCAGCTCTTAGACGAAAAATTCAAACTCTTCGATGGAGTCTTCGGTGCCAGTGATGAGGTGCTTGGAGCGATTGAATCGGGTGGTCATCTCGCCCGACAACGAATCGCGCCGAGAGATCAACAGCAGCATCCATCGAGCGATGCAGGACGCGGGCCAGGTCAAAATCGAAGAGCATCGGGTGCATGTGCTCTACGCGCGGCAGGACATCACCGGAGCCGACCGGCAGCACGCACAGAACTATGAAACCGGCGATGTCATCCGTTACTCGAAGGGGTCGAAGCCGCTGGGAATCGAGGCCGGAGAGTATGCGCGTGTGGCCCACACCGACCGCGAGAGCAACACCGTCACGGTGACAAGAAAGAACGGCGAGGAGCTGAGCTACGATCCGCGCCGCTTGCAGGGCGTGACGATCTACCGCGACACCGAGCGCACGTTCGCCGAGGGTGACCGGGTGCAGTTGACCGCCCCGTATCACGAGCAAAAGCTAGCCAATCGTGAGCTGGGCACGGTGGAGCAGATCGACGGCGGCGGCAACCTGAAACTGAAGATGGACTCGGGGCGTGAGGTCGAGTTCAACGCGCGACAGCATCCGCATCTCGACTACGGGTATGCAGTGACGAGTCACAGCAGCCAGGGCCAGACCGCCGACCGTGTGCTCATCCAGGTTGACTCCGACCAGGCGCACGGCGGGCTGCTGAATAACCGCATGGCCTACGTCTCTGTCTCGCGGGCGCAGTACGAGGTACAGATTTACACGAACGACGCGGCAACGCTGGGCCAAGAACTGAGCCGTGATGTATCAAAGTCTGTTGCTCTTGAGGATGTAGCGATTGCGAAAACTCTCGATCCTCAGCCAGTTCAGCAGATCGTAGAACAGCTTGGATTGAGCCTTAGCCTGTAACGATGTTGCAATACGTCATCCTTTATAATCAACTAATGACGTTTTGAGACAATCGGCGATGACAAACAACATGATGAAGACAATGCGTTATGTCGGCAAGCACGGGATCGTCAGACCCCGCGATCTTGAAGCGCTTGGCATTCCCCGCGAATATCTTCTGCGTCTGTACCGGCGGGGCAAACTCAGCCGATCTAGCCGGGGTGTGTACACTCTGCCAAACGCTGCTGTCACAGAGAGACATTCCTACGCTGAGGTGACGAAGCGAGTTCCAGGAGCTGTCCTCTGCCTTCTGACGGCGCTCGCTTTCCACGAGATCACGACTCAGAACCCGTCTTCGATATGGATTGCGCTGGGGAAGGGAGCCAGAACACCGGCCCTGGAGTCTCATTCGCTCAGGATTGCTCGGCTGTCCGGGCCATCCCTCACAGAAGGCATTGAGACCTACCGCGTCGAGGGCGTTTCTGTCCGCGTTTACTCCGCCGCAAAGACCGTCGCGGACTGCTTCAAATTTCGGAACAAGATCGGCCTTGACATCGCCATCGAGGCGCTAAGAGATTGCCTTTCGCAGAGGAAGGCCACTATCAATGACATCTACTGTTACGCTAAGACTTGCCGCGTCAGTAATGTCATCCGCCCATATATGGAGGCCATATGACGCGAGAACCCAACAAGAATTCGGCGGCATCCATCCGCGCTAGGCTCCTCTCCCTGTCAAAGGAGCAGGGCGAAGACTATCAGAGAGTGCTTGGCAGATTCGCAATCGAGCGATACCTGTATCGGCTGGAGGTATCGACTTACGGAGATCGCTTTGTGCTCAAAGGAGCAACGCTCTTTACGCTATGGAGAGGGGAAGTCCATCGACCAACGAAAGACCTGGACTTGCTTGGCGGGGCTCCACTTCCATCGCTGACATAGAGAGAGTCATCCGCGCCATCTGCGAAGTCACCAATGACGACGGCATTCTCTTTGATAGCCAATAATCCTCGGAAGCTCTCGAAAAGACTCCTCAATTGCGTTGTGCACCGCGCCGGTGTAACGTGGTGCAAAGAGAAGGATATTCAACATGGACGAAAAACGGGGCGCAAAGGAAGTCAAAAGGGCAGGACACCAGCCGAGGGCATCCATCACCTTCCCCCCGAAGCTCTATCGCAGCCTTGAGAATCTCGCCAAATTGAAGAAGGTTTCGCTCGCCTGGATCGTGCGCGATGCGGCTGAGCTGTATGTTGCCGGACAATCCGGCACCGGCAACACGAGGGGAGCGGCCAGCAATGAGTAGTCCCGTCATTACCCCATCGCTCTTTGCCCACGGTTCAACTTGGGTGCGGGCGGATTTTCATATGCATACCGCCGCCGATAAGGAATTCAGCTATACAGGCGATTCGAACTATTTCGTCTCGGAATATGTCGCGGCCTTGAAACAGGCCAACATTCGAGTAGCGGCCATCACAAACCACAACAAGTTTGACCGGGAAGATTTCAAAGCGTTGTCGAAACACGCGAAGAAAGAGGAAATCTGTCTGCTCCCTGGGGTCGAACTGTCCGTCAAGGACGGCTCAAACGGTATTCATATCCTGGTGATCTTCAGCAGCGAATGGATCTCGAACAAAGAGAACGCCAACTATATCCAGAGCTTTTTGAGCGTCACCTTCGCGGGCCAGGCCAATTTCGAGCATGAAAACGGCAGATCGAACCACGATCTCACTGAGACGATCCGCGAACTCGATAAATTCAACAAGGACTACTTTCTTGTCTGCGCCCACGTGGAGGCCAGCAATGGGCTATGGGGCGGCCTTTCCGGCGGTCGCCTCACGGAAGTCGGCAAGTCCGAGCTGTTCCGACAGCGCTGCGCGGCCTTTCAAAAAATCAGTACCCACGATAAGCGCGTCCAGGTGAAGCAGTGGTTGGGAGACTGGTATCCCGCCGAGGTCGAGGGCTGCGACTGCAAATCCATCAGCGACATTGGCAAAGGCAAGCATACCTACCTAAAGATTGGTGCGTTCACCTTCGAAGCGGTGAAGTTCGCGCTCATGGATTGCGCCAACCGTGTTGCCCTGGAACAGCCGAAGCAAGAGAACTCTTTCATCAAGAGCGTCGAATTTCAGGGCGACAAGCTGGACGACAAGACCTTGGATTTCTCGCCGGAGCTCAATACGCTTATCGGCATCCGGGGGAGCGGAAAATCCACGATTATCGAAGCATTGCGATATGCTTTGGATATTCCCTTCGGCAAAAACGCGGCGGACAAAGAGTATAAGGAGCAGTCGGCAAAATATGCCTTGGGCAGCGGCGGCAAGATTACGCTGTGCGCCACCGACCGCCACGGCCAGGAGTATGAAGTAAGGCGAATCGTGGGCGAGCAACCGGATGTATATTTCAACGGCAAGCTACAGCCTGGCATCAACATCCGCGAGACGGTGCTGCACAAGCCCATTTATTTCGGCCAGAAGGACCTCTCCAACACAGGCGCGGGGTTCGAAAACGATCTGGTAGAGAAACTGGTCGGGGACAAGCTCGCAGATGTTCGGCAAAACATCGCCGTGCAACGGCAGGCAGTCGTCGAAATCACCAGCCGATTGCAAAAGCTGTCCGACGTGGGAGAGAAGCAGAAGGAGTATGAAAGTAAGAAGCAGGATGCCGAGTTTCGCCTGAAAGTGTTCAAGCAGCACGGGGTTGAAGAGAAACTTCAGAAACAGGTCGATTTCGAGCAGGACGACCGCACGGTTAGAGACCTCAGCGAATTCGTCACCGGTTACATTCAGGAACTTGAAGACCTGATAGCGCAGCATTCCGATGAGTTTGTCAGCCGTCAAAAATACACCTCCAAGCAAAACCAGGCCTTTTTTGTGGAGGTCTTTGCGATATTTGACCTCGTGGCGAAAGGCTTCTCCGAGCTTAGGAAGACCGTCGCACAGGCCAAAACGGCATCGACAGAACTGAAGGCGAAGGTTAAGCAATTCGAGCTTATGCGAAACGAGCTGAAGGAAGAATTCGCGGAGATTGCGAGAAAGCTCTCCGACGAATTGAAGTCCAGCGGCGCTACGGCCATCAAGCCCGATGAATTTCTGCGGCAGCGGAAGGCCGTCGAAAATGCAGCGCAAATACTTAAAGCGCTGTCGAAGGAAAAAGAGCAGCAAACGACGCTCCAGACGCAGCTTTCCGCCGCTTTGACCGCGCTTAACGAGCTGTGGCATCAAGAGTTCAGATTGATTAAGCAAGAGCTGGACAAGATCAATGCCCAAGAAACCGCGCTTCAGATCGAAATCGACTATAAAGGTGATAAAGCGGCATTCGTACGCTACTTGAAGGACATCTTTCGCGGCAGCAAGCTGCGCGAGACTACTCTTACGGAGCTGGCGAATTCGTTTGCCGATGGCGCGGCGATATACCGCGAACTGGATAAAGCGAAAACATCGGTCGGAGCTTCGGCAGGGACCTTCGAGGAGTATCTGCACGAAAATCTGAGCGCCATGCTGACGTGGCAAGTACCCAATGCCTACGCCATCAAATACCACGGCAAGCACCTGAAGAATCATTCGCTCGGGCAACGTGCGTCGGCCTTGATTCTGTTCGTCCTGAGCCAGCACGAAAACGATGTGATCATCATCGATCAGCCGGAAGACGATCTTGACAACCAGACGATCTATGAAGACGTGATCAAGTTGGTCAGGAAGTTGAAGATGAAGACCCAGTTCATTTTTGCGACCCACAATCCGAATATTCCTGTGCTGGGCGATGCGGAGCAAATCATCGCCTGTTCCTATACGCAGGATGCGATTCAGGCGACCGCAGGAAGCATTGATTCCCCCACCTTGCAGGAAGCCATCGTCAGCATCATGGAGGGAGGCAGCGAAGCCTTCCAGCGCCGAAAGGAGATTTACGAGATTTGGAAACAGTAGAACTTCTTGAAATAGCTGGACGTGGAGAGGATACCCGCCATCAGTTCAAGGCTGATGTGACGAATGCTGTTTCTCTTGCAAGTGAGATAGTCGCCTTCGCAAATTCCGGCGGGGGGCAGCTCCTCATTGGTGTGGCGGATGACGGCAGCATTGAGGCGCTCGATGCCACTGATATTCAGCGGATAAATCAACTCATCGGCAACGCAGCTTCCACTCAGATACGCCCGGCGATCAATCCAGTGACTGAAAACGTGCCAGTGGCAAACGGCATCGTCGTCGTCGTGACGATACCTGACGGGATCGCCAAACCCTACATGGACAACTCCGGGGCGATCTGGGTTAAGAGCGGCAGTGACAAGCGAAAGGTGACGGCGCGTGAGGAAATGCAGCGCATGTTCCAGGCGGCGCAGCTCGTGCATGGTGACGACATCCCCGTTACCGGATCATCCATCGCTGACATAGACCTTGATTATTTCCGAAGATTTTATAGCTCCCGCTATGAGAGGAAGCTGGACCAGCAAGAGCTGTCGTTGGGCCAGGTTCTTACCAACATGCGCCTTGTCAATAATGGCGTCTTGACGGTTGCAGGAGCACTACTATTTGCGCGCGAGCCTCAAGTTTTCCTGCCAGTCTTCCATGTTAAGGCCGTCTGCTATCCCGGCAACGATATTCACGTCACGACATATCTCGACAGCGTTGATATAACCGGAAAGCTTCAGGCGCAGTTTGACGATGCACTGGGCTTTATTACCCGCAATCTGCGCAGGGATCAAGGAGAGCAGGGGGTAAACACGACTGGAGAGTTAGAAATCCCACGGATCGTTCTGGAGGAATTACTTGCTAATGCCCTGATGCACCGTGACTATTTTGTCTCCGCCCCCATACGCGTGTTCGTCTTTGATGACCGCGTGGAGATCATCAGTCCGGGGCACCTTCCCAACAACCTGACCGTGGCAAATATTCAAACCGGCAATTCCAATATCCGAAACCCGATCCTCGCATCTTTTGCCACGAAGCTACTTCCTTATCGCGGCTTGGGCACCGGCATCTTGAGAGCCCTGCGTGAATATCCGTCGATTGAGTTCGAGAACGACAGGGACGGCAATTTGTTCCGCGCCACGATACGGCGTCATCCACGGTAAGGAGTTAGCGAACGATTCTCGCCAGAGGATTTCCTTGCATGAAATCCTGGATGAAATACTCCTTCCCCCCCGGGCCAACGGCTCCTTTTTGGGTGGAAGTATCGAACATCACCAAACGCCAGAGATTTGCCCCCCCGAAATCGATAAGGACTGGCTTCGTTGCTTGTATCCAGTTATGAAAGAGCTTGCCGCGCCCGTACCAATGAAGTGAATGCGCAACCGGGCTCTCATTTATCCGGCCACCTAAGCTCAGATTGAAGTGCGCCGCATCCAGCTCGCCTCTGCAACCATCTACAACCCACACCATATTCTTGTAGAAGTCCTCCCTGGACTTCATCTCCGCAGGCGTCATCGGGGAGTGTTGGAATTCGAGGACCAGGCCATGCTCCGTTCTCACGTCCGCGATGTGTTTCTCCCCGGTATTGGGGTCGAAGAGAATGCTCTCGTGCCATTCTTTCGGAAAATGATTTTTCCACGCACGATGCCATTCAGTCTCAGCTTCCCACCAGGGATCACAATGCACTCTGCTTTTATGTGCCCAATGCCACAGCTTATGCTGCCCGCACTTTGCGACCATTTCCGAACCGCAGTTTTTACAAATACCTTTCAAACCTGGAGAAGGTTCGACTGCCATTCCGTTCACTAGCGCGAACTGCATCAGTAAGCCTCTCTCATCTGCATAAATTAGGGTGTGATTATGCAGACCATCTCAAGTCCATTGCCTGACAGCTTCGCCAGATCGCGTTCGATGCCGCGAGGATTCTTGATCAGGGCAATCTACGAACTCATAGGGAGTGTTACAAATCCGGTAACCGATGGCACTATAACCCTTTAATCTACGTGCATACATTCTTGCCAGCATGAGGACATTGGAATCAACATAGTCGTAGACTCTGACAACGCGCTTCGCGTCGTGAAGCCGATGAAGGCGTCCAACATACTGCTGCAATGTGCCCTTCCATGAAATCGGCATCGCCAGGAACAACGTATCCAGGCGAGCATCATCAAAGCCCTCTCCTATGTAGCTGCCAGTTGCCAAGATGACTCTTGGCGCATCTTCCGGTACGGCCGCAATTGCCTCCGCTATCGCCCGCCGCTGCTTCTTCCCCATACCCCCTTTCAACACAAATACGCTGTCCCCTTGATTCGCGAGAGCTGTCTCGAAATACTTCAGGTGCTCAGTTCTGGCAGTGAGGAGTAGCGGTGAGCGCCCATCTTGGACTGCATGCAATAGATCGCCGACGATCAGCTCATTGCGGGCGCTATCGTCTACAAGCGCGGCGTACAATTCCTGAATTGTCGCGTCAGTCTGTTCTGGCGACAAACCGAATTCTGTCAATCGCGGGATTACCTCATGTTCGAAGGGTGACGCTGCGGTCATCGAGCGGGCGCTGAGCTTGTATCGTATCGGGCCACACTGCATATAAATTATGGGCTGATGTCCATCTTTGCGTTCGGGAGTTGCCGTTAGGCCGAGGACGTATTTTGCCTTTACCTGCTTCATCACCTGCTCAAAGGTGAATGCAGATAGATGGTGGCATTCATCGATAATGACCTGACCATACTCCGCCACGAAGTCTTTCACTCCTGCCTTGTCTTGAGTGCTTTGGATGATGGCAATGTCTACGCAACCGCTGCGCTCGTTCTTCCCGCCGCCTACCTGACCAATTGACTTGGTAGGGAGCTTGAAGAACATTGCTAACCTAGCGTGCCACTGATCGAGCAGTTGCTGGCGATGGACCAGCACAAGCGTATTCACCTTTCGTGCGGCAATCAACCAAGAGGCCAAAGCGGTTTTTCCAAAAGCCGTGGGCGCGCAGAGAATCCCCTCATCGTGTCCGGAGATTATGGACGCGGCATCCAATTGGGCCGGACGCAACTGGCCGGAGAACTCTATGTCGATTGGATGGCCTGCAAACCGCTCGTCACGAACCACTGTCGCGACGCGGTGCGCCTCAAACAGTTGCACTACCTCCGCAAAACAACCGCGCGGCACCGCGATGTAGTTTGTGAGATCCTCGCCACAAGCAATCACGCGCGGCTTGTTGAATGTGGGGAGCCGCATAGCCTGGGCTTTATAGAACTCTGGATTTTGAAAAGCTGCCAAGCGTAGTAGCCGGTTCAACATTGCGGCAGGCAGTCCACTTTTCTCGATGTACACAAGATTTGATCGAACAATTTGTACTTGTGTTGGGAAGGGTCCAGGTATTTGACGTTCCGTTCTCGTTCGTGACGGCGGAGACATCCACGGATCGAGTTCTTCGTCTTCGCCAACGCTGAATCTGACACCGATGAGGTCTCCGCGCTTTTGCGCTTCAAGTACCACTGCGTCGACGGCGTTAGCAGACATCCTTTCAACGCTGGCGAGAAATTGCCATTGATCTGGATAGGGGCGGAACTCTGCATCAACAAAAACACTGTTCCCGTTTGCGCGCGGAACCTTTTGCAGTGGGAGAGCGATTAGGTTGCCAAACCCTCCCTTTGGCATCGTGTCTTGATTGGGAAAGAATCGGTCATAGGAATCCAGTCCTATCTGGTGTCGAAACTCCATGGCTCGAGTGAGGATTAAAGAGCCAAGTTTTCGTGCGGTTGTGGCTGGGAGTGCCCTCTCAAAGAATATCCAGACATGGCCACCATTTCCTGACCGTGAGCGTTCCATTGCCGCTGGCACGCCCTGTTCGCTACAGGCCGCGAGAAACGCGGTGGCATCTTGCTGCCATGTCTTCTTGTCAAAATCGACCGCCAGCAGCCAGCAGGTCTCATCCTGGAGGAGAGGATAAAGCCCGACGGTTTGCTCCCCCACAAGATGCGCACGGATAACGTCATCGGTTAGTGGCCTATATTTCCGGGTTAGACGATCAACCTTCTTGCGATCCTCCTCTTTGGCACCTAGATACGATTTCCAGTCGCGATCTGCCTTGGGCATATACCCAGATCGCCCGTCGGCGTTATCCCAGCGGATGGCGTAGACATCGTCCCGCCCGAAAAACAGACTGCGAAACAAAGCGATTCGCTGTTCCGCCTTACCCACTTCTTGCTTGCGAACTCCAGGTACTGCACTTGCAACTTGAGGGCTTTCGGTAACGGATATAAGGGCCTCTGGAATTGGTATGCCATTTGCAGTCAAGAGGCTACGCAAACGGACGTTCTCTTCCCGCAGCCGTCGCACTTCTGCTAAAGATGCCTCAGAGATCGAACGCTCGTGATCGACTTTGTTCATAATGAGGGTCCATCCATTTGCACCAGTTTATAGAGGTGGCACGCAAAACAATTGCGTATAGGCATGGACACGGCAAATTGCCGGACGATCCCCTGTCCCTGTCGATGGATGTTGGAGCGGATACCCACGATTTTCGTCCCTGGCATGTAGATGAAATTGAGGCAGTCATGAAAACAAGGACGGATGCGCGAGAGCAGCAAAGCCCATTCCGTGTAGAGAGAGGCGAATAGCTATTCTGGAAATGCCAGAAGAGGCGACTTCTTCCAAATGTCACCGTCCGGTGTCATGCTGTGATGTCACCGTTCGCTCTCTTTACAAAATGTCACCGTTCGGTTACTCTGCAAGAGGACAGTAGCCGAGGTCGATGTTATGCGTATCCGAACCGCCACTGATTTAGGGGCTTTCATCCGGGAGCGTCGTACCAAGCTTGGTATGGATCAAGGTGCATTGGCTGAGGCGGCAGGAACGAGCCGAAAGTGGATTATCGAGGTTGAACAAGGTAAACCTCGTGCTGAAATTGGTCTATTGTTGCGCACGCTGAAGACCCTTGGAGTGTCAATTGACCTCCAGATCGATCCTTCACCAGCAGCTTCCACCAACAGCGAAGCCAAAGCGGGAGACATCAACAGCGTTCTTAACGCCTTGAAGAAGCGCCCATGACAAATGAACTTATCGTCCTGCTGGATAGCCGAGAAGTCGGGAACGTCAGCTACAAGAACGCCAGACTCTCATTCACTTATAACGATACTTGGCGCAGCGATCCAAACGCTTACCCCCTATCGCTTTCAATGCCGCTAGGCTCGGCTACTCACGGCCACGCACGAATCGAAGCATTCTTATGGGGCCTACTCCCCGACAACGACCGTGTCCTCCAGAGTTGGGGAAGGCAATTTCATGTGTCGCCACGGAATGTCTTTCGACTGATTGCCAACGTAGGCGAAGACTGTGCGGGTGCCGTCCAGTTCGTCAGTCCAGAACGTCTGGTGACATTGCGTGGGGAGCCAACCGCCAAGGAAGTTGCGTGGCTTACCGAGGACGATGTAGCAGATCGCCTGAGTGCGTTGCGAGCTGACCATTCTGCGTGGCGGGCCGAGCGCGATACGGGCCGCTTCAGCTTGGCTGGCGCACAGCCTAAGACAGCACTCCTTTTCGAGCGCAAGCGATGGGGAGTTCCTTCCGGTCGTACTCCAACCACGCATATCCTGAAGCCACCGACGGGAGACTGGGACGGACATGCAGAAAACGAGCACTTCTCCTTGCAACTAGCCAGAGCCTCTGGCCTCATTGTCCCGAACTCCAGGGTCTTACATTTCAAAGATGAAATAGCAATCGTGGTAGAGCGTTATGACCGCGTGCGCAACGGGCGCGGGTGGTCCCGCATTCATCAGGAGGATATGTGTCAGGCTCTTGGCCTTCACACTACGCGCAAATACGAGAACGATGGCGGCCCAGGTGTACGCAGAATTGTGGAATTGTTACGAAACCAGTCTAGTAGCCCTGATGAAGATGTGCAGTCGTTTGTCGATGCCATAGCCTTCAACTGGCTGATAGCGGGGACGGATGCCCATGCCAAGAACTATTCGCTGCTGCTAGGCAAGGGGGCCGGAGTGCGACTAGCGCCAATCTACGACTTGGCAAGTATCCTTCCGTATCGCACAGTGGATTTGCGGAGAGTGAAACTCGCCATGAAGATCGGCGGTGAATATCGCTTAAGGAACATTGGATTACGGCACTGGCAAAAGTTGGCGACCGAACTCCACTTGGACCAGGTCACGATCATAGATCGCATCCGGGTAATGGCCTCTACTCTCCCTGACCATGCAATGGATGTTCAGAAGCAGATTGAGGGAGAGGGACTGTCGCACGCTACGATCACGAGGTTGAGTGAGCGCCTGAAAACGAGAGCGTCGGCCTGCCAAAAACTTTTACAATGAAGGCTCCTGAGCCCTTGCCAAGGCAACCGCAACGGACTTTTGTATTGTTACAGTTCGATGAAAATCCGCCGAAAGTCCGCTGCGTTTATCGCTCTTCTACTGTGCCCAAAACTGTGCCCAAACATCCAGAACAACCCCTCACAGAACCGCATGGAACCGCATCAGCGAGTCCGCTAAGTCGCTGTAAACACTGCATTTTCAATAGCTAGAAAATTGGGGACTGGGACTCAAAATCCGCCGAGGGCAACCTCATGTCGGTTCAAGTCCGACCTCGGCCACCATCTACAGCCTCCCCAACCAAATTGCTCAGATTTGCGGAATGATTGATTCCCGCTGGATCTTGTCTCATCCAAAACACGTGTAAATTTACGTTTCCATGCGTATTATTATCAATGTATCCCATTGATACTAAAGCATCTCTCCCGAAGGTATAAAGTTCGGACGCCCCACCCTCGCCGCGTATTCGTATTAGCGGCCAGGCAGGGATCGCTCCACAGCAAGAGGAGAAACGCCCTGGTCTCTATATCCCTTGTCCCTTTTCCCTTTCTTTCCCCATTACCAAAGTCCACCACCCTTTCGTAACCCCACCTCCTTCAGAAACTTTGCATGCAAT
>NZ_JBEKYX010000023.1:0-46109 GCF_049510455.1 Occallatibacter sp. | reverse complement strand
CCTCAGACGCTGCCGTCCCAGGCCGCAACATGAGAGCATCTCTCCCGAAGGTATAAAGTTCGTGCGCCCCACCCTCATCGCGTATTTGCTTTTGCGGCCACGCTGGGGCCGCTCTACAGCAAGAGGAGAAATGCTCTAAATTGCCTCCGTTGTGTTTCTCTCCCCCGAAAACATCTGTATGGATGCATCGCGAAAACGATAGCCGATGAAACCATCGGTCTCAATGTAGGTTGGATTATTTGAATCATCCCCAAGTTTCTTCCGCAACTGACCAATGAGGACTCGCAAATAGGCGCGGTCCGATACCTCATCGGAGGGACGCAGAACGGCGTGAAAGCGGGCATGCGGCACGGGACGTCCGGCGTTCGACATCAAAAGCTTCAACGCATCGAATTCATGCGGGGTGAGGTGAATCCGTACTCCGGCTTTCTGTACCTCGTGCCGCACCGGATCCAACACTATATCTCCGATATGAATGGGCGATTCAGCCGGGGTCTCCGGGGCGTGATAACGACGGACCGCGGCGCGGAGCCGCGCCGTCAGTTCCCGCACCTGGAACGGCTTGGTGATGTAATCGTCGGCTCCGGATTCAAGAGCATGCACCTTGTCGTCTTCGCTGCCGCGCACCGTAAGCATAAGGACTGGAAGGCGCGTGAAGTTTCGGCGTATTCGCGAACAGGTCTCCATGCCGCCCATTCCCGGCATATTGATGTCGAGTAATACAGCGTCGTAATCGATCATGCGAAGACGCATGATCGCTTCCTCTCCGTTGCCGGCCTCACCAATATCAAATCCGACGATACTCAGCGCAGAACGCAGACTTCGCCTGAGTGCAACATCGTCTTCAACGATGAGAATTTTGCTCTGTATTACGTCCATGCGATTGCTCCTTTTGTATCTGCGGCAAAGCGATAAAGAAAGTTGTTATCTTGTCGGAGGTGCTGTCTGCCCAGACGCGCCCCCCGTGGGCATCCACGATTCTTCTGGTCACTGTGAGTCCAATGCCCGTGCCGGGAGCCTTGTATTGCGCTTCAGAGGAACGATAAAAGCGGTCGAAGATGCGCAGTCTGTCCTTTGGCTCTACGTACGATCCCTCGTTCTGCACGCTGAAGACGATTTCGGAGTCGGTCGACTCTACCAAGAGCGTGATTGCCGATTCTGGACGGGCATACTTCGCTGCGTTATCCACAATCTGCAGCAATGCCATCTGCAGGAGCCGTCGATCGGACCAGACATAGTCAATCCTGCTCTTTTGCAGGGTCACGAGCCATTCCTCATTGACAATGGAGGCAAAGGCAATACGGCATCCTTCGATAAATTCATCGAGCGCTATCTTTTCGCGATCGAGCCGGAAGTCTGCTTCCTCCAATTCCGCTGTTTCAAGAACATTGTTGGTCAAACTCGCCAAACGAACGGCCTCGCCTTCAATCAGTAAAGCAAGCTCCATTTCAGTTGCGCCCAGGTGAGGGATCTCCAACAAGCCTTCGCTGGCCGTCTGGATGGTGGCCAAAGGGGTTTTGAAGGCGTGGGCGAGTCCGTCCAGCATTGCCGAGCGCAATTGACCGCTTCTGCGCGCAATTTCTGCATTCGTCTCCGCGAGGAAGGCGTGGGAGCGTTCCAATGCGATGGCAGCCAGTGAGGCGATTGCGTCCGCGGAACGCGAATCGAGGAATCCGTCGGAGGCAGATCCGGCTATATAGAGAGCTCCCACTGGCCGGGTTCCCAGTCGAAGCACGCGCTTGAAGCGACAGGCCGCCACATCGTTTTCCGACAGTTCGCCGAAGTAGATGGCTCGCACCTCGTCCTCTGCAACGAACCCCGGTCCGGCTTTATCCATCTTTGCCTCTCGAGCATCCCACAACGCTACTGCTTCGGCTTTGAAGATGTTTTCGATCAGGCGAGTCAACTGCGCACCGACCTCTGTGCCGCGGTCCATCAGCAGAATGTCGCGGCTGGTCAGGTACAAACGTTCCAGCCGCTCTCTCTCCTGTCTTGTATCTAAAGATTGCTGGTGAAGCGCATCGGCAAACCGGCTGAGAAAAAGCGCAATCAACGCGAAGACAGCAGAGGCGGCCCAGTCCTGAGGCTCCTGCTCAAGGAACGAAAGAATTGGCGGCATGTAAAAGAAATCGAGCGATGCAACCGCGGCGGCGGTGGCGACCGCGCCTTCCACAAATCCCCAGCGAAACGCAATGATCAGTATGAGAACTAAATCCACTACGCCAGTGGTAAGAGCCGCCGCATGGCATAGATACCCAATGAACGTGACCAGAGCAAGAATTGGAATGGTCGCAATGCTGCGCCATGTGCGTTTACTTCCGTGCATAACCGCGATCTCTGATACACGATAGTAATCCAAAAGCCATAAGTAAACGGTAAGGACTCCCCTATGAAACTGGCGGGATTCATCGTGCCTATGCGGTAAACCCTATCGTCATTCTGAAAGTCATAAACAACCCATAAAGCAGAGGTGCTCCGTAATCCCATCGTTACGGGCCATCCCATTGACTGAGAGATGTATGGTCCAGTCACGGTAATCGGCTGGCCGCGGAGGCAGGAAGTGAAAGACGGAAAAATAAATCAGGGAGACTTTGAGGCTCCCGTCTCAATGCTGACAGCCCATTTAGCGATGTGCGTGCATTTAGAGCGGATGATACTCGCCCGCGAGCTTGCGGAGACGAGCCGTAGAACCAATATGAAAAGCAATCGCGGAATTGCGCGGAACTCGCGGCGCGTCATGGGCCTGGTTGCGGCGCTTCTTGTTGTGCTGTTTGGGATGACGGCAGGAGCGGCTGCGCAGTCGACGTTTGGAAGCATTCGAGGGATCGTGCAGGATGGCTCCGGCGCGGTGATTCCGGGAGCGCAGGTCACATTGCATAGCATCGACGAAAATACCGATCGCAAGGTGACCTCGGACGATACAGGAAACTACATCCTGGAGAACGTGAAGGCGGGCAAGTATAGTCTTCATGCCAAGCGCGACGGATTCGCGGACTCATCGATCAACAACATTGAACTGAATGCCCGGCAGGATCTTCGCTTCGCGCTGAAGATGTCCATTGCCGCGCAATCGACCACGGTCGAGGTCTCCGCGGTCAGCAACGCCATCAACACCGAAAACGCCACTGTCGGCGATATGAAGAATACGGCGGAGATTACCGAGCTGCCGCTGAATTCGCGAGCGGCCACCACCAGCCCTGTAGCGGCACTGGCCACATCGGCAAATGTGCAGCAGGACAGCTCAGGCAATTTTGCCATCGGCGGCGCCACGTCGAATATGATCGGCTTGTCGGTTGACGGCATCTCGACTGTAAACGTGTGGACAAGCGGCGTCTCGCTGGCCGCGGGAGCGGAAGGCTCCAATCCCTATCCCTCCTCGGAGGGAATCGCGGAGATGAAGGTTACAGCGTTTAACAACAACGCCGAGTTTTCGCAGGTGGGCGACGTTACCTTTACAACCAAGGCCGGAACCAATGCGTATCACGGCAGCGTGTTCGAGTATCTGCAGAACGATGCGTTTAACGCGGCGACGTATAACTTCCCGGTGAAAGCTCCGGAGCGCTTCAACACCTTCGGCGGCAGCCTGGGAGGACCGCTTTCAATCCCGCGCCTTTACAACGGGCATAACAAGACCTTCTTCTTCGTAGATTACGAAGGAAATCGCAGGAGTACCTCGCAGTCTGAGCTATACACGGTTCCGTCGATGCAGGACAGGCAAGGCAACCTGAGCGATCTTGCTTCGACCCTCCCGGGCGGGGTCCTTATCAATCCGGCTACCGGGTCATCGGCTGAAGGTACGGGGCAGCCTTTCCCCAACTTCCAGATCCCCACCGCGTCGCTGAACCAGTCCGCGCTCACCCTGCTGAATACTTACTATCCGCTGCCCAATGCGAACCTCGGCGGCGGCCTGAACTACGAGACGCTGGTCCCGATACCATCGAGCACCAACGGCCTGGATGGACGCATCGACTATGTGATCAACCAGAAGCAGCAGGTCTACGCCCGCTTCAACTGGAAGAACCTGCTCGTCAACACGGTCAATCCGCTGCTGCCGAACGATGTGGACACGGAGCACGACCGCAGCTTTCTTGCCTCGCACAACTACACCATCACCAACCACATGGTGAATGAATTCCGTTATGGCTTCACGCACTCGATTCTCTCTCCGTACTTTTCGATTCAAGGCGCCGCGGCAATCTCACAGCTTGGGTTCCAGGGCGTGAATGTCTCCAACCACCCCACGGACGGCGGCTTCCCCAGCATTTACTTCACGGATGGCACCAGCTTCGAACCCATTGGCAGGGATCATGTAGGCCCGACATACTCCAGCACCGATGAGCTTGCCGATAATCTCACCTACACCCGCGGCAAGCACACCATGCGGGGCGGCATCGACATTCGCTGGGCGCGATTCGAGGTACCCGAGATCGAGACGCCGTCGGATGACTACGGCCTGTTCACCTTCAACCAGAGCACTTTCACCGGCAGCTCCTTTGGCGATCTTTTGCTTGGCCTGCCCACCACCACGTACTTCGCAGTGACAGGACCGAGAAACAATGCCGGAGGGCCGCAGTACGGCTTCTACGGACAGGATGAATGGCAGGTGAACAATCACCTGACCTTGAACTTCGGCCTGCGCTGGGAGATTCTTCCGCCCTTTGTGGACGTGAATGGACAGCAAGCGAACTTCGATCCCAAGACGAATTCCATAATCGTAAATCGCAACCTCTACAACAAGGAAGGTGGGCCGGTGCTCGCATTCCTCCAGTCCTTCAACGCCTGCAATGCCGCGCCTGCGGGCTGGTCGGCTCCTGCCGATCCTGGTTATGCCCCAGTCAGCGGGCCTTGCACGCAGGTGGTGTCCAACGGGCAGGAAGGCCTGCCGCCAGGCCTGCGGCAGACATACAAGCGTAACCTCGACCCGCGCCTCAGCCTTGCCTATCGGCCCTTTGGCAACGACAAAACCGTCTTCCGCGCGGGCTTTGGCATCTTCACGGTCACGGCGCTCGGCCAGTTGCAAAACAATAATGAGAGCAATCCGGTGGCTTCGGTTTTCACCTACTCCAATCCGAACTCGAATCCTGCAGCAGCAATTCCAATCGGTGCGCCGACCTTCAGCTTTCCGGATGTTGCGCCAGCCGCGGATCTAGGCCATGCCGTCGTAAACGGGGGAGAGCTTGAGCAGGCTACCAATCCGCGATATCGCGATGCGCAGGCAGCGCAATGGAACGCTACCGTGGAGCGGGCCATTACCAGCACCATGGCGCTGCGCGTCAGCTATGTCGGAATGTCCTCCTACCGGTTGGCCGTTACCGTCAATCTGAATCAGCAACCGCCGACAACGGTTCAACTGCCACTACCTAATCCGAACGCCATTCCATTCCCGAACTGGGGAACTATCTTCTCGACAGAGAACTATGGCCATGAAACTTACCAGTCCATGGAAGCACAGGTTACGCAGAGAGCTTTCCACGGCCTGACCTACCAGGCGAATTACACCCTGGCGCACGATCTGAGCGATGCACAGGGCGATGCGCCGACAGCGTTCCAGGGTGAGACCCGCTACGGGCTTGCCGATGAGAACGGCTTCGACATCAGCGGAAATCGCGGCAACGTGGTTGGCACGAGGCGGAACCGCGTCCTGCTGACCGGAACCTATGAGCTGCCCTTCGGTCAAGGCCGGCAGTGGTCGAGCCAGTCGCGTCTTCTACGGGAGACACTGGGCGGGTGGAATCTGAACACCATCACGCTGCTGGAATCCGGTCCGTACCTTACGCCCACCATGAGCGTAAGCCTGGACCAGACCAATACGGACCCCTCCGCCGCCGGCATCAGCGTCGTTCGGCCTGACCGGGTCGGCAATCCGATTCCGCAGCATCGCACAAGAGCCGAGTACTTCAACATCAGTGCCTTCGCTCCGCCGCCTGCAGGGGCAGGGCGCGTGGGCAATGCAAGCGTGGGTAGCCTGGAAGGTCCGGGAACTGCCGCTGTGAACGCAGGGCTCTCAAAAGTTCTGGAACTGCGCGAGAGTTTGCGTCTGCGCTTTGAGGCGACGTTTACCAACGTGCTCAACCACACTAACCTCGCGCCTCCGGTCACGGACATCAGCAATTCGGGCATCTTCGGCGCGCTCACAGCAGCACAGACGGCAGAGAGTGCGGGAAATCGTACAGGACAGCTTGCTCTGCGTCTCGATTTTTAAGACTGCCTGAAGAAAAAACCACAGCCTTGCCGGCGTAGCGACAGAAGCATGACCACTCTGACGCTGCGCCGGCAAGGCTTTATTGCGTTTAGAGAAAAGCTCTGTGGGAAATGCAGACTTTACCGGGTTGCGCGCAACCCCGGTTGGCTGCCAGGTTCCTGCTCTATCCCTGCTCTAACCGTTGAGCTACAAGCCCGGCCTGCAAGCCTTGTATGGTGCGTTGGCGTGTAGATTGAAGGGACTGGGGGATTGCGTGGTGGAGAGCGGTTTTCTGGAAACGGCGGCGGAGATGGCGGGGCTGGCGATTCTGGCGGAGAACATCGACGGAGTGCGCGCGCATCTGGAGCGGATGCGGGAGATGGCGAAGCCGCTGATGGCTGTTGCGATTCCGGATGAGGTTGAGTCCGCTCCGGTTTTCGAGGCTGGGGTGTTTGAGCCCGGAGTGTTTGAGCCATGACGCGGGAAGAGATTCTGGCGCTGGATGTGGCTGCGATTGCCGATGCTGTGCGTGGCGGGAGGCTGCGCGCGCGTGAGGTGGCAGAGGCTTCGTTGGCGGCGATTCGAGCGCGAAATGGTGAGTTGAATTGCTTTACGAAGGTGCTGGAAGCTGAGGCTCTGGCTGACGCCGATGCGGTGGACAGGCGTGTGGCTGCGGGTGAGGATGTTGGGCCGCTGGCTGGGGTTCCGTTTGCTGCGAAAAATCTATTTGACATTGCGGGAGTGACGACGCTGGCGGGATCGAAGATTCTGGCCGGCAATGCGCCTGCGGAGCAAGATGCGACGGCGGTGGCGCGGCTGCGGGCGGCAGGCGCGGTGCTGGTAGGCGCAACGAATATGGATGAGTTTGCCTACGGGTTTGTGACGGAGAATGCGCATTATGGGGTGACGCGGAATCCGCATGACACGGAGCGCGTGGCGGGAGGCTCGTCGGGTGGTTCGGCGGCAGCGGTGGCGGCGGGGATGGTTCCGCTGGCGCTGGGGTCGGATACGAATGGGTCGATCCGCGTGCCGGCGGCGTTTTGCGGTGTGTATGGATTGAAGCCAACGTATGGGCGGGTGTCGCGGGCTGGGGCGTTTCCGTTTGTGGCGAGTTTGGATCATGTGGGACCGTTTGCGAGGTCTGTCAGGGATCTTTCGCTGGTTTTCGATGTGCTGCAGGGTTACGATGCGCGCGATCCCGTTTGTTCGAAGCGTGCGGTGATGCCGGTTTCCGGTGAGTTGGAACGGGGTGCGGAGGGACTTAAAGTCGGTGTGCTGGGCGGATACTTTGCGCGTGGCGGTGCGCCGGAGGTTTTTGCTGCGATGGAGCGCGCGGCGAAGGCTATTGGGGCGAGCGAGATTGTTGAATTAGACGGTGTGGAGTTGGCGCGTACGGCGGCGTTTCTGATTACGGCGGTGGAGGGTGGGAACCTGCATCTTGATCGGCTGCGGACCAGGCCGGGGGATTTTGATCCGGCAGTGGTGGAGCGGTTGATGGCGGGAGCGCTTGTGCCGGCTGCATGGTACTTGCAGGCGCAGCGGTACAGGAGGATCTTTCAGGAGCGGGTGCGAAAGGTTTTTGAGCGGTTTGATGTGCTGCTGGCTCCGGCAACGCCATGTGCGGCGATCAGGATTGGGCAGAAGACGATTGAGTTTGGTGGGCAGGAGATTCCGGCACGGGCGAACCTGGGGATGTATACGCAGCCGATCTCGTTTGTGGGGCTGCCGGTGGTGACGGTTCCGGTGATGGAGGCGGGCAAGCTGCCGCTAAACACCCCAGTGAGCAAAGATTGCTCGCCGGGGACCCCGGTGGGGGTGCAGGTGATTGGTGCGCCGTATAACGAGGCGGCGGTGTTGCGAGTGGCACAGCAGCTCAGCGGGTGAGGGCTTCTTCGTGTGTCTTTTGCGCCGCAGGCGCGGGTGCCTGGACGGCAGGTCCTTCTTCGCGCAGTTGTTTGAAGGCGCGGTAGACGAAGGAGCCCATGTACCATCCGTCGATGTATTTGAAGGGCGTTTCGCCTGTTGTGTAGTGGCCGCAGGGAAGGACGCGGGGCTCGAAGTTGACTCCGTGGCGCTGGAAAGCATCGACGACCTGGAGCGAGTATTCGCGGGGAAATGTCAGGTCGTAGTCGGCGTAGATGAGCAGGGCTTTTTTGGCCTGTTTCGCAGACTGGGCTCCGGCGGACTGGATGCTCATGAACTTGTCGTAGTAGTGGATGGGGCTGACGGCGGCCCAGAGCTGGCGGAGGCGTTCTTGTGTAAGACCGGCGTCCGCAAGACCCTGACGGATGTGGCGCGTGCTTTGGCCTGCCCATACGACATCGCCGAAGGATGTGGAGGCGTGGTTGAAGGCGTTGACGCGCAGGCGCGGATCGTGTGCGGAAGCGAGAAAGGCATAGCACGAGCCTAGGCTGGTGCCGAGGACGCCGAAGTGCTCGTAGCCCTGATCTTCAAGCCAGTCGAGGCAGCAGCGGATATCGACGACGGCCTGGCGGCAGGCGGACAGCGTGCGGCCGACGTTGGAAGAGACGGCGTAATCCGAGCGTTCGAGCTCGGTGGGGCGGCGAATGTCGTGATAGGGCTTGGAGAGCCGGAGGGCGGAGATGCCCATGCGATTGAAGACGCCGGCGAGGGCGTTGTGGCTGAAGGCGTCGGCGTTCCACTGGGGCAGGATGACGATGGCTTGCTTGGGGCGCGCGTGATCTTTGTGCGCGGGGGCCGGGTACCAGCGGGCGTTGACGAGATCGTTTTCCGGGTAGGGCGTGCGCTCGGGCGAGGTGAAGCGAAGAAACTGCGCGCGGGGAATTTCACCGTTCTCGGCCTTGCGCCGGAGCTCGGCATCCTGGGCTAGTGTTTCGGGGCGAACGTTGGTGGGAAAGAGCTGAGGATAGCGCTCTTCAAGACGGAAGTCGGTGGGCCGCTGATAGCCGAAGAACTGATCGCTGTGGCGGATGAGGAGTTCGCTGATGCGAGTCATTGCGGTTTCAGGATCGGCTTGGGCGAGTCGAAGCTCGGCGGCAGCCAGGCCGTGGGAGTCGAGAAACGGAGCGATCCAGTCGAAGCCCCATTCGAGTGGACGCACTACGCGGTTCTCATCGCGGGTTGTGAGGCGCGTTTCCCACCGATACATCCAGCGCGCATACCATTTGCTTAACATGCTTCTGAATCAAGTTTATCAGTGCCATCATTTGGTGTGATGAACCCCTGTCCGCGGCGTCGGTCACGATACGATAAATCCATGCCTTCTCCGCTCCGAATTGCTTTCTTTGGAGGCAGTTTCGATCCGCCGCACCTTGGACACCTTGCTGTTGCGAGAGCGGCGCAGGAGGCTCTGCGGCTGGATCATGTGCTGTTTGCGCCGGTAGGCTCGCAGCCGCTGAAACCGAAGGGCGCGACGGCGTCGTTTGCGGATCGGCTGGAGATGACGCGGCTGGCGATTGCCGGCGATCCGGGGTTTGAGATTTCCCTGCTGGACGCGCCGCATGCCGACGGCGGGCCGAATTACACGCTGAACACGATGCATGCGCTGTGTGAACACCTGCCCGGCGCGGAGCTGTTTCTGCTGCTCGGCGCGGATTCCTTTGCGCTGCTCAGGAACTGGCGCGGCGCAGCGGAGATTCCGTTTACGGCTTCGCTGGTGGTGGCTTCGCGGCCCGGACAGGATATCGGCAATCTGGCGGCGTTTCTGCCGCCTGGGCTGAGCCTCTCCGATGCGACCGTCCGCGGAGAGCTGCATGCCTACACGCTGAAAAATGGATCGGGAAAGACAGCGGAATTTTACCTGCTGCCTGGGCTGGATGTGCCGATCAGCGCCTCGCAGATTCGGGCGCAGACGCGAGCAGGTGCGCCTTCGCCGCTGCCGGAGGCGGTGGCGGAGTACATAAAAACGCATCATTTGTATCAATGATTTATTAGCATTCAGCCCGCTTGTGGGAGAGCGAGCGGGAGTGCTATCCCACTCATGGCGCGATGGAACTGCGCCATGAATGGGGCACCCAGGTTGTGATTGCTATTTTGACTTGTCGATGCGGACGAGGAGGATGTCGCGGCCGTTGAGTTCGATGGGCATGTTGTCCTTGATCTCGATTTCCTTGCCGGTCCAGAGGTCTTTTCCTTTGACGGTGCCGCGCAGGCCGAGCTTTTTGGTGTCGAGATGGAAGGGATGGGTGGATTGGCGATCGCTGCCGGCGTTGAGGATGGCGATGGCGACGGCTCCGCCTGAAAGCTGCTTCTTCCAGACATCCACTTCACCTTCGCTGTAGACGCGATCGGCTTGTTTACCGAGCGGGTCCTGATCAAGGGCGATGACGTCGCGGTTGGTGAGGATGGCGTTGATTTCCGGCTTCATGTGTGGGAGGTCATTGCCGGCGAGCAGCGGCGCGGACAGCATGGCCCATAGGGAGAAATGGGATCGGTTTTCTGCGCGCGAGAGCTTGCCGTTGCCGACTTCAAGCATGTCGGGATCGTTCCAGTGGCCCCCGTTTGGTCCATTCGGCCCGGCGTACTTCTGCAGGCCCTCCTGCTGGCTGAGGATGGTGTAGATGCTGTTCCAGTTGGCCTGAATATCACCTGTGGTGCGCCACAGGTTGCCGCCGAGTGCGGGAGCCCACTCCCAGACGGCGTCCCAGCCGTACTGGCAGAGCGAGAGGACGATGGGACGACCGGTGGCCTTGAGGGCTTTGGACATCTTGTCGTAGGCGGCGATCATGAGGTGCATCTGCGCGGCCTTGTCGTCGGGCGCCTGCTTCTGCATGACGGCTGGGATGAAGCTGCAGAGGTCGTACTTGAGATAGTCGATGCCCCATTCGGCATACATTTTGGCGTCCTGCTCCTCGTGGCCCAGGGAGCCTTCATAACCGGCGCAGGTTTTGGGGCCGGGCGAGGAATAAATACCGATCTTGAGGCCCTTGGAGTGGACGTAGTCGGCAAGGGCCTTCATGTCAGGGAATTTCTCGTTTGCCTGGAGGACGCCGTTGGCATCGCGCTTTCCCTGCCAGGTGTCGTCGATGTTGACGTAGATGTAGCCGGCGTCTTTCATGCCGTTGGAGACGATCTGGTCGGCGGAGTCGCGGATGTCTTTATCGGTAACTTTGCCGGAGAAGTAGTTCCAGGAGTTCCAGCCCATGGGAGGGGTTTGGGCCACGGGGGACTGCGCGGAGGTTCTGACAGGAAGGATGAAACAGATAAGTGCGAGCACAGAGAGAGCGAGACGGCGCATTGGGAAGGTTCTCCTGAATTGAAAACGCTTACGGAGGGAAAGCATAGCATTGCGGGCGGATGCTTGCGAAAGCATTAATCCACTTCGGCGGCGAAGGTGTTTGAGAGTACGCCGAGGCCGGGTACCGAGACTTCGACGCGGTCGCCGGGCTGGAGCGGGCCGACACCGGAGGGCGTTCCGGTAAGGATGAGATCGCCGGGCTCAAGGGTGATGGCGGCGGAGATGTAGGTGAGCAGTTGGGGGATGGAGAAGATGAAGTCGCTGGTGGAACCGTGCTGGCGCAGCTCGCCGTTGACTCGGGTTTCAAGGGTGACGCCGCCTTGCGCTTTGAACTGGTCTGATTCGGACAGGCCTGGGTCGATTTCATCCGAGACCCAGGGGCCGACGGGGCAGAAGGTGTCGAAGCCCTTGGCGCGGGTCCACTGGCCGTCTTTTTTCTGGAGATCGCGGGCTGTGACGTCATTGGCGAGAAGATAGCCGCGGATATACGAGCGCCAGTCTTCACCGGGGTGCAGGCCTGCATGGAGCTTGTGGACGCGGCGGCCGATGATGAAGGCGAGCTCGCCTTCGAAGTCGATGCGCTCGGAAACGCGGGGCATGCGGACTACGCCGTTGGGCGCGAGCAGAGAGGACGGCGGCTTGAAGAAGAGAAGCGGCTCCGCGGGAACTTCATTGCCGAGCTCTTTGGCATGATCGCGATAGTTACGGCCGACGCAGATGATCTTGGAGGGCGTGACGGGCGGGAGAAGCTCGGCTTTGCGCAGCGGGAGCGGCGCGAAGTGCGGCGCGGAGGGCGTTCGGCTGCCGTGCTCGATGCGGTGAGTGAGGTCTTCTTCGGGGGCATCGATGACGCCGACGATCCAAGGCTCGATTTGGGGCTCGGTCTGGGCTTCGCCGTTGCGGTCTTCAACGGTGCCGTAGAGCGTGGTGTTGTTGAGGCGAAAGCGGGTATAGCGCATGGAGGGTCCTCTGGTTATGTGGTTATGGCTGGCGAAGGAGGGCTTTGAATCCGGCCTGTTCAAAGTGGCGGTCGGCGGTGAGGGCCGAGTCGATGCCATTGTTCAACATCGTATTGAAGCTAAAACAGTCGGTGAGACTCCATCCCTTATCGACTCTGCTTCGATAGGTGAGGAATGCCTGAGTGAAACCACTGGTTGTCCAGGGGATAATTACAACTTGCTTTTTTGCGCGCAATTGCAAAACGATATCCGCAGCGGCCGTCCTCCATGACGGTCCTCCTTCAGCGAAGTGATTCAGGAGTTCTGTGAGCACCAACTCGCTTGTGAAGATACGCACACTAGACAGCCTGGACGAGGCTGCCTGCGCTTGGCCACTCAGTTGATCGCGAGGATTCACCAGTGCAATCCAATAGGAGGTGTCCGCAAAGACGCTTGTCATTCGGATACTTTTGGAGTCCCGTAAAGATAATGGTCCAGGTTGATGGATGAGTCTGCAGGAATCCTCGCCAGATCTTCCTCGGGAATAGATCGCCCAATGTCAGAGATGATCTCCCAGATAGGGCGATCATCGTCTTCCGGTTGTATTGCAGAGCTATCACGCGCTTCCAGCAATTCCATCCCCTGCTCGATCACCTCATCGGCAGAGTGGTATTGGCCACTCTCCACCTTGAGTGCGATGCGCTGCTCCAGATCGGGATTGAGAATGATGGCCATAGCATGTGCGCCTGACGCGATAAGTGTACCAAAGGGAATTTCTGGCTGGGATTCCTAAGATGATGAAACAGGTTATGGAGCGGGGACGGTCTCTTCGGCTTCGGCGCTGCGGGCGCTCTCATGGCCGGTTGGGCTGATGGATGCAACGGCGTAGCGGTAGGTATGGCCGGGCTGGACCTGGATGTCGTGGAAGGCCGGCCCGACGATAGGCGGTTGCGCGGGTGAGATGCGCTGCCAGGCTCCGTCGCCCTCGCGGCGGTAGACGACGTAGCCGGCGAGGTTGCGATCGGTGACAGGAAGCCAGCTCAGGTCAATTGCTGCGGGTGTTGCGGGAGATGCGGGTGTTGCGGGAGATGCGGGTGTTGCGGGAGATGCGGGCGTGGCGGTGGTTGCGGCTGTGGCGACGGCTGCGAGCCCGGTAGGGACGGCGGGTGGAAAGGTGTCTTCGACCGTGATGCGGACGGGCGCGGAGATTTCGCCGCTGAGTTCCAGAGTCTGTTCGCCGATCTGGAGGCGGGCAACGCGCTGAGCGCGGTACTCGTAGTCGGAACTGAATTCGACGGCGGAATCGAGGGCGCGGCCAGTGTCGGAATCGACGAGAAGGGTGATTTCCGCCGCTTGCTTCGGTGCGGCGAGCGGGCCGCTGTCCTGTTTTTTCTGCGGGACGGAGAGCAGCTTGCGGTAAAGGCGGATGGACTGGGTGCTTGAGCCTGCGGTCCAGTGGAGCGCGACTCCCTGCTTGTGAAGCGCGGCGGCGAGGTCCGTGACCGCAGCCGGGGCTTGTCCGGCGAGAACGATGGTTACATTGGATGGGCCGGCGGAACGGCCCCGGTGATTTTTGAGCTCGACGAAGTAAGCAAGGCTGCGCGGCGCCCCGCTGGTGAGCTGAGGCGGAAGCGCTTCTGTAAATGTGCCCTTTGTGCCGGCAGCAGCCTGAATTGTTCCGGCGGGAAGGCAGTTGTTGCCGCTCTCCTGGCGGCAGATGGCAGCGGTCACATCGCCTTTCAGGATGACTTTGTCGGTGTCATGCTTTGGCGTGGTCCAGGTGAGCGTGACCTGATTGCCCGCTCGGACGGCGGCAAGATCCGTTACGCGCTCGGGTAGCTTGAGTGAAGGGGGCTGCGGTGCGGCTTCCATGCCGCACCCGGCGAGATTCGAGATCGAAGCCCCGAGGGCGCAAAACGCCACTGAGCCGATAAGCCACCGCGCTGTGCGATTCATCGCTTTTCAGTTTATCGAATAAAGGCAGGGATCAGGGGTCAGAAAAACAAAGACCTCGGAAGCTGGAGTCCACGGAGGAGAATATGTGATCCCAGGCCCGAAAAAACGGACCTGGGCACTTGGTTCTCTGCATATTCAGGCGGCGCGGGCGAGTGAGACTCCAAACCAGCCGCGCTTGTCGGTCCAGGTCTTGAGCGGGGTAAAGCCGACGGCCTCCAGCATGGATTCTGTCTGGCCGGGGCGATATTTATAGCTGTTTTCGGTGTGGATGGTCTCGCCGCGGGCGAACTCGATTTGTATGTCCTGACCCATCCCGAATTCGGTGTGAGAGCCGGGTATGGTGATGATCTGGCGGAGCAGGCTCTCGAGGTGCATCTCGATGCGCGAGTGCTGAGGGTTCCAGATGGCGCGATGGGCGAAGAGATCGGGCTTGAAGTTTGCGCCCAGCTCGCGGTTGAGCCGGTGAAGGAGGTTGCGATTGAAGGCTTCCGTGATGCCGGCTTCGTCATTGTAGGCGGCGTGCAGAAGCGCTTCCTCTTTGACGAGATCGACGCCGACGAGAACGGTATCGCCGGGAGCCAGAGTGGAGCGAATCTCGGCGAGCAGGGCGTGAGCCTCTGCGGGTTCGAAGTTGCCGATGCTGGAGCCAATGTAGAGAACGAGACGGCGCTCGCCACTGAGCGGCGGATCGAGAGCGAGCGAGCGGGTATAGTCCTGCACGCGAGGTGAGACGAGGACGCCGGGAATCTCGCGCTCGATGCGCTCCTGGGCTTCTTCGAGTGGCGCAGGGGAGACGTCGACAGGTTCATAGAGAACGGTGTCCTGACGCTCGACTGCGGCCTGAAGCAGAATGCATGTCTTGTCGCAGGAGCCGGCGCCAAGCTCGACGATCTGAAGAGCCTGGGTGCCGGCGGCGAGGGCTACGACTTCAGCGGCGTTGGCGGTGAAGATAGCGCGCTCTGTGCGAGTGAGATAGTACTCAGGCAATTCAGTGATGCGGTCAAAGAGACGAGAACCGGTTTCATCGTAGAAGAGCCACGCGGGGAGGGTTTTGGGGGAGGAAAGAAGCCCTTCGTTTACGGCTGCGAAAACTTGCTGTGAGGCAACGGTGTTGAGAGGAAGCGAAAGAGTTGTCATGCAGACCCATGTGATGCGAGTTTTTCGGCTCAGGATGATTCGCCGTAACGTTAAAAAATGCCGCAATACAAACTTCAGACTTCGAGCCACCGCATACTACAACAGGCGGCGCAGCGTAGACGATAGCAAAAGGGACGCACAAGCTATTCACTCTTTCGGGCCAGTCTGATTCCGGAAAATTGCCAGCGCGTTGCAGGAGCAAAAAAATTTCGATAACTGGGACGGGTGTGGCCGGGCGGGGTGCAACAGGAACCTCCGCGGAGAACCATCTGTCCGCTCATGAACTTGCCGTTATATTCGCCGAGCGAGCCGGGAAGAGGGTGAAAGCCGGGATACGGCAAATAGGCACTTGCGGTCCACTCCCACCGGTGCTTCGCACTGTTCTCGTCTTGGCACTTTGTGCCGTTCTCGTTTTGGACTGGAGAGGTGGAAGATTCGACAGCAGCTTCCCACTCAAATTCTGTTGGCAGGCGGTAGCCGGCCCAGTGGGCGTAGGCATCGGCCTCATAGAAGCTGATGTGGCTTACGGGCGAGTTGGCAACCTGATCGAAGCTCATGGCACCGTGTAGCGTAAAGACGCTCCATTTGGATGTGACGCTCGCGTCGTCATCGTTTCTATCCCAGTAGAGTGGGGCGCGCCATTTCTGCTCCTGTACGGCATTCCAGCCGTCAGAGAGCCAGAGTTCGGGACGGCGGTAGCCTCCGTCCGCAATGAATTCCGCAAATTCCGCGCAAGTGACGAGGCGATCGGCGAGAGAGTACGGCTCCAGCCAGACGCGATGACGGGGCAGTTCGTTATCGAAGCAGAACCCCGCGCCGGAGTGGCCGATGTCGTGCAGACCGCCTTTATGCGGGATGAAGCGGATTGGATCCGCATGCGGCTGAGCGGACTGCTGAGCCAGTTCAGGCGAAGCTGGCAGATAGACCGGGCGCAGCGGATTGGTGAAGAAGGCGTGCAGGATGTCGGTAAGGATCAGCTCCTGATGCTGCTCTTCGTGATAGAGGCCGAGTTCAATCCGAGCAAGGGCTTCAGCGGGCGGATTGCTTTCGAGCAGCCTGTGGATATGTTCGTCCACGTAAGTGCGGAAACGGAGAATGTCATGGAGCGCGGGGCGGGAAAAGGAGGAGCGCAGACGCTTTTCCGGAAATGCGGCGAAGGTCTGGTAATAGCTGTTGAAGAGCCAGACGAAGTCCGGGTGAAAGGCTTTGTAGCCGGGGAGAAATTCACGCAGGATGAAAGATTCAAAGAACCAGGCGGTGTGAGCCAGGTGCCATTTGACGGGCGAGGCCTCCAGACAGGACTGCACCATCATGTCTTCCGGAGTGAGCGGCGCGGTCAGGTCCAAGGTGCGGCGACGCGTAACGCGGAAGCGGTCATGCAAAGAGCCGGCAAAAGCCAATTGAGCTGCAGCGGTGTCCGTGGCCGTGGCGATGGCGATACGCCTCCCGTACTGATTCCGTAGCGTAAACGACCGTTACTTCACATTAGATGCCGATTTCGAGATTCGGCTCACCAAATTGTGAATTCTGCCATCGAAGGAAATGTTTAGATCCTCCGTGAGCAAACAGAATGCAAATAGGACTATAATACGTCGCGTTCCTTCAGAGGCAAGGAGGAAGTCATGGCAAAATCGCGGATTTTTGTTTACAGGGCCGGATTGCCGGCGTTGGCAGTGCTTGGTATGGTGTCCCTGGCGGCTTGGAGCCAGCCGCCAGAAGAAGAGACGGTGAGCAGCGCGGGCGCTGCGATGGCTTCCATTTCTTATGCGACGCCCACGCAGCAGAGCAGTGGCGCGGGCGTGGCGGCGCGCGCAGCCACGCCGGTGCAGAGCCCGGCCGAGAGCGAAGGCGACGCATTGATGGAACATCAGAGGTATCAGGCTGCGATTGAGGCGTATAAGCGAGCGCCGCAGGACTCAGCCGCGGTGTGGAACAAGATGGGAATCGCCCATCAGTTGCTTTACAACAACGTGGACGCGCTGCGCTGCTACGATGTAGCGCACCGTCTGGAGCCGAAGAACGCTTCCGTGGTAAACAACATCGGATCCATAGCGATATCGGCGCGGCGATTTAACGATGCGGAAAAGCAGTACCGCAAGGCAGAGAAGCTGGATCCGACCTCGCCGCTCTTTCATAAGAATCTGGGAACAGCGTATCTCTCCGACCATAAGTACAAGAAGGGGTGGGAGGAATACCGGGCAGCGCTGGCGATCGATCCGACGGTCTTTTCTCGCGCGGCGGGAGTGCGGGTTGAGAATCCGACTGCTACGCAGGACCGTGGGGCGATGAACTACTACATGGCCAAAGGCTGCATGCTGACGGGCGCGAAGGTGCAGGCGATTGAATATCTGCGGATGGCCCTGAACGAGGGATTCACAAATCCGAAGAAGATTTCCGAGGATGAGCAGTTTACTGCGCTGCATGACATGCCGGCTTTTCAGACAATGATGCTGGAGCAAAACCAAAGCCCGAGGTAGGCGTCATCTGCGAATCGGATTTGTGCGTCTACTCTTATGTAGGAGAAAGACGATGAGATTCCGTTTTTGTAGTGCGCAGGCTTTTGCGTTTGGTGTAGTGGTTTTGGCGCTCGCGCCCAGTGCGGCTGCCGTGGCACAGCAGGATGCGGGCGCCACCTCGCAGCAGGGCCAGGGTAATGGCCAGGGGCGCGGCAGAGGCACGGGCCAGATGGGCCGCCGCGTGACGGGAACCGTCACGGAAGCTGCGGCTGACCATTTCATGGTGAAGAACGAAGCGGGCGAGGTTTATACCGTACATTTCAGCGCGAATACGCGGATCGTGAAGAGTGTTCCGAGGCCTGCAGGCGCGGCGAATGACGGCCAGCAAGGCGCAGGGGCTGCGCGCGGCGGCGGCAACGGCGGACGCGACGGCTTTGGCGGTCGGCAAGGGGATCCGCCGGTTGCGATCAAGGCTACGGACATTAAAGTGGGCGACATCATTGTTGCCGGCGGCGAGATTGATGACACCGCGAAGTCCGTGGGCGCAGTCATGGTGATGCAGTTGGACCCCGAGAGCGCCAAACAGTTGCGCGAGATGCAGGCCAACTTTGGCAAGACGTGGCTGATGGGGCGCGTGACGGCGGTGAACGAGACCAAGGTGACGATTGAGAGCAATGTGGATCATGCTTCGCACGCCTTTGTGGCCGACGAGAACACGACCTTCCGCAAACGGCGCGATCCAATTACGCTGGCCGACGTGCAGGTGGGCGATACGGTGCGTGTGGATGGTGCGCTGAAGGGCGGCGCATTTGTGGCCACGGCAGTGTCTGTAATGGGTCAGGGACCGGGCGGCGGACCGGGTGCGAATGGCGGCCCGGCAGGCGGGCAGCCGCCACAGGCTCCTCCGCAGTAATTTTGAAAATTTAATTTCGCGCCGTGGTGGCTTTCACCTGGAGAACACTCTCAAATTGCATGCTCATGCAGGCCAAAGTTATACTTGGCCCGCATGATTTCCCTCAGCCGACGTGCATGTTTGCGGATGCTTGCCACATCCGCTCTGACAACAGCCTTCCCCTTTAGCGTTCTGGCCGAGCCTGAGATAGCCGCTTTGCGCGAAACTGCTGCGGCCCGCGGTATCCTTTTCGGCTCCAACTCCGACCAGCATTTCGCCCAGGCTCCACCGGCCTATGAGCAGTTATTCACGCGGCAGGCCGCTCTCGACGCAGCCAACCTTTCCTGGCAGGATATTGCCCCCACATCGGCTGACCCGGACGCACTCCACGAGAACGACTCTGTCGATCCGAACGTTGCCATTGCCATTGATCGCGGCCTGCGTATCACCGGCGCGCATCTGCTCTGGTATCTACGCACACCCGCCTGGATCGACCAGCTCACCGCCTCACAGGCCGAAGCGGCCATCTCGGCTCATATCCGGCGCCTTGCCGGCTTCTACAGAGGCCATGTCTGGTCATGGAATGTCCTCAATGAAGTCGTCGAGCCGCCGCAGCAGGGACCTGACGGTCTGCGCGTTAACAGCGCGCTCGTGCGCACTCTCGGCCTGAACAACGCCGTCCAGGTGTTCGCCACGGCATTCAAAGAAGCTCGCGCCGCGGACCCGCAGGCGCTCTTGCTCTACAACGAGTATGACGTCGAGCTTGACGTTCCCTGGCAGGAGGCCCGCCGCACTGCCGTGATGAAGCTGCTCGATAAGCTTCAGGCCGCCGGCGCGCCAATTGACGGCTTGGGCATCCAGTCCCATCTCAAGTACAAACAGTTTGGCAACTTCCGTGAGGCGCGCTTCCGCAAGTTTCTCGAGGACATCGCCGCGCGCAAGCTCAAGATCGTCATTACGGAGCTCGACGTTGATGATCGCGAAGCCCCCGCCGACTTTGCCGAGCGTGACCGGCTCGTCGCCGACATCTACGCCCGCTATCTTGCGGTCATTCTTGATTCGCCCGCCGTTGCCGCTGCGGTTACATGGGGTCTGGTTGACCCGTATAGCTGGTACAACTCGGTGTATTTCAAGGATTACCGGCGGGACGATCATCTGCCGCAGAGGCCGCTGCTCTTCGATGCGGACTTCAAACCCAAGCCATCTTTTTACGCCACGCTGCACGCGCTGGAGAACGCGCCGAAACGGAGAGCTGTCAATCGTTAGCTTTTCTCCGAGGTTGACAGATTCCGGGGCCTGCTCTTACTGTTGCAGTCAGATGCAGAGCTTCAACCATCGCCGCCATCACCATCATCATGGACACTCCATGTCGGCGGACTGCTATGGCCTGAAGTAAAGCGCCAGAGATTCAAGTAAGACCAGCAAGCCCGCCGGCAAAACGCCAGCGGGCTTTTTCTTTTGTCCACGCAGTTCAAACCACGATAGAGACAGGGTCATGATTGACTTCGAGAAAATGGACGGACTGGCGCCCGGCATTGTGCAGGACGCGAAGACGGGTGAAGTACTGATGCTGGGGTTTCTGAATCCCACAAGCTATGCAAAGACGCTGGAGACGGGCTTTGTAACCTTCTGGAGCAGAACGCGCCAGAAGCTGTGGATGAAAGGCGAGACGAGCGGCAACAGACTGCGGATTATCTCGGCTTCAACCGATTGCGACACCGACACGCTGCTCTTTCGCGTGGAGGTGGAAGGCGATGGGCTGGTGTGCCACGAGGGCACGGTGAGCTGCTTTACTCGACCGATTGCACTGGGTGCTGAGAACACGGAGGCCGCAAGTGGCAAATAAGCTGAGACTCGGAATTCCCAAGGGAAGCCTGCAGGATGCAACCATTGCGCTGTTCAAGCGCGCGGGCTGGAATATCTACGCGGATGGGCGGTCTTACTTTCCTACGATTGATGACAGCGAGATTGAATGCATGCTGATTCGCGCGCAGGAGATGGCGCGCTATGTGGATCACGGTGTGCTGGATGCGGGGCTGACCGGGATTGACTGGGTGGTGGAGAGCGGCCTGGAGCTAACGAGTGTGACCACGCTGACTTATGCCAAGCAGAGCAGGCGTAAGGTGCGCTGGGTGCTGGCGGTTCCGGAGAACTCAGGCTTTGAGAAAGCTGAAGATCTGGAAGGCAAGATCATTGCAACGGAACTTGTTGAAGTGAGCAAGCGGTACTTTGCGAACAAGGGCGTGAACGTGAAGGTGGAATTCAGTTGGGGCGCAACGGAAGTGAAGCCGCCCATGCTGGCCGATGCGATTGTGGAAGTGACGGAGACAGGCAGCTCGCTCAAGGCAAACCATCTGAAGATTATTGACACGGTAATGGAGAGCGAGACGCATTTCATTGCAAGCAAGGCAGCATTGGCCGATGTGTGGAAGAAGGAAAAGCTCGAGTCGCTGGCGTTGATGCTGCGCGGGGCAATTGATGCGCAGTCGCAGGTGGGCCTGATGCTGAATGTGAAGAAGGTCAACCTGGACGCGGTACTTGCAGTGCTGCCTTCGTTGAACTCGCCGACGGTCTCGCAGTTGAGCGATGCGGAGTGGGTGGCGGTGAACACGATTCTGGAAGACCGGGTGGCGCGCGATGTGATTCCGCGATTAAAGGCGGCGCAGGCTACGGGGATTGTGGAGTATCCGCTGAATAAGGTTGTGCTCTGATGCGGTTGATACAGACAACCGGGCGCGGCGCACGCAAGGCTGCCGAGATGATTGCGGCGCTGGAGACGCGGGGTGGGACATCGCTCGATAGTGTCTTGCCCGCGGTGCGCCGCATTGTGGCCGATGTGCGGCGCGGTGGCGACCGCGCGCTGCTGCGGCATGCGAAGAAGCTCGATGGGCTTGTCGATGTTGAGGATCTTCGTATTGGCGCAAATGAAATGACTGCTGCATGGGAGGCTTGTGACGCGGCTATGCGTGCCGCTTTGACGACGGCTGCGAAGCAGATTCGCGGATTTGCGGAGAGGCAGATGCCGCAGGCCTGGAAATGCGCACCGATTGCGGGACTTATTACAGGACAGCTTGTGCGCCCGCTGGACGCGGTGGGATGTTATGTGCCGAGCGGAAGGCATCCGCTGCCGTCAACCTTGTTGATGACTGCGGTTCCCGCGCAGGTGGCGGGTGTGGAGCGAATTGTCGCGGTCTCAGCTAATCCTGCGCGCGAGACGCTGGCTGCGGCACATCTGCTGGGCATTACTGAGTTTTATCGCGTAGGCGGCGCGCAGGCGATTGCAGCGCTGGCGTATGGAACGGAAAGCATTGCGCGGGTGGACAAGATTGTTGGGCCTGGAAATTTGTATGTAACTGCTGCCAAGCGGGAGGTTGCGTTCGATTGCGCGATTGATATGCTTGCGGGGCCGACGGAGATTGTGGTGACGAGCGAGCGCGGCACGGCGGCAGAGATTGCATCTGATCTTGTGGCGCAGGCAGAACACGATCCGGAAGCGCTCGCGATTTTTATCACGACACGCAAGGCGCTGGCTGAAGAGGTGATTGCGGAGACGAAGGCGCGGGCGCGAACGAATGCGGTTGCGCGCGAGGCCTTGAAGCGGAATGGTGCTGTGATTGTGGCGGCGTCGATTGAAGAGGCGCGCAAGCTGACGAATCGTATCGCGCCCGAGCATCTGACGGTGGATTCGATGGAAGATCTTGCGTGGGTGCGGAATGCGGGATCGGTCTTTGTGGGACGCTGGTCGGCGCAGCCGATGGGGGATTACATCTCCGGACCAAACCATACACTGCCCACCGGCGGCTTGGCGCGCGTGCGCGGCGGACTGAGTGGGAATGATTTTGTAAAGCTCATCACGGTGCAGGAGTATGACGCGGAAGCGATCCGCGAGCTGGGTCCGAAGGCCGTGCTTCTGGCCGAAGCGGAGGGTTTGAAGGCACATGCGGAGACTGTGCGAGTGCGGCTGAAGAGCGCCAGTTTGAAAAACGCGCGGCGTGGGAGGAAGGCGAATGGCTGAGTTCCCTTCTACGATATTTCCAAAGGCGCGCGCACGCGTGGAGGCGATGAAGGAATATCATCCGCCGCTGGGCTGTCGTGATGCAATGCGGTTGGATTTTAACGAGAACACGGTGGCGTGTTCGCCGGCGGTGCGCGAGGTGCTGGCGCGCATATCGACTGAAAATCTGACGCGCTATCCGGAACGCGCGCCGGTGGAGGCGATGGTTGCTGCACATTTGGGTTTGAAGCCGGAAAATGTGGCGCTGACCAACGGCGTAGATGAGGCGATCCACGTGCTCTTTGAGGCCTTTCTCGATGCCGGAGACGAACTGCTGCTTCCTGTGCCGACGTACACGATGTATGAGGTGTACGCCACCGCGACCGACGCGAAGATTGTGGCGGTGCCTGCAGCGGGCGACCTTGCATTTCCATTCGAGCGGTTGATGGCAGCGATCTTGCCGAAGACGAAGATTGTCGCGATTGCGAACCCGAACAGTCCCGCTGGATCGGTGGCCACGCGCGAGCAGATTGTGGCGATTGCTGAGCGCGCGCCGCAGGCGATTGTGCTTGTGGATGAAGCTTACTTTCACTTCTACGGTGAAACTGTGATGGATCTGCTCGGCGAGCTGCCGAACCTGGTGGTGGCGCGCACATTTTCGAAGGCCTACGGGCTGGCTGGTCTGCGCGTGGGACTATTAGCGAGTGGCGTGGAAAATATGCGCTGGATTCGACGCGTGCTTTCGCCGTATAGCGTGAACCAGGTGGCGCTGGCGTGTCTGCCTGCTGCATTGAGTGATTCGGAATATCTTGTCAATTATGTCGCAGAAGTTCTGGCAGCGCGGACGGAGTTTGAGACTGCGCTTGATGCGATGGGGATTCGCCGCTGGCCGAGCCGGGCAAATTTTGTTCTGGTTGAGATTGGAGCGCAGCACGCAGAGTTTGTGCGCCGCATGAGCGCGGCGGGCGTTCTGGTGCGCGACAGGTCGAGCGATCCGGTATGCGATGGTTGCGTACGCATCACGGTGGGCACGCGCGAGCAGATGCGTCGTGCAGTTGCAGCAATGGAAGCAGCGAAGGAGACGATTGAGTTGAGTGGAGTGAGACGATGAGCGAAGCAAAGCGCACAACGGAGTTTGCGCGCAACACAACGGAGACGAAGATTGCGATCCGGCTGGTGATTGAAGGCTCAGGGCAATACAAGATAACGACGGGGATTCGCTTCTTCGATCACATGATGGAGTTGTTCACGCGGCATGGAGCGTTCGATCTTGACCTCAAGTGCGACGGCGATCTCGATGTGGACCAGCATCACACGGTGGAAGATGTGGGCATTGCGCTTGGTGAGGCTTTTGACCGAGCTCTGGGAGACAAGCGCGGGATTCTGCGCGCGGGCTACTTTGTGATGCCGATGGATGAGACTCTGGCGATTGCGGCTGTCGATCTGAGCGGACGTACTGCTTATGTTGTTGATGCGAAGGTGCGCACGAGATTGGTTGGCGATTTACAGAGTGAGCTGGTGACGGATTTCTTTGAGGGCTTTGCGCGGGGCGCGCGCGCGAATGTGCATGTGAAGACGATGTACGGGCGATCGAATCATCACAAGATCGAGGCGATCTTCAAGGCATTTGCTCGGGCGTTGCGCGTGGCATGCAGCAGGGATAAACAACTAGGCAAGATGCTGCCGAGCACAAAGGGCTTGCTGTGATGCGCGTAACGGTGATCGATTACAAAGCTGGCAACCTGACTTCCGTACTCAAGGCTCTGACGCATCTTGGCGCAGAAGTAGTGGTGACGGATGCTGATCTTGCGCCGATTGGAAATGCAGAACGCATTGTGATGCCGGGTGTGGGACACTTTGCTGCGACAGAGAGACTGAATGCGACGGGCATGACTGGCGCGATACGAGAAGCAATTGCACGCGGCATACCGTTTTTGGGCATCTGCGTAGGAATGCAGTGGCTTTATGCGGGTTCAGCGGAAGCGCCGGAACATGCGGGTCTGGGGTACTTTGCGGAGTCGTGCGCGCGGTTTCCGGATGGCGCAGAGAAGGTGCCGCATGTGGGATGGAACTCGATTGCGCCGCGCCCAGCCTCGCGCCTGCTGGCGGGGATCGAGCCGGGCGAGTTTGTGTACTTTACGCATGCGTACAAAGCGCCTGTCACCGCGGATACCGCGGCAACGACGGAGTACATGGAGCCGTTCGCGGCGGCTGTGGAGCGAGGCAATGTGATGGGTGTGCAGTTTCATCCAGAGAAATCAGGCGAGGCGGGATTGAAGATTTTGCGTAACTTTCTGGAGATGGCGCGATGATTACGAGACGTATTATCGCGTGTCTCGATGTGCATGCAGGCCGCGTGGTGAAGGGAGTGCAGTTTGTGGATATGGTGGACGCGGGCGATCCGGCGCAGCTTGCCGCGCGTCATGCGCGTGAGGGCGCAGACGAGATTGTGCTGCTGGACATTACGGCGACGCATGAGGGCCGACAGACGTTGCTTGATACAGTGGACCGCACGGGGCGAGAGCTGTTTGTTCCCTTTACTGTGGGCGGGGGAATCCGCACGGTGCAGGATGCTGAAGAGGTTTTTACGGCAGGCGCGGACAAGGTGAGCATTAACTCTGCGGCTCTGGCAAATCCGGAGCTGATTGCGGAGATTGGTCGCAGCTTTGGATCGCAGGCAGTGGTGGTGGCGATTGATGCCCGACGTGATCCCGAGGTCGCTGATCCTGTGCGCGAAGCGCAGGTGTATGTGCAGGGCGGGCGCAAGGCTGCCGGCCGCAAGGTTGTGGAGTGGGCTCGTGAAGCCGAGGCGCGCGGAGCGGGCGAGATCCTGCTGACGTCAATGGATTCAGACGGCACACGCGCGGGCTTTGACTGCGAGCTGACAGCCGCAGTGAGCGAGGCTGTGCGGATTCCAGTAATTGCTTCCGGCGGAGCGGGAACTGTTTTGCATTTTGCGGATGTGTTTACACGCGGCAAAGCAGATGCGGCGCTGGCGGCGAGCATCTTTCACTTTGGCTTCAAGAGTGCGCGGTCTCTCAAAGAAGAGCTTGCGCAGGCGGGAATTTCCATGAGGCTGCCATGCTGATTCCTTCGATTGATCTGCTGGGTGGACGCATTGTTCAGCTTGTGCAGGGCGAAAAATTGCGGCTTGCTTTTGATGATTTTGAATATTGGATCGAGAAGTTCTCACGCTTCCCGCTGGTGCAACTCATCGATCTGGACGCAGCGATGCGGCAGGGCGAGAATGCGGAGCTGGTGGAGCAGATATGCAAGCGGCTGCTGTGCCAGGTGGGCGGCGGAGTACGCACTGCGGAGCGTGGGAAGCAGCTTCTCGATGCAGGCGCGAGGCGCGTCATCATTGGATCGGCGCTGTTCACAGAGGAGGGATCTGTGAATCGAGCATTTGCCGCGGAGTTGGCAGATGCGTTGGGCGTGGAGCGAATTGTGGCCGGCATTGATACAAAGAATGGGCTCATTGCCGTGAAGGGCTGGAAGGCAAATGTGGATTTGACACCGGATGCGGCAATTCCCGCGCTGGAAAAATATGCATCGGCGTTTCTGTATACGCATGTGGATGGTGAAGGGATGATGCAAGGCTTTCCGTTCGATGTGGCCCAGCGGCTGCGCAAGCTGACGGAGCGACAGCTGATTGTCGCGGGTGGAATTCGATCGCAGCAGGAAGTGGATACGCTAGATGCAATGCGAGTGGACGCGGTGGTGGGCATGGCGGTATACACGGAGCTGCTTGCGGTGTGACCACTTCAGCGTGAGCGAGCGCACCAACCACGGCGCGGTGTAAGGTTATTTGTCGGATATTCTGGAAGCAGACGAGATACATGGAAAGGCGGGGCGATGACTACGACCAGGCAAAGCGGGATCCGGCTTGCGCGCCGGCTGGATGAAGTGGGTTTCTCGGACATTGTGCAGATTCGCAACAAGGTGATGGCGATACGCGCTGAAGGACAGACGGTACACTCACTGCACGGCGGCGAGCCTTTCTTTGAAACGCCGGATGAGATCAAGTTTGCTGCGGTGCGCGCGCTGGTGGAGAACCAGACGCATTATGCGCCGTCTTCCGGGATTGCGCCGTTGCGGCGCGCGCTGGTGGAGAAGCTGTCGCGCAAGAACAAAATTCAGGTGACGGAAGATGAAGTGATTGCCACGGTGGGCGGGTCGCAGGCGCTCTATGCAACGTTTCAGAGCGTGCTGGACCCAGGCGATGATTGCCTTGTCTTCTCGCCGTATTGGACGCCGATCGCTGATCTGGTTACGGGAACACAAGCGCGGCCTCTGCTGGTGCCTTCGGTGACGGCGCGGCGCAATGGGATTCGCGAGACGCTGGAGCAGTTTGCCACGGAGAAGACGCGGGCGGTTTACTACAACACGCCGCAGAATCCGAGCGGGCTGGTGTTTACGCGCGCGGAAGCGGAAGAAGTTGCTGCGTTTGCCATTGAGCGCGATCTGATTGTGATTGCAGATGAGGCGTATGAGGATCTGGTGTATGAGGGCGAGCATTTTTCGATTGCCTCGCTTCCGGGCATGGCCGAGCGCACAATTACCTGCTACACGTTTTCGAAATCGTATGGCATGACGGGCTGGCGGGGCGGATATGCGGTTGCGAAGGAGCCGTTCATGTCAGCACTGAAGAAGATCGTGCTTTACTCGACGAATGGCGTGACGACGTTTGTGCAATACGCAATGGTTGAGGCGTTGAAGACACCAGAGGAAAGAATTACGGCCACGCGCGAAGAGTATCGTAAGCGGCGGGATCTGCTGGTGAGGGCGCTGAATGAAGTAGGCCTTGAGTGCGCGCCGCCGGCGGGGGCTTTTTATGCTTTTCCAAGTGCGGAGAAGATTGACAAAAACAGCCGCGCAGCCGCGCAGATACTGCTTGAAAAGGCGCACATCGCCACCATTCCCGGTTCGGTCTTTGGCGCACAGGGTGAAGGGCACCTGCGCTTTAGCTATGCAATCCCGGTGGCGGAGATTGAAGCGTGTGCGGAGGCACTTCGGAAGTTTTTTCGTTAAACCGCAGAGGAGAAGTGTACGGATCGATGATGAGAGTCGGCTATCCAGCGAGAATTGATGCGAGCCTGTTGACCGTGATGCCGACAGGCGCGGAGATGGTACCGCTTGAGGCGGGGCTTGACCACGATGTGGATCTGGATGTGTGGATTCCTGATGCGCTGACGCCGCGTGCGAAGGAGATATGGCAGCGTCTGCGCGGTGTGAAGCTGGTGCTCTCGTTGATGGCGGGCACCGAATGGATTCCAGAGACTGTAGGGCCACGCGTGACGATCTGCAACGCGCGTGGAGCGCACAATATCGCTACTGCGGAATGGACGATGGCGGCGATCTTTGCGTCGCTGAAGTATGTGCCGCTCTATTGCGATATTCAAGCCTCCGGCAATTGGAAACGGCGAAAGGAAGCTGCTGAGCTATATGCGCGGCTGCATCCGGATGAGGGTGCGATCTATCCGCCGGTGATGCAGGAAGAACTGGCGGGAAGAAAAGTGTTGATGGTGGGCTATGGGTCCATCGGCAAAGATATTGAGCGGATGCTCCAACCGTTCGATGTGGAGCTGACGCGCGTGGCACGCACGGCGCGCACGGCACCGATGGTGCATCCAGTGAGCGAGCTAGGTGGGCTTCTACCGGATGCCGATATTGTGATTCTGATTCTGCCGCTGACTCCGGAGTCGCACGGTCTGATGGGTGCGCGGGAGATGAGCCGGATGAAGCAGGGAGCGCTGCTGGTGAATGCAGCACGCGGGCCGGTAGTGCAGACGGATGCTTTAGTGGAGGCGCTGAATTCGGGCAGGATTCGCGCGGCTATTGATGTGACTGCCCCGGAGCCGTTGCCCGAGGCACACCCGCTGTGGAAATGCCCAAACCTGTACATCACGCCGCACATCGGGGGTTCGAGTCCGCGATTTATGCAGCGGGCTCTGAAGGTAGTGGCGGCGGAGCTGGAACGCTACATCCAGGGAAAGCCACTTGAGAACGTGGTGCAGGCGGGGATTCAAGACGCAGCCTCAATGGGAGCCTGACTCCAACTGCGAAGGCCAAGGATGGCGAGTGCTACGAGCAGCGCGTAAAGCAGCGCTGTGGGCCAGAGATTCTTGTAGATGTATTCGCCGACATAAAGAATATCGATGACAATCCAGAGCCACCAGTTAGCGATGTGTTTGCGCGCCTGCCAATAGCTGGCGACGAGGCTATAGCTGGCGAGGGGTGCGTCGAGCCAGGGCAGGGCTGCATGCAGATGCTGCGTGATGAAGCCGAGCACAACACTGCCAATGGCTCCCAAAATAATGGCGATGACGGCGCTGGAAGGCGCGAGCTTTTGAATGCGGACTTCGCCTTCCGCGCGGACTCCGCGATGCCAGTTCCACCAGCCATAAAGCGTAAATGCGACGAAGAAAACCTGCAGGAGCGTGTCCGATAAGAGGGAGGTGCGGTAGTAAACGATGAGATAAATGATGTCTGCGGCAAGCGTGATGGGCCAGCACAGAAGATTGCGCCGCGTGGTGAGCCAGATTCCGAGGCAGGTGGTAATGACGCCCAGCCACTCAAGCCAGCGTGCGAGAAGATAAGCGATCATGCGGATTCAGCCTCGGCCCATGCGCGAATTTTGTTCAGCAGAGCTGCGTCGGCTTCTCGCCACCAGCGCGCGTGGCCAAGCAGGTAGCTCTCGCAGGCGATGCGGGCCTTATCTTCGGAGTGCAGTACGGTGAGGAAGTAATCGGCTTCTGAAAGTGCGAACTCCACGTGGCAGAGCGCGGTAAGCGGCGCAAGTGCGGCGCGCTCCTCACGGCTGAGAGGCCGCACGGAGTTGTATCCATCGAGTAGTGCGAACAGATGGTCGAGATGAACGGGCACGCTGCGCGGTGCGTGGGGCGACTGCAGGAGCGCGAGCCACTCAACCATGCTGCGCTCGATGGCATGAGCGATGTCGTGCACAGCGGTGGTGCGATCGGAGAGGCCGAAATCGATGATGGCAGTGGCGCGCGCGGCTGGGCTGGATGCGGACCAGAAGAGATTGGAAGGATGAAGATCGTTATGTGTCCAGAGTGGCGTGAGCGCGGGCAATAGCGGCACCAACTCGGCGTGGAATGGCGCAAGAAGGTCCATCGATTCGGCGAGCCAGGAGGCGCGTTCAAGATATGCGTTCAATTTCGGCCGCCAAGATAAATACGACTGCAACGCGTTGTGCGAGTTCTGTGCGGCGAAGATGCTGAAGCCTGCAACGAGTGGGCTGTGCTTGCGAACTGGAGCGCTAAAGCCCGCTGACGCCAGATGCAACTGCGCGAGCGTGCGGCCTGCAGAATGTGCATGACTGGTGTAAAAGAACGGGGTCCATGAGATGGCGTCTTCGTAGAGATCGATACCGCGGGGAAGCTCGTGGACTTCATAAGTCCAGTTGTCGATTTCGATTGTGGTTGTGCCACTGCGATCTGCGAGGACAAGCGGCACGCTTGCTCCGCGCGCGCGAAGATGCGCCATGAAAGCATGCTCCTCGCCCAGAGAAGCGGCGTCGCGCACCGGGCGCGCATGGCGCTTTACGAAGACACGACGCGAGCCCACGCGCACAACGCTGGCGGCAGAGAAGGGGCGCGGGCTGACGCTGAGCAGCTCAACAGATCCGGCAAGCGAATCAAAGTGGCGCAGCACATTGTGCACCTCGTCGCGTGTGAGCGGAGGCCAGTCCGGGGCAACAAGCTTGCCGTCAAGTCCGTGCGCGTTTGCAGTGGCGCTCATGCGTGTCGAGTGCGCTCCTTAAAAGGTGTAATGCGCTGAGAGGCGCACGGTTGTAGGCGCGCCAAGGTGGATGAAGGTGTCGCCGTAGCTGGCGCCGGTGTCTTTCCAGTAGCGCTTGTCGGTGATGTTGTCAGCATAAAGCCGAAGCGTAACATGGCCGTCTTCGCCGCGCGGCATGTAGCGCGCGCCCAGGTTGAAGAGGTTGTAGCCGGGTACGCTGACCGCGTCGTCTCGCGTGGCTTCCTTGCGCGCGGTATAGCTCCAGCCTGGCATGAGGTGGAGATTCCTGGCATGCGGAATGAGCATGTCAGCAAAGACCGCGGTGCGAACGCGCGGCGCGTTGATGACCTGCTTATTGTCGTAAGACGGCGTGCCTGTGTTATTGGAGGTGGCATTCATGGCGGCGGCGGATGCGGTGAGCTGCAGCCAGTGCGTGGCGCGTCCCTGCGCGTTCAACTCGATGCCGTTGTGCGTCTCGCGGCCTTCGGACTCGAAGCAGAGATCGCCCGGAGCAACAGGGCTGCCGTCGACAAAGTTGTAGGAGCAGAAGCTGTCGGGAGCCTGAATGATTTTGGGGTAGAAGAACGGCGCGCGCATGTGAAAGAGCGCGGTGGTGAGCAGGATGCGCTGGTTGGGCTCGTACTTTGCGCCGATCTCCGCCTGGCGTGTGAAGTACGGCGCGAGATAGTCGTTGGCGTTATCCACCCACCAGGGGCCCTGCGGGCCGAGTGAGAGCATCACGCTGTAATTGCTGTACAACATGAGACTGCTTACGGGCGTGAACGTGATGGCATACGTGGGCAGCCAGAGAAGCTTGCGGGTAGGAACGGGCACGCAGGGATTTGGATCAAGGCCGAAGTCGGTGCAGCCGGAGGTGAGCGAGTAGTTGTTATCGCGCAGCGAATCAAGGCGGCCGCCGGCGAGCAGATCGATGCGGCCTGGCAGATGCAGCCGATCCTGCATCACAAGCGCGGACTGGTGATTGTCCTCCCACAGGCGGCGCGGTCCGGCCTGCTGCACCGGGCTCTCCATGGGGAACGGCTGATCGGGCTGATAGATATTCTCCGAGCCAATCCAGGTATAGACGGCGCCGGCCTGGATGATGCCATCGGGCGAGTATGGATTGTCCTGCGTGAAATAACCAGGCTGTTGCACGCTGCGGCGAAAGATCTCGCCGCCAAAGGCGAGGTCTTGAGTGATGGGACCGGTACGAATTTTACCGGCGACGAGAGCTTCGGCCTGCGCATCGATGCGCAGTTCACCAGGATCGCGGTAGTCGTAGATATCGTAGGTTCCGTCCGGAGCGAAGAAATAAGACGGAGCGGTTTCACTGTTGCCATAGGCGTAGATCACGTTGTCGTCGATGAGCGAGTGGCTGAAGCTAGCCTGCCCAAAGGCCTGCCAGTTGCGGGGAAGATCGCGGTCGAGGCGCACGCTGGTGTTGTAGGTGTCAAAGGTGTTGGGTGGCGCCCAGGGTTGGAAGCCTAGCATCGTCGAGGGAGAAATCTTGTCGATGTCGGGAACTACATCGCCGCCGAGGAGTTGATAGCCACAGACGGAGCGCTCGACCTTGTGCTGATATTCAAAGTCAGACTTGAGGCTCATCAGTGGGGCGATGTGCCAGTCCGCCGCGCCTGCGCCCATGCCGCGCCAGCCGTTGGCGCCGTTCACATAGCTGGCGATGCGCTCCCCAGCGAGGTTGAAGCGCGTGCCCACCTGCTTGCCGCTGCCAAAGAGCCAGCCGAGATCGGTGTCTCCGAATGCGCTGCCGCGATGATCCGTGGCGAGGTCCATGGCCTTGATGGGCGAGGGGCGTTTGGTGACGAAGTTGATGAGACCACCCGCGGTGGTGACGCCGCTCTCCACGCCTGCAATGCCTTTGAGAAACTCGACGCGTTCCTTGTTTTCAAGCGGCACATCCTGTTCGCCGGCGATGGTCATTCCGTTGATTTCGAGGCCAGTGGCTAGATCGATTGGGAAGCCGCGAATTTCGTAGTCGCCATAGTAGCCCACAGGCGCGTAATCCTCGCCGATGGAAGCGTCATTCTTGACCACATCCGAGAGCAGGCGCGCATCCTGATCCGCGAGAAGCTGCTGCGTGACGACAAGAGCCGAGACGGGTGTTTCGCGCAGAGGCGCTCCGTTGAGCGTGCCGACGGTGACGGCATCGGGGCGATAGGTTTCCTTGATTTCGGCGTGGACTTCAATGGTGGTGGTGACAGGCGGCAGCGGTTTTTGCTGCTGCTGCTGTTGCTGCTGTGGCGCAGCGGGAGTTTGCGACAGGGCGAGGCGAACTGCAAGCGCGGCAAGCACGAGGCCACGAATTGTATGCCGGAGAGCGGCTTGGGTCTGGTTACGGCCCATGGAACACCTCTTGTTTCTGCTGAAACAAGAGCGCCCATGCTGAAATGCCGCTAAGAAGGAACGGTGGCTTGCCGAAACTTCCCACGCCGGTATTATCCGGATCGGGTTCTAGGGTATTTCTCAGCCCCGCTCGTAGCGGAGCACCCCTGTTTCAATAACAAGATTGAAACACGTTTGCTGTCGGAGGGCAAATACTCCATCTCATTTGCAGCCTCATTTGCAGCGCTACACCCAGTGAATCTTCCGATGTAGGAGACTTGGAGCGTCAACTAAGCTGGCGTATCCTTGAAATAACTAGCGCGATAGGAAAGCACATGATTAAGATCGACGCATCGAATCTCATTCCGAAGCGTCTCGGCACTTATCTGCTGGGCATAATTCCAGGTCTTGTATTTGAGCTTACTATCGTCTACGCCGATCCCCCGTTCGCACATAAAGCACTCGAACAGACAAGGCAGATATATCCGTTTCAAGGATATGCGCTGCTTTTCATCTTTCTTATTTCATGCCTAATAGTCGGACAGACCTTCTTTATATTGGCATAGTTCGCTGATTTGCTTATGGACTTTCTTTATTTTGCTCAGCGGTATTTCATATTTCATTTAACTCTCGGCTCTGATTGGCTCTACAAGGTCGTTGGCCGTCTGCAAGGAATGCCACCCAAACGGAATGTTCGCCATTTATGGAGAATCATTATGTGGGCCCGGCAGAAGAAGGTTCCTTTTGAGATACGACCGGTATTAAAGTGTCAGCGCATGGCAGCCACGCAACTTCTGAAACGGAAATACGGTATCACGCCTAGCAAAGGTAATTGGGAGTGGGTGGATCAGGAATGGCAAGCATGGTTGGCTGTGCTCGGAAAAGCTCCTGCGGGATTTCGAGAAGCGTTTTTGACCATGCGCACTTTCCTCGGCTGCGGTTTCGCAGAACTGGCAGCCATATACGTGGCACCTGCGCTACGGAACCGCTATTTCGGAATTATGAGCGCAGTTTTTCTTGTGGCAGGATGCTTTCAACCGCTGTCTTTGTCCAAACGGCATAGAGAACCAATTAGATGGAACATAACCCGCCTCTTATTTCTGATCGAAGAACTCGCGGAAACGAGTGACATATCCGGCAAAACGAAAAAAAGTACCAATGGTGGACTTGGTATCACTATCAATGGAGATACCGACAGTGACAACGACGAAAGCGAATAAAGAAGTTGTGGTTGTCATATTTTGGCATGCTACTTGCCGCTGCCTTCGGTGAGCGTGACAATGCGGTCCACGCCGGGTGCGGTGAAGTACTCGACCTTGCCGCTGGGCCAGTGGACTTCTATTGCATCGATGCTGGAGGCAGTGCCAAGGCCAAAGTGCGGGCGCGGATCGTTGCTTGAGAGATAACTGCCGCCGCTTATCACATCGCCGCGCTGCTTCATACCGTTCGCAGTGACGTAGATGGTTGCGCCGACTGCATCGCGCGGACTTTTAGGCCCGCCGACGAGCTTGAACTCAATCCAATGATTTTTATCCGCGCTCACGTTGCGTAGCAGCACCGGATGGCCGTCCATCACGTTAATGACGGCATCGATCTTGCCGTCATTGAAGAGGTCGCCAACGGCCATGCCGCGGCCTGCGATAACGAGCGCGAGGCCGGAGCCTTCCACGGCCGGCACAGGCTCAAATTTCTTTCCGCCGATGTTGTGGAAGAGCATGGGCCGCTGCGCCCATGTGGTTCCCCAGGCGTATTTATCGGCCTGCGGGTAAACGTGGCCATTGGCCCAGAGCAGATCCTTCCAGCCGTCGTTGTCGTAGTCAATGAAGGCATCGCCCCAGCCAAGGAATGGCACAGAAATTTCGGCAAAGCCAAGTTGATAGCTGATGTCGGTGAGGTTGGCGTCGCCTTCATTGTGGTAAAGCGGCTTGTAATCGTCGCTGAATGAGGTATCGAAGACATCGAGCATCCCATTATTTTCGTAGTCGCCTACTGCGATGCCCATTGAGGCCACTTCGCGGCCTGCGTTATTCAGTGCAAAGCCTGATGCGTAGCTTACATCTTCAAATGTGCCGTCGCCTTTGTTGAGGTAAAGATAGTTCGGCGTGGAGTCGTTGCCCACGAGCAGGTCCGGTTTGCCGTCGTTGTTGATGTCGGCAAAGACTGCGCCGAGGCCATAGTAGCCGGGCTTGTCGGAGACGCCGGCTTTCTCACTCACATCCGTGAATGTGCCGTCGCCGTTGTTGTGGAAGAGATGGTCGCCTTCGCCCTTGAGGCCGCGCGGGCCGCAGCTTACCCCTTCGCCGCGAAAGGTGCAGAATGCATTGGGCGCATCTGCGCCACCGGCGGCGGACATGTTGTTTTTGTCGTAATGCAGATAACCGGCGACGAAGAGATCGAGCCGGCCGTCGCCGTCATAGTCTCCCCACGTTGCGCCTGAGTGCCATGCTGCGGGGTCATTGAGCGCAACGCCGGCCTTGGCGGCAACGTCAGTAAATGTGCCGTTGTGGTTATTGTGGTAGAGCCGGTTTGCGCCCCAATTCGACACAAAGATGTCGGGCCAGCCGTCGTTGTCATAATCGGCGATGGCTACGCCAAAGCCCCAGCGGTCATTGGTCACACCGGCCTGTGCGGCCACGTCAGTGAATGTGCCGTCGTGGTTGTTATGAAAGAGCGCGGCGTGAGGTGCGGGCTCTTTGCCATCGAGTGCCTTGAATGTCGAGCCATTGACGACGTATATGTCCACCCATCCGTCGTTGTCGTAATCGAGCAGAGCTATGCCGGAGCCTTTGGTTTCGACGATGTAGTCCTTGGCAGGCGTGCCCATCTTGTGGGTCCATTTGGTCAAGCCGGACTTCTCCGAAGCATCTTCGAATACGACGGGACCGTCCTTGACGAAGCCGCCGGCGGTGATAGGGCGATGCTGCGCGTCCAACTGCGCGGGATGCGGCGAGCCGGTCTCCTGGCCGCTTTTGGCGGGGGCCTGTGCGCCCTCTGACTGTGCAGCGGTAAGGCTGACTGTAAGCAGACCAAGGAACGCCACAAATGCGGCTGGAACTGAGCCCTTGAACATGGGCGCCAGTATAAATTCCGCGTGTGATTGCTCAATATCCATCGAAAGGTGGAGTTGGTTGCTAACGCCCAATGCGCCAGTGCAGCACGGCGGCCACACCGAAGGGATGCGCGCTGTAGAGCGGTGTGAGCGAAGAGGGAACGCCGTATGCCGTGCCTTGTGCTCCAAGCTCAGCCGCACTCCAGTGATTGTGCCAGATGCTATGCGCGTAACCGCCTGTATAGGCTTGAACGCGACCGATGACGGTCTCTTCAGGCGGAGCATCCGCGCCAAGCAGATCCGTGGTGCGGTCCGCATTTTCAATACGCATCCAGATGGTTTGCTTTGCATGCAGGCTGAGCGCGCCTTCAAGGAGATAGCTGTTCGCGTTGATGCCGGTTCCGATGGTGTGATTGCGGCCCCAGACTGCGATTGTGTTGAGATTGTTCTGGCCTGATGTGTGATGCCATGCGACGGACGCTGTTTGCCGCAGAATGTCCTCGTCAGGATGCAGAGCCTCCGGGGAATGCAGATGGCCGACGGAGTATTGTGCCGCCCAGTCGCGGTGCGGAGCGATGCTGAGCCGCGTGGACCAGGAGTCGAGCGCGCCTTGATAGATGGTCCAGCGATTTTCGCCTGGTTCGCGTCCATGAAATCCACTGGCTTCAATGCGGATGCCTCGGGAGCCTGAGCCAATGGCGATGCCGCCGGTTAAAACATCCCAGGCAATGTGCGTGGAGTCCTGCATGTGGTGGCCGAGAGGAGCCAGTGGATTGTCGCCAATGGAAGCGCGGTGTGGGAAGGCCTCCGGACCGAGGGCAGGATCGCCAACCGGCCCGCCGTACAGGCTCAGCAAGGTGTGTGAGCCAGCCTTCACATCGTACAACGCAGCAAGCTCCATGAAGAGATTGTGTGGATGCTGGCCGTCCACGATCGGCTTGCCGAAAGCTGTTTCCCCTTGTTGAAAGAGTTCTGGATAATAGCGTCCGCTCACGGTGGCGGGCTCGAGGCTGAACATTGCGCGCAGCGTCAGCTCGCTGTGCTCGTAGGAGCGTTGCAGCATGGGCATGGCCCAGTTGACGCTGAAGAACTTGTCGTGTCCGCGCGGACCGGTCTGCTGCTGTTCGACGACGGAGACTTCGCCATGCAGCATCTGCATCCAGTTGTCGGACATGCGCATGATCATGGGCGGCGAGTAAGCGGCAGGCTCAAGATCGGTGCCGGAGCCGCTGTGGCGCAGAAGACTGTCGGTGAATGACTGAGATGGCCCACCCATATTCATGGGCATACTCATGGACATCTGGCTTTGATTTTGGCCTTGAACACAGACCGAAGCTGCAAAAAATGCGGAAATGTAGAACCAACGCAACGGAATCCTCCGGAGAAACATGCACATGACTGCATGCACGGACCTTTATGGCCCGCGCACTTCGAGTGCTGTTTGCGGAGTATCAGGTTCGGAGGACAAGATGTGGAGCGGGTGCGGCGTCCGGCGGAAACAGGAGCCGGCGCGAGTGCGCCGTGCGCGAAAGAAGCGCTGTGACTGTGGACGGCGCGCAGTTATGCGGATGGACCGCTACCGGGGCTAACTGGCTTACTTGTGGAATAGCGGATTGCTGCGCAGGCCGCGGAGCGCAGCAGGTTTTCACTTCCGGCGTGCTGCTGGTGTGGCGGCAGCACGCATGCGCGGTCTGCTGATGCGCGCTGATGCACAGCGCATCGCAAGGCACGAGCGTGCCGAGCACAAGCAGGACGAGCGTGAGTGCAGGCCAGAGCCGCTTCATAAAGCTATTGTAGGACTACTCAGGCTGCGAAATGGTAGCGCCTCGCTCAGGCGAGGCCGGATTTGCAGCAGCCAATTCGATTTGCCCAGACTCGTTTTGTCCCGGTTCATTCTTCCACAGGCACCAGATCCACCAGATGAGCGCCAGAACAAGCACAGCGCTGTTGGCGTAGAAGACGCGGTCGCGCAGATCGAGGATGTGCTGGGCTTCCGCCATTGTTTTGGGATGAGCATTGTGGCCCATGATCTGTGCGATGGCTTCCGCTGCAAGCTGCGCGAGCGAGACAGCGGAGAGACCGATCATGATGCGCTGGATGTGTGTCTTCCACCCGGCATGAAAACGTGGGCCAAATATAACAATTGCAAGGCCGAGCAGAACAGTTTCGACATCGAGGAGCAGACTGGACTTAAGCGCAATAAACTGCAGCAACTGAAGGGTGGCAATGAGGCCGCCGCCGGCAGTGATGGTTTGCAGCGAGGGCCACTCGCCCCAGAAGTACAGTACGATCGCACCGAGGATCATCAGCGTGAGCGCGCCTGCGACCCATGCACTGCGCTTGATTCCCGCAAAGCCCTTGCGTGCCAGTTCCAGCAGCATGCCCACGTCCACCAGCGAGCCAAGCAGCGCCAGGCCAATGAAGAACTCCGCCATGGGAATTTGCGCGAGGCGGCCATAAAGCATCTTGGCTGTGAGCAGGCGAAAAGCGATCAGCACCGAGTTTGCGGTAAACCAGGGGAAGCGGCGCGCGCGGTCGCGGCCTATGAGCACCACCAGCAGCACAAGATAGCCGGCAAAGGTGAGCGCCCAGAGAATTTCGTTTGCGGAAAAAGGAAAATGGAATTTCATTCTTTAACTTTTTAGACGAGATTTGTAGAAAGGATGGTGCGCCCGGAGAGATTCGAACTCCCGACCTAATGCTCCGGAGGCATTCGCTCTATCCAGCTGAGCTACGGGCGCGCTCTTTTAAGGATACCGCAAAAGCAGGGACAGAGGGAAAACGGAAGAAGGGTTTATCGATAAAAGGCAAAAACCGTAGAAGCGTCAGGAGGCTTTTCGATAGCCCACACCACACGGTACAAAACAGGCAATCCCACGGATGGGGTGACCGATGCCGATGATATGCTGATACGCGATCGAGAGAAATCGTCTCAAGGAGACACACGTTGAAGCTGTTCCTCCGCGCTCTCTTATTTCCGCTGGCTTTGTTCGCTTTTGTCGCAGCTCCGGCACAGGGGCCTATGCCGCGGGGTGCTTTTACCGCGAAGACCGTCGCGATTCTCAACGACACAAAGACGGGCGAAGTCTCCGACGGCGCGCTGGAGCAGTTGAAGCGCTGGGGCCGTTTTACTGTGGTGGATGACTCCGACAGCGCCGATATTGTTCTTCGGTTCGATAAGAAAACGGACCACGAGAAGCAAAACAGCCAATCGACGGACGATAATGGCGCTACCTCATATTCGACGACGATGAGCTTTTCGTCCGAGGTGCACATGCGCGCCTATTTGAAGGGATCGGAAACGCCGTTTTACACCACGAAGACCGATGACTCAAAGAAGAAGGCCGGTGTAACCTGCGTGACGAGCTTTGAGAAGACCTGGCTCGATGCGCGTTAGCTCACGTCGCGATTTCTAGCCTTTTTTCCCTTCTCCCTCTTCCCTCTTTTTCCGAATCTCCTCCATCACCGATTTGATCAGCTCCTTTGCACCCTCCATGCCTCCGAGCACTGCCTGCAGGTCGAGTGCGGGCTTGGATGGATTGCGGGTGGAGGCGCAGTAAACTCCATGCTGGCCTACTAGGATGAGCGAATCGGTGAGCATGTCGAGGGCCACGGCGAGTCGCCCGCGCTCGCGGCCCATCATGAACTCATGCTGCTCTAACTCCTGGCGCTTTTCGTCAAAGACTGTCATGCTTCCAGCCTAAAGGATGCGCAGGACGGGCGCTCAGTAGCGGAAGTTTTTCATGTACTCAGCGTCCTGGCGCAGTTCATCGAGAATGTCGCCCTGGAACTCCTCCTGCTCCACGAAGTACTGCTTGAGACCCTTGGCGGCGCGCAGGATAGGGCGGTAGTCGATGTAGCCTTTGCCCATGATCGTTGAGTGCGACTGGCCATTGGCCTTTTTCTCCATGTCTTTTACATGCAGAAGCGGAAAGCGCTCGGGGGTCTTGGTGAGCCATGTGAGCGGGTCCTGGCCGGCAGCCTTGACCCAGCCGCAGTCCATCTCAAAGAAGACAAGCTTGGGGTCAGTGTCGCGGAGAAGTTCGTCGTAGACAAGCACACCGTCCAGCGTCTCAAACTCCGGAGTGTGATTGTGGTAGCCCAGCCGTATGCCCGCGGATTTTACTTTGCCGCCGATGCGATTCAACTCGCTCGCGGACCACTTCCAGTCGTCGAGCGTCATGGGGCCTTTTACGCTGGGGTCTTTCTTCATGGGTGAGGGGCACACGATGTACTCAATTCCCGCCGTGTGAGCGAACTCGATGTACTCGTCCTCATGCTGCTTGAGCATTGGAAGAGGGTGGTGTGTGCTGGTGCAGCGCAGGCCGGCCTTGTCCATGGCGGCGCGCCACTCGGCGGCGGTCTTGTTGTAGTAGCCGGCGGCCTCCACGTTTTTGTATCCCATGGGAGCAAGTTTGGCGAGCGTGCCGTCGAAATCCTTGGGTAGCAGCTCCCGAACGGAGTAAAGCTGCAAACCTAGCGGGGCCTTAACTTCGGCTGCGCTGAGATACGATGCGCCTGCTGTTGCGGCCGCGGCGGCTGCGCCGATCCGCACAAACTCCCTGCGGGAAATGGATGCTGTCATTTGAGCCTCGATGATCTTGTCGATTTGCGTGCAGGCCATTTTTACGCGCAGCGGCAGAGTTGCGCAAGGAAGATTGCGTTGCCGCGCAGCGGTGTGGGCCGATAGGATGGGCGCGCGATTCTTTCGCATGATTTTTGAACACATATAAGTTCGATTTAGAGCTTAGTTCAAGGAGATTCTGATGCGTGGTTTGGTTGTGAGTGCGTTGCTCGGCATCTCTGGCGCAGTGGCGATGGCGCAGGCGAAGGTTCCAGACTTCGGACCGAATGTTGAGGTCTTCACCTCGAAGAGCGATGCAGCGGAGATGCAGAAGAAGATCGACGCGATGTATACGGCGCAGCAGCATAGCGAATTCGGGACACAGCGAAATGCGTTCATCTTTTTGCCCGGCGAGTACCACGTGGACATTCCGATCGGGTTTTATACGCAGGTGCTGGGCGTGGGCGCGACGCCGGACGGGGTACGAATTGCAGGCAATGTGCATGCGGATGCGAGCCTGCCGCGCAACAATGCGACGTGTACCTTCTGGCGTGGAATGGAGGGTTTTTCTATTGTGCCGGCGGGAGGCGCCACGCAATGGGCGGTATCTCAAGCTGCACCCTTCCGGCGGATGCACATTGTTGGCAACCTGGTACTGCATCAGCAGCGCGGATGGGCCAGCGGCGGATGGATGGCGGACTCGGTGATTGATGGAAATGTGGACTCGGGGTCGCAGCAGCAGTGGATTTCGAGGAATTCCGAATGGAAATCGTGGACAGGCGCGAACTGGAACATGGTTTTTGTCGGCATTGATCATCCGCCGGCGGGGCAGTGGCCGCAGCCTCCTTACACGACGATTGAGCGCGCGCCGGTGACTCGTGAAAAGCCGTATCTCGAAGTGGACGGGCGCGGGCGATGGGGCGTGCGGGTGCCTGGATTGCAGATGAATACAAGCGGCATTACCTGGCATGGCGGGCAGACGCCGGGAAAGGTGATTCCGCTGAACAAGTTTTATATTGCGAAGCCTGCGGACTCGGCGGCTGCGATCAATGCGGAGCTTGCGAAGGGCAAGAGCCTGCTACTGACGCCGGGGATTTATGAGCTGACGGAACCGCTGCGAGTGACACGGGCCAATACTGTTGTGCTGGGCCTGGGATTTGCGACGCTGAAGCCGATCAATGGCACGGCGGCAATGACGGTGGGGGATGAGGATGGCGTCATTGTTGCGGGATTGCTGATTGATGCGGGAGAGAAAGAGTCGCCGGTGTTGATGGAGGTCGGGGTTCCGGAATCAAAAACAAATCATGCGCGGAACCCGATTACGTTGAGCGACGTTTTCTTTCGCGTAGGCGGCGCGGGCGTTGGACGTGCGCAGGTGAATCTGCGCGTGAATGCAAATGACACGCTGATTGATCACACGTGGATCTGGCGCGCGGATCATGGCAAGGGCGTGGGGTGGACGCAGAACACGAGCGCGAATGGTTTGGTGGTGAATGGCGACCGTGTGACAGCCTATGGGCTGTTTGTGGAACACCATCAACAATTTCAGGTGCTGTGGAAGGGTGAAGCGGGGCGGACCTATTTCTATCAGTCGGAGATTCCGTACGATCCACCGGATCAAGCGAGCTTTACTTCAGCTTCGGGTGTGAATGGATGGGCTTCGTACAAGGTTGCCGAGGATGTGAAATCGCATGAGGCGTGGGGGCTGGGCGTGTATTCAGTCTTCCGGCATCCGAATGTGACGCTGACACGGGCAATTGAGGTTCCGCGCGCGCCGGAGGTGCGGTTTCACGACATGATTACGATAGCGCTCGATAACCTGGGCGAGATATCGAACGTAATTGACGATGTAGGCGGCCCAACCGCAACGAAGCCGCGCAAGACGCCGAAGGTGACGGACTTTCCATAAAGCAAAGGGACAAGGGACAAAGGGTTCCAGACAAAAACGTACTTACCCCACCTGTTGCGCGTCAGGTTGCATCCCAGCCTTGTCCCTTCTTCCCTCTTTCCCTTTGTCCCTGCTTCACAGATACGTGTCGTCTATGTAGCACCAGCGCCAGTCTTCGCCGCGCTCGGCGGACTGGATGATGGGATGCTGCGTGGCATGAAAGTGCGCGCGCGCGTGGCGGCCATTGGAGGAGTCACAGCAGCCGACGTGCCCACACTCAAGGCACATGCGGAGATGGACCCAGGTGTCGCCGGTCTTCAGGCATTCTTCGCAGCCTTTGGTGTTCGGTTTGACCTTCTTTACATGATCCGCAACGTGTGTACATTGGGTTGCCATCGATTCATCTCCTGATTCTCACTGGACTTGATATTGCTCCGCCAGCTTGCAGAATACAACTGCCTGCTCCTGCGCCCATGCTTCATTGCGGCCCAGTTCGCGGGCCAGTAACTCTGCCGCGCGAGGCGCCATCTCCATCGCGGCCCTGGAGTTGAGAAACAGCGCGCGTGTACGCCTGGCGAGCGAGTCTTCCACGGTCCGTGCCATCTCTTCGCGTGCGGCCCAGACGATCTCCGCGCCAATCATCGGAAGACCAGGATGCAATTGCCGCGCGAGTGTTGCATCGCTTGCCGCGAGCGCCTGAATGGCCGCGGCATCCGCGCCGTAGACCTGCAAATCGCCAAGGGATTCCGCGTTTTCCACGTATCCGTGAATGTGCAGGTCTTTCGTCGGGCATGGGTGTTCGTCCAGCCGGCCAAGGGTGATGGCATGGTCAACGCAGTCTTCCGCCATGTGGCGATAAGTGGTCCACTTACCGCCGGTGATGGTGAGCAGGCCGGAGGAATCGACATGAATGAGGTGATCGCGGGAGAGCGCGGAGGTCTTGCCGTCGCTCTTGATCAGCGGCCGCAGGCCCACGTAAACGCTAAGAACGTCAGCACGCGTGGGCTGGCGGGTGAGATAGCGTCCGGCGGTCTCAAGAATGAATTCGATCTCTTCTTCGAGCGCGTGCGGTTCGAGAGATGGGCTTTGGACTGGTGTATCCGTGGTCCCGGCTACGGCGTGCCCATGCCACGGGATGACGAAGAGGACGCGGCCATCGCTGGTGCGCGGGACCATCAGAGCGGATTCCGCTTTGAGAAAACTGCGGTCGAAGACGAGATGGATTCCCTGGCTGGTAACGAGCAGATCTTCCGCATCGGGTTCAGCCATGCGGCGAACGGTGTCGGTAAAAACTCCGGTGGCATTGACGACCATGCGCGCGGGGATGGTGAATTCTTCGCCGGTTTCGGCGTCGCGGGCAGTCAGGCCGCTTACGAAGCCCTCGAAGTCGCGGGTGAATCCGGTAGCGGGGCAGTAGTTGACGATAGCTGCGCCGCGCTCCGCCGCCGTCATGGCCAAGTGAATGAGCAGGCGCGCGTCGTCAAACTGACCGTCGTAGTAGATGACGCCGCCGGTGAGGCCTTCCGGTTCGAGGTTGGGCAAACGCTCCAGTGTTTCCTCACGCGATAGCAGACGCGATGCGCCGAAGCCGTACTTGCCCGCGAGCAGGTCGTAGAGCTTGAGGCCGATGCCGTAAAACGGCGCCTCCCACCAGGAGTAGTTGGGCACGACGAAGGCGAGATCGTGGACCAGATGCGGTGCGTTGCGGCGAAGCAGGCCGCGTTCCTTGAGCGCGGACATGACCAGTGGCACGTTGCCCTGTTCGAGATAGCGCACGCCGCCGTGAACGAGCTTGGTGGAGCGCGAGCTGGTGCCTTTGCCAAAGTCATACGCCTCAACGAGCGCAACAGAAAAGCCGCGCGCGACGGCATCGACAGCTACGCCCATGCCGGTGGCTCCGCCGCCAATGATGGCGATGTCGAAGGGTTCCTGGCCGGGAGTTTGCCGGTCGCGCAGCTTTTGGAGCATTGTGTCGCGGCGCATAGCTTACTCCGTCCAGCTTCTGGACCGCTCGACGGCGCGGAGCCATTGTGCCCGGCGTGCGGCTGCATCAGCGGCATCCATCTTCGGTTCAAAGCGCGTGTCGTTTTGCTGGCCGGCGCGCAGAGCTTCCGGGCTTTCCCAGAAGCCTGTGGCGAGACCGGCCAGATAGGCTGCGCCGAGAGCCGTGGTCTCGGTGACGTGCGGGCGGACAACAGGAACGCCGAGCAGGTCGGCTTGGAATTGCATCAGCAGATCGTTGACTGCTGCGCCGCCATCGACGCGGAGAGCGCTGAGTGGCGTGGAGGTTTCGCTTTTTACGGCTTCGAGCACATCGGCTACCTGGAAGGCGATGCTTTCAAGCGCGGCGCGGGCGATGTGGCCGGCGCGGGTGTCGCGGCGCAGGCCAATGAGCAGGCCGCCCGCATGCGGGTCCCACCACGGCGCGCCGAGGCCGACAAAAGCGGGCACAAAGACCAGGCCGCCGGCATCCGGAACATCGCGGGCGAGTGCTTCCACGTCCGCTGAGGAGCCGATGAGACGCAGGTTATCGCGCAGCCACTGCACCACTGCGCCGCCGATGAAGATGCTGCCTTCAAGGGCGTATTCCAGGCGCTTGCGGGCACTGGCGGCGATGGTTGTGACCAGCTTGTGTTTGGAGCGGGCGAATTCCGTACCGATATTCTGCAACAGAAAGCAGCCGGTGCCGTAGGTGTTCTTGGCCTCACCGGGAGACCAGCACATCTGGCCGAAAAGCGCGGCCTGCTGATCGCCGGCGATACCTGCGATAGGAATGCCGCTCAGCCCTTCGGCGGTCGTTTCAGCGACGCGCTCGCTGGACCAGACGACCTCCGGCAGAAGCGACTCCGGCACATCGAGCAGCTTGAGCAGCTCCGCATCCCACTTGCCTTCGACAACGTTGTAGAGCAGCGTGCGCGAGGCATTGGTCACGTCTGTGATGTGGCGTTTGCCGCCGGTGAGGTGCCAGATGAGCCAGGAGTCCACGGTGCCGAAGGCAAGCTCGCCGCGGTTGGCGCGGTCCCGCGCTCCGGGCACGTTGTCGAGGAGCCACTTGACCTTGGTGCCGGAGAAGTACGAGTCAATTACCAGGCCGGTGCGGTTGGCTACGGTTTCTCCCGCGCCGCTGGCTTCAAGTTCGTTGCAGAATGCGGCTGTTCGGCGATCCTGCCAGACGATAGCGGGATGAATGGCCTTGCCGGTGGCGCGGTCCCAGACGATGGCGGTCTCGCGCTGGTTGGTGATGCCGATGGCGGCGACGTCTTTGACGCTTACGCCGGCTTTCGTCAGAGCTTCTTTTGCGCAGGCGAACTGGCTCAAGAGGATCTCTTCGGGGTCATGCTCGACCCAGCCGGGCTGCGGGTAAAACTGCTGAAACTCGCGCTGGGCTACGGAGACGATTTCGCCGGCGTGGTTAAAAACGATGGCGCGGGAACTGGTGGTGCCCTGATCGAGTGCCAGGATGCAGGTCATGAGCTGCCTTTCCGTTTCGGCCACCAGTGAACCACGATAAGGGCGAAGCGGGCAAACGGAAACAGCTCCCGGAGCTGTTCGCAGATACAAAAGTTAAAAATTTAAAGAAAATTTGTCTTTGATCTAAAACCCTGGTTCCTAGGGCGTGTCATCAAATGAGCCATATAGTAGAAGCGGCGAGGTGTATTGCAGCGAGGAAGTTCCTGGCGGTTTTGTCGTAGCGGGTGGCGATACCTCGGAAGAGTTTGAGTTTGGCGA